>NZ_JBFRSD010000050.1:0-954 GCF_041473395.1 Vibrio sp. 10N.222.55.C6
CTCGCACACTTTAAAGACGGCCTCTCTCGTACACAAATTGCAAAATCTCTCAAAGTCAGTCGAACCAGTGTCAATAAATGGGTTCGGATTTTTTTTGAAGAAGGCCTAGAAGGACTTCAAGAAAAACCTCGGACTGGTAGGCCTGCATACCTCACCGATGAGCAGCGGGCTCAACTCAGTGCCTTCATAAAAAAAGAAGCTGAATCACCTTCTGGTGGCCGCCTTGTTGGAAGCGATATACATGACTACATCGTTAAACACTTTGACAAGCACTACCACCCTAATTCCATCTATTATCTCCTCGACCACATGGGTTTTTCTTGGATAACTTCTCGTTCCAAACACCCTAAACAATCACAGCAAATACAGGACGATTTTAAAAAAATTCCAAATCGAAACGATCCTTAAGATCCCCGGCCATATTGGGCTAGAGAGTGTTGATGTCTGGTTTCAAGACGAAGCTAGGTTTGGTCAGCAGAACACAACAACACGTCTTTGGGCTACTCGTGGAACGAGACCTCGCGTAGTAAAACAGCAGCAATTTGAATACGCTTATTTGTTTGGCTCAGTGTGCCCATCGAGAGGGATTGGTGAGGCAATGGTCGTCCCTTGGGTTAACAAAGACATCATGATAAACCATCTAGAGCAGATATCTAAAGTCACAGAAAAAGACCGTCATTCAGTGGTAATAATGGATGGCGCAGGATGGCATACCGATGATATTGCTAACCCATTTGATAATGTCAGTATTATCAAATTGCCGCCATACTCACCAGAGCTTAACCCTATAGAGCAAGTGTGGAGTTGGTTAAGGCAACACTATCTAGCAAACCAAAACTTCATTGATTATAACGATATTGTTTCGAAGGTCTGTAGCGCTTGGAATGGATTTCTTGAGTGCAAAGATCGCGTCACAAAAATGTGTACAAGAGATTGGATTGACCTGATCAGTTA
>NZ_JBFRSD010000051.1:0-8021 GCF_041473395.1 Vibrio sp. 10N.222.55.C6
TAATTACGCAACAAAGCCAAGTGAACATTAAGATAGTTTTAATTAAGTGTACATATACATTTAAAAGACTAACTGGACAGTTCTGAGAGGGGTAACAAGTCGTATCCACTAAATTACACCTTTATGGACACGCCATTGGATTAACCGTATAACTAAAATCATACAAATCAGTTAAAGCGTTCGATTCGTTTATAATGAACGAAAAGGAGAATATTATGCAATCACTTACTGCTAATACAGCTAAAACTAAATTTGGCGATTTACTAATGAAGGCTCAACGTGAACCCGTACAAATCAATAAGAACGGTTCACCGGTTGCGGTGATGATGTCTTGTGAAGAATATGAGCAACTTGAAGCCCTGAAATTGATGGTGGTGAAATCGCGCTTCGAACAAGCAGAGGCCGATGTTCTATCAGATAACCTAGTCGACGGTGACGATTTCATGAATGCACTTGACCAAGGTAAATTTGATTAATGACGCAATATAAGCTTTCTTATGCAGCGCAGTCTGATCTCATTGATATTCGTCGCTATACATTAGAGCGATGGGGGCAAACACAATGGACCACTTACTTTTCAGAACTAAAGTAATCAATGGAATTACTGGCTAGCAATAAGTTGATCGGCATAGAAGTTTCAGAGTTGGGCCAAGACTACTTCCGCTTTCCTTTGAAGCACCATGTGATTTACTACATTCGAAAACAAGAGCTCCTCATTATTGCAGCCGTTTTTGGTAAGCACATGTCTCCCGCCAAGCACTTTTCACAACTCTCTTAACCCTTAGCTTCATATAGTCACGCAGCGTACTCGGCGCTTCACCCTCTCGGCTTGGCCCTTCAGTCTTCCGAGAATCATTCCGTTTTTCTTTCTGGCGGCGAGCGCTTCCTTCGTTCTCAGCGAGATCAACTCACGCTCGGTTTCTGCCGCAATTCCTAGCACCTTAGCGGTGATATGAGATTGCCTCGAGCCATATAACTGTAAGTTTTCCTTTGCAATATAGACATTAATTTTCTTTTTCATGCACACTTCGAGTACCTCTAGTACTTGTAACGTTGAACGTGCAATTCGACTGACTTCAGCAAACACAATGCAATCTCCGCTCGTCATCCCCTCTACTAACACACCTAACTTAAGTGGTCGCCATTTTATCTTGCCTATCAAGCCAAAGTGGGCAGCCAAGCACACCGATTTTAAGCATCATCCCCAACGACTCGCCCCTCGAGTTAGAGTTACTCCTACCAGCCCGTTCTGCTGGTTTTGTTCAACAAGGTGATACCGAGCCTGGGTTGCTCATTGCGAATGCGACAGCGATCGGGTTGCAACCTTCAATGTTAAAAGTGTCATATGCCAGTGAGATAAGCACTTCTAATACTAATGAAGGCCCAGACAAGAAGAGTGTTACATTATCGCTTGAGCGTGAATTCCCCCTCGATGATAAAGAACCAATAACCGGACGCTCTCACTCGCTGCTGCTTCAAGCTCAGTTGCAATGCCGGCATCCACCTGTAGTAATCCGCTACAATAATGAAATAAACAACCAGACTGGGAGAATATTATGTTTCCATTTGAACTAAAAGTTAGCCATAGGACGGGACTCGGCAAAAGGCCAGACAGAAGTTTTTTACTTTTACCCAAATTTGGCAACAACCCCTATCCCCACCAACTTACCTCTAGATTTTTTGTAAAAAAGCACATTAGTTAAAAATTACTGTCATTCTAACTATCATAACCAAGACGGATTCCTACCATAAATGACGAGTTTATTCAGGTTACCAGCCGCGGTATTGAAGCTATTGGTCACCCTGGCTAATGCAGGGGCTTGAGGTCTGAACACTCTCCCTGAAGTTGCGGGTAGGTTGCGGACGTAGTTACCTGGCCAAGCAACCACTCTAGTATTTAGATGATTGGCTAAAGCCTGCCCTTGAGAAAACATGCTTCCTCCGGTCGCCCCGAAACAGGTTTGCAAATTAAACCTCTGAACGCTTCGCGCGCCCTCTGGTAGATACTCCGCAAGCCGTCCAGCTGTTTTAAAACCATCTGGCGTCATGGTTAACCCAATCCCCCCATGGCTGTAGACATAATCGTCGGCGCTCCTGTAGATAGCTGCTGCTCTTTGATAACCTGGTGAGCGCTGCCTTGTTATGGTCGTGAGATCTTCAAGAGGGGACCAATGTCTTAACTCAACCATCTCCATCGCTTGGCGTCGTGTAGCCATCAATGCTCTTCTGCTACGAGCCACCCCGATCCCTCTTCCTGCCCCAAACGTTACAAGGCCTATTACCGCCCCAATTCCCGCATTTAAAGCGGCATCTTTGGCACTTGAGCCAGTCGCCAATTCAAGACCAAAGCTAACTGCACTTGACACAGAAGCATCAGCAATCGCGAGGCCCACTTGTACACTGGTTTTTGCTCCCGTTGCTGCCGCGCCAAATCCTCCTGAGATAAAGCCAAGTGCGGCCCCAATCCCAACTTGTTCCCATTCAAAATGCGTATCCGTCACTATCGCACGAATTCCTTCTGCAGTTGCGGAGATGCCCGCCCCTAGAATTGCCCCTACAATCGCCCCTATAATTAAACTGGATATCGCAAACTTTCCGCTGGGATCACGCAAATTCACAGGATCGCCAAAACAATAGCTATAGGAGTTACTCCCTCCCTCTCCAAAAGGACTCAACACATCTGCAGAATGGAAGCGAGTCAAACCTGAACTATAAATCCGAAAACCATTGCCTAAATGATATAGCCCTGAACCAATGTCGCTAATCTCACGTTCGCCATTAAAACCTAACCGACTCTGAGAAAATTTAACAGGCACAATTAACCCTGAAGATTCAAATTTTGATTTAAAGGCTTCGCCAGCTAAGAGAAATCTTGGAGTAAAGTAAATAAACGGGGATAAAGCAGCCAAGGAGGTGGAATACTTGATAAAAGTTCTTTTTGATAGATCTATATATCTTTGATTAACACCGGATGAACCATAATTCTTATTCATGATAAACATTTCCTCTATAAATCACGCCTTCACCTCAACCTTGTCCATAGGGGGTGTACATTTTGTATTCTGTCGAAATAGTATCATCGCCATGGTGTGAGGTTAGAGTAGCGATAGCACTATGTTGGGCGTTTCCTAGTAAGTATTGATGTTCAGCAAGATGCACCGAGGTATCATAATTTGAAGGGCTGATATTAAACTTGAGGTACGAAGAAATAGTACGGTCCGTCCATAAACCACCCACGTTATGGTAACAAGTGTGCCATCCATCGTATAATTCGTTGACTATCTGGTCACCTTGATAATAAAGCTCCATCTTGGGTTCGTCTTGCCCAATTTGCGCCACTACACGGCCTTGAGCGTCGTATTCGAATTGATAAGACTTGTTGTTAATAGGCAGAGAAGTTGAATTCAATTGACCAAGAGCGTCATAATGATAAAGCGCCCCCCGCTCATCTTTAGTTATGTTTCCTGATGTGTCATAAGTTAAGTTAGCCGATTCAGAGTAGCTAATGTGGGTATTAGAGATTGACGCAAGACGCACCACGTCATCAGTATCATAAGTATATGTACAAATATTGTCGGTACCGTCTGAAAAAAACGTGATAAGTTTGGTTATATTGCCGTACAAGTCATAACTATATTGCTGTCGAATGATTTTGTTGCCAAATGTATCTTTGGGGTGTTCAAAGCCATCACACTGATAATCAACTAGTCGATGGAAATCATCGTATGACATTTTTTCAACCGTTGTTTTGTTGTCTCTTTCGAGTGTCTTTAGGCTGATTTGAAGTTCATCGTTATAAACTTGTTGCAAAGAAAACTGTAATTGAGAGTTTAGATGAACACTTCTTTTCGTTTCTAGTCCGACATCGTTTAATTCTAGTTTAATTTGAAGGTGATCATTTCCCCTATAAGTATCACATCCGACCAAGCGACTATAGTGATCATAATTTAAAGTGCTGAATGTATGGACACTCTCATTATTCGAATCTTGCTTAATATATTCGATATAAAACATTCTTCCGTAGCGGTCATAGCTGTATCTAACGACGTTACCAAAATAATCGTGCTTAAAATCCAGCCTGCCTGAAAGGTGATATTGTTCAAAGCTAAAAAGTCTAACAGACGTATTGGGGAAAAACGCCATCTCCTCTCTCGTCATCCCATCTTTAAAGTACACATAAGCACTGATGAGATTTTTATTCTCTGCACGTACTAGATGACCAGATTTTGCGTCGTAGTGATAGGTGACATTCAACGCTTCGTTGCCTGAAACATTATAGGCCGTGGCTTTCTTCAAATACTTATTGTACGTTATCTCGAGTTCATTACCATCCGCCATAACAACCCTCGTGGGAATTGGAGAAGCCCCGCTAAAAGACTGTTTTTCAGTTCCAGAACTCGACACTTCAGATACCATGCGAGATAGCCCGTCATACACCCTAATCCCAATGGTTTTATTATTAACACTGGTTTCAACAGGCAAAAGATCATGGCTGTAACGGACGTATTTTTTTGATATTTCAAGCGTTTCACCATCGTAGATTTGACGTGTTGAAACAACTCGGTCTGCGGTATCATAGGTGTATTCAACAGTATGACTTTTCTGGTCTGTGCTCGACACCAAGTTGCCCAAGGCATCATAAGTATTCTGGAAAAACGCTAACCGTTTCCCATGACTGTTGAGCAGCTCCTTTGTTAATAAGTTACCCATTAAATCAAAAGAACGAATTTCTGAAAGCAAACCTTGTATCGAATAGTTTATAGTCATCTTGACGGGGTTTTGCTTGATGACTTCTATCCTTCCCTCTGGGTGGGTGATTTTACTAAGGTTGCCTCTGGCATCGTATTCGTAGTTAGTTACCATTGAAGAACTGGTCGAAAAGTTATCAAATTCTTGCTGCTCAATCAATTGACCCAGGCTGTTATAGCTGAGTTCACTCAACACGATGAGTTGACCATTAAGATCACTTCGTTTTGTCTTAATGACCTTGCCTGCATTGTTGTAGTCTTCGACGCTTTGGATACCGGTAGGCTCTATGCTCTTCAATTGATTGAGCCCATCACCAACACGATAGACATACTTCACTACCGCTTCATAATCCGTCCCTTCCGCCTTTATCTCTCGAGTCCGCCTACCAAGAAGATCGTATCGACAACTTGAGATAACTCCTTCACTATCGACCCACTGAACGGCTTCACCACTCTTTAAATCATGCTTGACTTGGGTGGTAACGACTAAATTATCATGTGTTGTTAGTGCGCTTGTAATTTCAACATCTTGGTCGGTATAACGGTACGACAAGTCCTTTCGTGAAACAAAATCATTGATAAAAGTAGAGGTTTTTTGTAATTGACCATGAGTAAGCTCTTCAACATTGTTAAAGTAAACATAATCTACACGACTCAGAGAGCTCTCTTCATGTTTAAGGACGACAAAGTTGCCTCCTCCGATGCGGGGTAAGGATTGGTAGGTGAAGACACTTTTCCTCTCTTGTTCATGACTAGTAATAGAGGAAGCTGGCTGGAAAGTTTCTTCCTGCAGGAAGGCAACAAACCCATTAGGCTCTGGAGGGCATGCTTGACCTTCTCCTGAAGAGGTGTAATAGACTCGCTTCGTTTGATCACCATTTATCTCTCGAATTAAGGTTTGATTCCCATAATCATCGTACTGATACTTATGGACAAACGTTCTAGAATCAGAATCTTCATAGTGAGTTTCATGTTTTTCCTTCAGAAATGAGTAATTGGCTGGTTGATGCTCAATACTGGTATTTATCTCCGCGTAATAAACGTACTCTTCTTTTCTGTAAAGAACCTCATTGTGGCGATATTCTATAGATTTTTGTAAATGATATTTATTATAAGACCGTGTTATGGATTGCGTGCTATTTATTTTCTCGACACTACTATACTCATAGTCACTCCTAGATTTGAATAGAGTATCTTCTCCATTGACGAACGCGGCTTCACTAGCAAAACCGAGATAGTTTTTATCTGAATAAGTATAGTTTGTTACTCGGTCAGGTTGATTATTCCCAGCGACAAATCGATGCATAGTCACATAAGGGACTTTACTGACCGGCCCACCGCTCGGAAAGCTGTGCCCTTCATTTTGGTAAGTGAGGATTTCTTTCAGGCCACTGGGATGAGAAAAGACTGTCAGGAGATCATAGTTAATATTACTCAGGTATTCGTACTCAAAAGTGATATTCGACTCGTCATCAGGTAAATGAAGCGTTGTTAATCTTTTATAAATACCATTGCTTTCTTTATCAACAACCAGTGTTTGATAGGTTTCTCCACCTACAACCTGTGTGACCGTTGTTTTTAAGTCTTCAGACCAATAATCTATCCGTAATTCTCTTCCTGAGCCATCCGTTATTTTCCACAATTTGCTAGTTTGGTCACTCTCTCTATAGTGGAATGTTGTTTCCAAGCCTTGGATGGAGGTGATCTTTTTCAAGGCTCCCGTTTCATAGTCTATCGATTCTACAATCCCACTTTTATAGATAACATTAATTTCATTATTACTGAGAGAATAGAGTAACTTAATATCTTTAATTTTTCTGTATGGGAGTTTATATTCATTAGTCTGATGATTATAAATCGCTTTATAATTTTGTCCTGAGCTCAGGTAAATAATACTATCTTCTTTGTCAAAACGACTGAAAGAAAGAAGCCAGCCTCTCCCAAACCCTTCATCTCGAACACTTTCGGCACGATAGTTTAATACCAAGGAAATGGGAGAACCTACGGTTTTATGTGATATAAAATCAGCGAGCCTTATTGAACATATATAAGCCCCAGTCCTAGGATCGACACCTGAATTATTAATAATTGAGAAGTTATGTGCATTCGATAAAAAAGACATTTTATTAATCACCTATTAATTATGTTCACTATGTATTCTTCTTAAATAGTACCCTTCCTCGAAATAATCATTGTAGCTAGTTCTTGAAAAACTAAAGTATCCTCTATTGCCAAATTTATCTTCGAAATACACTATTTTTCCATCAGGACTAATACTTTGGTTCCAGTCATAGGGAGGAAATGCTTTAGAGATGTTAGCAGAGTTGCTGCTGTAAATACCGCGCCCAAATGAGCTGACGAATATAATGGCCTCATCTGTATTGAGATCGCCATAGACAACCCGGTCTTTCCAGCCAGTGTCATAGGTAGTTGAAAATGGTATGTTGATATGGCCAGCATCTGTATCATATATCCAGTATAAGGCGGAAGAGGACTGGCTGTTGCTATAAGTCCCCAGCAACCTATGGTGGTCATTATTAAATCTCAGCCCCCCTTCTTGCCAAACTTTCTGGAGCGTAAAATTGTTAGGCTTATACTTATTGAGATGAAGAATGGCCCCATCACTCCATCCGCTATTGCTTGTTTCGTAGGTAAAATCTGAACTGGTAAAGGTTCTTGGGGTCAACAATTCGACGATGGCAGAAGATTTGTTTGTGGTTCCATTACAAGTATTTTGGGTAAGAGATTCACCAGTGATATTATTGGTGGCCGTCGCTTGGACACACAGATGATAAACATCTGCACGGTTACCTGAAACAAACTTAGAAACACTCCTATAGCCTTCTCTTCGTCTGTTTCGGTTACTTCCATCCTCAAGCCTGATATCTAATACATACCCGCTGTGAGAATCTGAGACGGAGAGCGAGTCAATCGTTTCCGCCGTATAGAGTTTTTTGAGACTTGCATTGTCAAACGTGTAATTAGATTTCAACTGATAATAAATTTCAATTTCGGCCTGCATTCTATTATTGGCGTATATTTTAGAATTTGGCGATAAATTCACATAGGTGCCTTCAAGATAAAGCCTCGAAAAAGGTTCCTCTCTAGGTCCAGTGGAAGAGCAAAAAGCGCTATTAATATTAAATAAAAAAGCGAGTAAACATAGTTTTTTAAATGAATTTGTTTTTAGAAATTTCATATATTATATCCCATATTTGACCACAATGATAAAATATATATTTAATCATTATTTTTATAATAATTAATTTATAA
>NZ_JBFRSD010000052.1:0-878 GCF_041473395.1 Vibrio sp. 10N.222.55.C6
CGATTCAACAGTGGAAGCAACTCAAGCAAGGTAAACGAGGTCGACCTCGATTGTTTAGTGACTTAGCCATTACGACCGCCCTCATGGTTAAACGAGTATTCGCGATGCCGTTGAGAGCGTTACAAGGATTCATCGATTCTGTTTTCAAACTCGCTCAACTCCCGTTGTCATGTCCTCATTATTCATGCATCAGTAAACGAGCCAAAACGGTTAATGTGTCATTCAAGACAAAGACCCGAGGCGCAATACAGCATTTAGCCATTGATGCAACAGGGCTAAAGGTCTACGGTGAAGGTGAATGGAAAGTAAAAAAACATGGTACTGACGGGAAGCGTCGAGTTTGGCGTAAGCTCCATTTAGCCGTAGACACTGGCACTCATGAAATCATTGCGGCTGAGTTAAGTTTATCGAATGTCACTGACGGTGAAGCTCTTCCTAATTTACTGAATCAAACTCGTCGTAGAATCAATGAGATATCTGGTGATGGAGCTTACGATACAAGACAATGCTACGAAGCAATACGTATTAAACAAGCTGTTCCACTTATTCCACCGAGAGAAGGTGCTGCTTTTTGGTTACGAGGTCACCCCCGTAATCTGGCGGTAGCTTGCCAGAAATTATACGGCTCAAATAAACATTGGAAAAAGAAGTACGGTTACCATAAACGGTCACTTTCAGAGACGGCTATGTTCCGTGTAAAGACACTGTTTGGTGGGCGATTAAGTTTAAGAAACTATAATGCTCAGGTTGGTGAAACCTACGCCATGATTAAAGCGTTGAATAAGCTCACAGGGTTAGGTATGCCTAAAACGATAGAAATAGCCTAATAATCACCCATACTGGCCGTTTCTATCTGAGATCCAATTAGGAAACAAAGC
>NZ_JBFRSD010000053.1:0-599 GCF_041473395.1 Vibrio sp. 10N.222.55.C6
TTAATTTTCCGGATTGGTATAAGTTATTCGACTGACGTGCGAAACACTATGATTTAGATGCAAAAAAGCCTCGCGATTTCTAGCGAGGTTTCTTATAAATGGCGGAGTAGCTAGGATCTCAGGCGACCGGAGCTCGTGGTTGGAGACCGAATTATCGATACCCAGAAATGACGAAAGCCCAGTCATAAGACTAGGCTTTCTAATAAGTGGCGGAGTGGACGGGACTCGAACCCGCGACCCCCGGCGTGACAGGCCGGTATTCTAACCAACTGAACTACCACTCCGCAGTGTCTATTCAGCATAAAGCAATTTGGAGCCTGGCGATGTCCTACTCTCACATGGGGAAGCCCCACACTACCATCGGCGCTATTGTGTTTCACTTCTGAGTTCGGCATGGAATCAGGTGGGTCCACAATGCTATGGTCGCCAAGCAAATTCTGTTGTTAACTTGAATAATCAAATCAACTAAATATGGTGCTGATACCCAGACTCGAACTGGGGACCTCACCCTTACCAAGGGTGCGCTCTACCGGGCTGAGCTATATCAGCAATTCAAAAACCGTTTAAAAACGATTTTAAAAATTTAAAGCCTGGCGATG
>NZ_JBFRSD010000054.1:0-340 GCF_041473395.1 Vibrio sp. 10N.222.55.C6
TTTAAAATTAATTTCTTTTGTTTAATTTTAAGATTATTAGTAATAAAATTAGGGGTTTAATAATGAAACGAGTTATATTTGACAATCATCCTTTATTATCGCAAGAAGAATTAGAAATGTTAGCTATGGTTGTAGGTGGTCGAGGAGAGGAGGGAGGGGCAAGTCGCCTAGGTCGGATTAAAAATGATCGTGATTTAGATCGAGCTGGAAGCAGGTGGAATTTGCGGCTTCGTTAGGAATAAATTTTATAGGATAATTTTGAGGTTCTCAATTTCCAGTTAGCAATTTCTCCGTAAATCCTCGCCCGCTTTTAGGGCGAGGATAGGCTTTGTTGCGTAAT
>NZ_JBFRSD010000054.1:1087-2951 GCF_041473395.1 Vibrio sp. 10N.222.55.C6
TAATTAAATTTAGAGATAGAGCTACTTCGTTTCGTGTGTTTCTTAGTTAATACGACAAGCTTTAGGCATACCTAACCCAGTAAGCTTGTTCAACGCTTTTATCATCGCGTAAGTCTCACCCACCTGCGCATTGTAATTTCTTAAGCTCAATCGTCCTCCCAGGGCAAGATTACGAAGCCCCTTGCCCTGCAAGGACTTGCGAAAGGTAAGCGTTATTGCGGTTCGCTTTTTTCTGCTTTCTTTTGATCCCTGCTTTGAAGCTGATTTCTTCCGTCAGCAGATTTAAAGCTATATGTCTTATAACTGCTAAATTCTCACCGGCTTGCTCTCGACGTATCCGACATTCATCTTCTTTAAAACCAACGTCTAATCGCCAGTGCATCTGATTTTCAATGCTCCAATGTGCTCGCGTGCTCTCTAGTAAAGCTTTAGCCGTTAGTTTTGCTGAGCTTATGTAGTGCTTGATTTGCATTGTTTCTGCTGGCTTATCACCTTCTTGACGAATTGAAACGACCATACCAATTGTGGAGAGTTCAGCCCAATCAAACGCTATATAGCCTAAGAAATCTGTATTGTGAACAACCATACTCAAACGCGTTTCTGTACGACCATGCCCTTTCTCTTGAGTGACGTATTTATCACCTTCAAAACTATTAATCATACTAGAATTAAACACTTGGCTAATCGCTTGCTCCAATCGTTTTTGATTACCTTTTACCGCTAAGAGATAATCTGCATCTTGAGCGACTATCTTTTCAGCTATATCCTTCTGGCATCCCATAGCATCAATAGTCACTAAACAACCTCGCAAGGAAAGCATTTCAAGCAGTTCAGGGATCGCTTTTATTTCATTGCTTTTATCCGCAGTCTTCACTTGTCCTAGTACAACTTGGTTTGCTGCACTAAAGGCACTAACCATATGGATTGCACCACAACGCTTGTCTTTGTTGTATGTGCCTCTGAGAGTTTTGCCGTCGATAGCAATCACTTCACCCTCTGTCGTCTCATGACAGTCTTTCATCCACGCAGTAAAGCATCGTTGCAGTTGCTTGGCGGAAATAAGATTGATAACTCGGGCAATGGTATCGTGTACTGGTATGCCTTGTTTGAAATCACCATACTGCCTAAGCCATTCCAAGTTATCTTCACCAAAATCTTCAATATCCTCCCAACCTTCAGCACCAGCAATCACTGCTGCAATTGTTAAGAAGATAATGTCGGTTAGCGTGTGCTCTATTTTCCAAGCTTGGCGAGGGTCTCGAATAACTGAAATATGGTCCAAAAGGCTTAATCCATTCATTATGGCTAAATATCTGCTGTTAAAAAACAGTATATGATCACACCTAAATCTGATCATCAAATCGATCTTGAATGTATTGAATTTGTTGTGACTTCAGTGTACAAATTAGTGGAAACATCACTTCACGCTACCCCTTATTCCATATGGGTTTTTCATGATCTTGCCCTGATCGTCCTCCTAGTAACTGTTTAACTCGATACATCGCTGTTTCTGAGAGTGAACGTCTGTGGTATCCATACCGCTCTTTCCAATACTTATTTGAGCCGTATAACTTCTGGCAACCCACGGCGAGATTTCGAGGATGACCACGTTCCCAGAAGGCAGCCCCTTCTCTTGGGGGAATAAGCGCAACGGCTCGCTTAATCTCAATAGCAGCGTGACATGCTCTCGTGTCGTAAGCGCCATCACCAGACACCTTAAGGATACTTCGGCGTGTTTGTTTCAATAAGTTAGGGAGGACTTCTCCATCTGTAACCGTCGATAAACTTAGCTCGGCTCCAATAATTTCATGAGTGCTTGTATCAACTGCAATATGCAGCTTTCACCAGACTCTACGCTTGCCAT
>NZ_JBFRSD010000055.1:0-10403 GCF_041473395.1 Vibrio sp. 10N.222.55.C6
CCAGACTCTACGCTTGCCATCTGTCCCGTGTTTTTTGACTTTCCATTCACCTTCGCCATAAACCTTTAGGCCAGTCGCATCAATGGCTAGGTGCTGTATCGCTCCTTTCGTTTTTGTCTTAAATGAGACCTCAACTTGCTTTGCTCTACGACTGATGCAGGTGTAATGCGGACAGCTTAATGGAACATGGGCCAGTCTAAATATCGAGTTGATAAATCCTTGTAACGCTCTCAGTGGCATAGAAAACACGCGTTTCACCATGAGTGCTGTCGTGATAGCTAAATCACTGAATCGACGTGGCCTACCGCGCTTATTCTGTTTGCTTTGCGCCCACCCGCTATCGCCTCTTCATCAATCCAAAAGGTCAGAGAGCCACGGTTAATGAGTGATTGGTTGTATTGCTTCCAGTTGGTTGTTTTGTAAAGAGGTTTAGGCATAGAGCTACGAGAAGTAGTGAACGTAGCTGATCAGATCGTAGGTTCTTGATTTAGTTCCATTGAATTACGCAACAAAGCCAGTTAACGCTACTTGGAATATCAAAAAGAGGAAATAAAGAACTGAGAACGCTATTTATCCATGCCGCAAGGTCAATTTTATGGAAAGATAAGTCGGTCGAAAAATATTTTGGTTCATGGCTTATTGAGCTTAAGAAGCGAAAATCTTTTAACTTGGCTGTGTGGTGAAAAATTGAAAATACAGGGGCATTTTTTGGAATACTTCCCGATTACTATTTGTTTTCGCTAAGAGCCTAAATTATCGATGAAAAACGCCCCTCTTGAAAGGGGTGTAGATTTGAACACACTGTTTTTACATGAACGCCAAGTTACTCTTATCCAGGAGCACTTTAACTCCAGAATACAGGCTAAAAATGACGAAATTACAGTTAACGGCGATTATCGCTAAAACGCCTCTGTCGGATAGGCGGCACCTGTTCCCAGATGCCTCCCTCCTCAGAACCGTACGTGCAACTTTCACTGCATACGGCTCAAGCCTCCACAAAGGCATCGTTAAGCACCCAGTAACAAAATTACCTTTGCGATACACACTTAAAGCTTTAAAACTGCCCCAATGGCCATTTAATGAATAAGAAACCACGGTTCGCTGTCAGAAGACGCACTGATTTTATTCGAAATCATCATTTGTTTTTCTTCTTTAATAAAGTTCTTCAAGCTATCTCGCAACGGGAGACCAGTTAGAAGTCAGCTCGCTTTCGCGCCAGATATAACCTGTATCTACTTCATTACAAAGTAGCATTCGCTTTTTCTAACCTCCTTTACCTGCATACCTATCGGCAACCTTTACAGGCTGCTTTCCCATAGGGAGATATACAGGCTTGCCCTGTTCCGTATGCCGCATAAAATGTCAACTTAGATGCCCACAATGGTGCGGAGAGTGCAATGACCACGAAAGAGTAATGTCCAATCTCTTCCCGACTCTCGTTGCCTTTTGGCTACAGCGTATTAACCACTTCCGCTGCTTCATCATATAACGCGCCTTAAATGGATTCATTATATTCATCATATTGCCCCCCTAGCACTCACCCGACTTGTGGTTGTCAGGAGGAACGTCCTCTAACGATTCTTCCAGCTCAGTCAACAACCAAGCTTCGTTACATTGTCAGAGCCGCTTCTTTATTCAGGCTCCTAGGGGCATCTGGTAGTACAGATGGTTCACCCTTCGTGGTGAACAACGTTTCATACGACTTCAGGTCGCACGGACATTTCTGAGTTACACGTTTTATTAAATTAATATTTCATGAATTATTTAAGGTCTTGTAAAACCTCTAGCCTAGTGGCCAAATTTACTCACCTACAACACGTTAAAACGAGAATACGGAAAGTCAATAAAAACCCTTATAATATATGGGATTTTATTAATTCAATTAATATTGAAAGTTATTTTGATAATAAATAATCATTATTATTTTTTTATATTTATCTAGCTGAGCTATAAAAAGACTTCATTTTTAATATATGGACGTCTTTCTAAATGCCTTTTCAAATACTCTGCTCTCAAGGACGTGTCGCGGACAGAGCAGATCGTATGCTCGAGGGCGCAAAGCTCACAGCAAATAAACTTGCTCTATATTATGACATTACACCTAAGTAGGGCAACGATCGCCTACGAAATCGGATGATTGGAGTGTTGCACTCCAGGAATCTCGAAAGACCCTCGCTCTGTTGCAGACAAAAATCTCCCATTTACTAGCCACTGGCGATAGCCCTGTCCTATTTGCATCAAATACCTGCTCAGCGAGCTTAGCGACACTGCCCGTTGTTGCATCGACTTTTCCTGACATAAAGGTCCTATGGATCGATGCACACAGTGACTTTAATACCCCTGAAACGACAGAAACCGGTTATCTCGGCGGGATGGTATTGGCTGCTACATGCGGCCTGTGGGATAGCGGTTTTGGCGCGGGAGTTAAACCTAATAATGTTGCTTTAATTGGCGTACATGACATCGATGAAAAAGAACTTAACAACGTTAATAATGCAGGTCTCATGCACTTTCCCCCTTCAACTCTGACGCCAGAGTCAGTCATCAAATTCATTGGTGATTCCAAAGTCTGGGTTCATGTGGATTGGGACGTTATGGACCCGGGGCAGATTTCCGCTGACTTCAAAGTCGAGGGAGGCTTGAAAGTCGCCCAATTATTGGATCTATTCGAGTCACTTCCTAACAACCAAATTATGGGCTTAGAACTTGCTGAGTTCTGTGCAGATAGCCACTCGTCAGTAGCCAATACAGAAGGACTAGATCTCATCATTCAAGCCGTGGATGCGCTATTCAAAAAAATAAGAGTTTATAGTCATGGAAATCATCAAAACTAACCCTGCGGCTCTTGCGCCTAATGAGCAACATAAAACCTTGTATACACATGCAGAACTGTTGCAAGAACTGAATCAGTTTTCAAACTGGAAGAAGGAAGCGTGGGAAGAATTCAGTAAGAGAGTCAGCGCCCCTGAGTTCCCTTGCCTGTTTAGCCGCAGAGCGTGGAACTCTAAGACTATCCAAGTGCTGTTTTGTGAGTCGGATGAACACAACACTTACTACCCGTTTTTGCATGGACTGATTGCTTATACGGACATGTTGAATTCCACTCCAGTTAATAAGCGTATGTTCTCGCCATTAGTGGTGTTTTTTTCTCCGGACCTTTCACTTTCAATGGCACCGCACAAGCTTGGTTGGGAAGTCTTAAATTGGACGCATGAGCACGATGTCGCTCAATGGCCTAGGCATATACCTATCGACCCCGAGGCATCTAAATGGACATACTGCTTTAATGGTGTCGAACTGTTTATCAACATGAGCTCAGACAAGCATCAAGTGCTTAGAAATCGGAATCTCGGCTCACGCCTTAATTTTGTGATTAACGCAAGGGAGGTCTTTGACATGGTCGCTAATGGTGAAACGAAAGGTGGCAGGCAGGCTCGAGAGCGTATTCGAAATCGTGTCAAAAAATACAACAACGGAGTGATGCCAACTGAGTTGGGGTTTTATGGAGAAGAAGAAAACCTCGAATGGCGTCAGTATCAGTTGCAAGAAGCTAGTGTGAAACGACCAAGACTGTGTCCCTTCAAATAAAAACTAACGAGAGAACGTAGATGCCTTTATATAACTCAATAACAGAAACTGTTGGATGCACTCCAATTGTCAAACTAAACAATCTTGCTCCAAAGGGAGTCGAGGTTTATGTCAAAGTGGAGTCTTTCAACCCAGCTGGTTCAGTCAAAGATAGGCTTGCACTCTCAATCGTGTTAGACGCTGAAACAAAAGGTTTGCTCAAGAAAGACGACACAATTATTGAATGCACTTCAGGTAATGTTGGAATTGCCTTGGCCATGGTTGCCGCAGCCAGAGGATACAAATTTATCGCCGTAATGGGGGATGGATATTCGCTAGAACGCAGGAAGCTAATTCGCGCTTACGGTGGTGAAGTCATCTTGTTCCCAAGTGAACAAGGTAGTAGCGGCGGTAATCGAATTGCCGACCAGCTTGCAGCTCAGAATGGATGGTTCAGACCCCGCCAGTTCGATAATCCAGCTAACCCTGCTTATCATCGTGAAACGACAGCAAGTGAGATACTCAGTGATTTTTCTGGTAAGCGTTTGGATTACTTTGTCACAGGCTTTGGTACAAGCGGAACTCTTACGGGTATTGGACAGATGCTGAAGGTGGCACGACCGGAGGTTGAAATTGTCGTCCCAGAACCTAAAGGTGCTCAGATCCTCGCAAAGGACCAATGGAAAGTTCACCCCATCCAAGGTTGGACCCCAGATTTCATACCAAGTGTGCTGGATAAGAGTGTGGTGGATAACCTTGTCACTGTTGATGGAAATTTGGGGATCACGACGGCACGTGACTTAGCTCGTCACGAAGGCATTCTTGTTGGTATCTCTGCCGGGGCAACGGTAGCTACAGCTTTAGAAGTGGCTAAATCTGCATCTAAAGGAAGCGTGATATTGGCAATGGCACCAGATACAGGAGAAAGATATTTGTCTACTGAGTTGTTTGATCAACTTGGTAATGAAGAAACGGACCCTTTTATTACAACTTGGAGCGAAGAGTCTATAACAGCTGAATGTAATGCATAGTTCACCCTCTAAATACTGGATTTATGTTAATAGTACACGTGACATGTAAACGCTATCAACGATAATTATCAACGAAAGGAATACTCGTATGGAAAAACGAATTTCATTAAGTGTGTTGGCGTTGGTCATGTTCTGTGTGACCTACTCTGTAAACCTTCAAGCACCTCTTTACAGTGTTTATGCCGAAAACAGTAACATGGGCCCCGCGGCGGTCGCCATCGCCTTTGCTGCCTATGTATTGGGTCTATTGCCTACTCTATTAATGCTAGGGGGTATTTCAAATAAAGTAGGTAGGAAGCAACCCATATTCCTTGCACTATTGTTAAGTGCGGGGGCAACGGCATTGCTCGTCATTCAGCCAAATTGGACCTCGTTATTTGTCGCAAGACTGCTATTGGGTGTTGCTACCGCCTTAACCACAACCTCAGTCTCAGCGTATATATACGACCTTATTGATGAACGAGAACAAAAATTTGGTACGTTGCTAGTGGCCGCGTCTACGTCGTTGGGGTTTGGTAGTGGTGCACTTGCGACAAGTGTGAGCCTAAACGTAGCTGGCATGACAGTGCTGCCATACAGTTACCTCAGTCTATTTCTACTCGTTTCTTTGTTGTTGTTGTTGCTGGTTCGATTGCCGAGCAACCAAACCATAAAACCAAATCTCAAACTCATTACATTGCCTTGCTTCCCCACCAACACGTGGTCGTATGGTTTAGGCATGATGTTAGCTTGGGCTACAACGGGTATGGTCATCGCAATCGTACCAATACTTCTCAATGAGATGGGTTTAAGCGATTGGACTGGCTTAATGGTTTTCCTATCTATTTGCACTGGTTTTTTGACTCAACACATTGCTAAACGCTTGCACCCAAACTCAAGCCTAATATTGGGATGTTTCTTTACGGTATTTGGGTTTAGCCTCATAGCACTTGGCTACTATCATGAATCTATCACGATCATTCTTTTCGGAGCCAGTTGCACTAGCCTTTCAAGTTATGGTTTCACATATATGGCGGGGCTACTTAAGTTTACGAGTAACCATAACATCGACAAGGCAAGCTCTACGGCTGGCATGTACATCTATTCTTATGTCGGATTTTCGATACCTGTAATTACGTCCGGATTCATAGCGCAGCGCTTCGGTAACTGGATGGCGATACTCAGTTTTCTAACACTTCTACTGGCTCTTTGTTTCATTATTGTCGTCGGAAAGTTGATAGAAGGGAAGAAACAAACTCACTTTATGAAAGTTAAGAGCTAGGAAGGCTGAATGTCAGACTCACAGATTTCGCTCATTACAGGAGCAAACAGAGGGATCGGTTTTGAAATTGCAGCAGAACTTGGCAAGCAAGGTCATAAGGTACTGCTTGCTGGTAGAAAAGCAGCAGCAATTAAAGAGGCTGCTGCTAACCTGAACCTCCAAGGTATCGAAGTCTATTGCTTATGTATGGACATTACCGACGACAAATCTATCAAAGAAGCCGTCCATATCGTTGAAACCTTGTTTGGTAAGGTCGATATACTTATAAACAACGCAGCAATAAGGGTTGAAGAATATGGCACACCGCCGTCTGAACAACCACTCATAAAATGGTTTGAAACGTTCAATACAAATTTGTTTGGTACGGTAAACGTAACCCGCAGCTTTTTACCTTTACTCAAGCGCTCAATGAAAGGAAAAATCCTCAATGTATCGAGCTTATTGGGATCGGTGACGTTACATAGTGACACCAAATCATACGCATACACGGATGAATTTAAATCTCTACCAGCGTACAGTGCCTCAAAAAGTGCCCTCAATTCTTGGACTGCTCACCTCGCCTATGAGCTTCGAGATACCTCGATAACGGTAAATAGCATCCATCCCGGCTATACAAAGACCGACTTAAACGATGGCGATGGGATGTTAACCCCAAAAGAAGGAGCCCTCACAGCGATAAAAGTGGCACTTGATGCTGACAGCTTAGTGAGTGGTCAGTTTATTCACATGGAATCCCTTCTTCCCTGGTAGTAAAAGGAATAGTTAAATGCTCGCAACAAAGAAAGTCGCTTTAGTCTCAGATAGTGATAGCCTAGCTGTCGACTATGATATGCCTTATATTCTGGACGCTTTTAAGCGTACTGACGTGGAAGTTGATGTGATATTTTGGGATAGCCCCAACCACGATTGGGCTATGTATGATGTGGTTGTCCTGCGCTCACCGTGGACCTATATGGAGAAAATTGAGCCATTCATTGAATTTTGCCAACAAGTTGAAAATTGTTCAGTACTGCTCAATCCTCTATCGGTGATCAGATGGAACTCAGACAAGAGTTATTTGAAACAACTCGAGAAGCAGGGTGTCCCAATTGTCCCGACAGAAATCATCTACTCAGAAACTGAGATTCAAGCAGCCGTTGCTAATCTTCAAGATAACTACTGGAAAGTTCACGAAGTCGTGATTAAACCAACAGTTGGTGCCTATTCATTCGGTGTCATTCGTCTGTCCATCGAAGATTTAGACAAAATAACTCAGCATGTGCGTTACCTATTAGGACTAGGTAAGGGCGTCATTATTCAACCATACCTACATACGATTGAAGAGCATGGTGAAACGAACATGATTTACTTTGATCATACGTACTCACATGCGATTAAGAAGGAACCTTTGCTCGCACAACGTGGTGAGACTAAAACGCCGGACATGGAATTTCGCAAGCTAAAAGAAGCGAATAGTGAAGAGAAGGCGTTGGCGAAGCGTATATTGAGGTTAGTACAAAGCAATCTTGGTCTTTCTCAACCACTTCTGTACGCGAGATTAGACTTCATTGAAGGTAAAAATGGTCGGCCGCTGCTGCTGGAACTTGAGATAACCGAACCATCACTAAGCCTACCACTTACGCCTGAATGCGTTGATATATTTGTGCAGTCGATTATTGATAAAGCCCCAAAGCCTGTATATATAAAGGATTCTTTGTAACTGCCCTGGTTACCTATAAGCAGTTAATCGGTCTTCGAACATAATTATAAAGCGGTTCAGAACTTGTCGCCATTTGCTTATATGGGCATCGTCCATTGTACGGAGACATCCTGGATCGCTAAGAAGATCGTCTTCCCTGCCACTTCATCCGTTGGGAATAGCTTACTTTTGTTGACGGCTTTCGAGATAAAAAGTGACGGATAAAAATTTAGCCTATGAAGTTTCTGGACAAAAATAAATCAGTACCTTTGCTAAATTAGAAAGTCATGAATAACTACAGGTATGGAAAGTCACTTAATTTGGTGTCCAGTCTTGGCTGTGCAGATCATTGTCTATCTTTACCATCCTGTTTAATGTATTTGCGATAGGCTCATTATGGTCGCATAACACTCGGTAAACACACATAATGAAAGGAATTTATCTATGATATTTAAAGGAATCAGTGCTTTCCCGATCACCCCGATGTCGGATGAACGAATCGACGTGACCGCTTATAGTCAGATTCTTGGCCGTTTAATTAACGCAAGGGTTGATTCTATATGTGCCTTAGGGTCAACAGGTTTATATCCGTATTTAAACGCATCAGAGAAACATAACGCGATTGCTACAGCAGTTGAAATGGCAGGAGAAATTCCTGTCTTGGCTGGCATCGGGTCGCTACGATTAAGGGATGTGCTTGCTAATGCTGAGCAAGCAGAGCAGCTCGGCGTAAAAGGTCTTTTACTCGCGCCTATTTCTTATCATCGGTTATTCGATGAAGAAGTCTATGAACTCTATCGACGTGTATCGGAGAGCGTTTCGGTACCTATCTGTGTATACGACAACCCAGCTGCTACCCATTTTACCTTTAGTCACGAACTCCATGCTGAGATTGCAAAGCTAAAAATGGTGCAGTCAATAAAGTTCCCTGGTGCGCAATTTGAAGATCAGGGTGGATGCCGAGTTCAAGCTCTCAGAAAACTACTGCCAGGCAATGTAACGATTGGAGTTAGTGGTGACGTATTCGCTTCAAATGGCATTCAAGCAGGATGTGACGTTTGGTATTCCGTCCTAGCAGGTTTGTTCCCACTCACCGCTCTATACTTATTTAAGCAAGCCAAAATTTCTTCCCCTGCGCAAGCGAAAGAACTCTCTCTAAGATATGACAGACTGTGGCAATTGTTCTCAGATAATCTCGGTGCCATGAGGGTGATGGTCAGTGCGGCAGAAATATTAGGCTATGCTGAATCCCCATGTTTACCAACCCCTTTGACAGGATTAGATAGTGAATCCAAGCTCATTCTGCAAGAAATTATCTCAGAGTTAGATCTCGCTTAACACTATATGTAGAGTGAAATTTCTTACGGGATTTTTCGACCCAAAATCAAGATGGCAAGCTTTGGACCAAAACCGTGTCAGTGTTTTTACTAATCTAGCTGCCACGGGTAAAATGTGATCTACCCTGTCAGCACGAAGCTGGACACTTCTGAGTTACGAACCATAGAACATCCTGACTTTGCGGATTACTTCTAGTATTACAACCATACGACCACCCTGCATGTTGTTGGCCAAATGCCCTTATCCACTACAGATGGCAATTGCCGACAACAAAAAACTTATACCTAATAAGTCAAAACCTAAAACACCCTCTTTTAGAAGGTAATATCCAGAAACAATACCAATAATAGGTATAACCAAGATATTTAAGTTAGCTGACATCATCAATATACTTCGGCACTTCTGGTAGGTTATTTCATCGAAGAAGACTACCAGTTCATCTCAATATCTATCTGCCTAGGTTTTATCTTGATAACTAACTAATGTATTAAAGTACCTGCCAAGCACTTTATTAAAATCACTAATATAACCACCTACCGAGGTAGGTGGTTTTGAGAGAGAAATCTAAGACTCAGACGTTTGCCGCTAAGGAACAGAGACACACGATGCGTAAAGATAGTCGTCGCTCGGCATAGTGAGCCCAGAGTGACCATTTCTGAGAGATATATTGGCATAGCCCGGACCACGAGACGTTGATGTCCAGTAATTTATCCTGACTGCCCAGCCACGAGCAGTAAACATATTTCCATTTGTGTTGAATAGTCCCCTTAACTCATTCACAGTAGCTAAACGCCAGTTGGTTCGTCCTGCAATACTCTTGGAATTATATGTGTCACACAATGAATCTGCGTTATTCCAATCGAAAATATAGAAATCCCCAGTAGGACCTGAAGTTCCTATTTCTTGTGTAAAACCTTTATTTGTACTGCCTCCTCTACTATCTAGGAACGTTTTGGATGGTGAATTTGTAAACAATTTCCCACTACCAGTATCGAAGATGTCAAGACATGAAGCTCCCGTACTCCTACATGCATAGACCTCCACGTCCACTGTGTTACTGGTGACTCCATCTTTAGTGGCTGTGATCTTTATAAATCCTAACGCTTTGCCAATTAATTGTCCCGGTTCTACAAAATATCCAATGTTCTTGTTATTAGAGCGCCAAATGCTTAAATCAGTTAGCACCTTTGAAGAGTGATCAGAATAATAACCTACTGCGACGAAAGCTTTTTTGTTCCCCTTCCTCATCGTTAATTTACTTGTTCCCCGAATTCCTGATGAGGAGACGCTAATATCGATCCGTTCTAATGTTATTGCTGGTTTTACATCAACCTCTTCTGACAATTCTAAATTACAACCTGCCAAGAAGAGTATAATTAATATATAAAGGGAGATAATTTTATTCATGGCTATAGCTAGTATGGTTATAAATTAAAAATGATTCTTATAAATTCGATTAATAGCAGAGGAAATGACAATCATTTAAGATAATTAATCAATTATTTAACATAAAGCAATGATTTTATAT
>NZ_JBFRSD010000056.1:0-1054 GCF_041473395.1 Vibrio sp. 10N.222.55.C6
GGCTTTGTTGCGTAATTAAATTTAAAGATAGAACAACCCCGTTTCGCGTATTTCTTAATCAATACGACAAGTTTCAGGCATACCTAACCCAGTAAGCTTGTTCAACGCTTTTATCATCGCGTAAGTTTCACCCACCTGGGCATTGTAATTTCTTAAGCTCAATCGTCCTCCTAGCAACTGTTTAACTCGATACATCGCTGTTTCTGACAATGAACGTTTGTGGTATCCATACCGCTCTTTCCAATACTTATTTGAGCCGTATAATTTCTGGCAACCCACGGCGAGATTTCGAGGATGACCACGCTCCCAGAAGGCTGCCCCTTCTCTTGGGGGAATAAGCGCAACGGCTCGCTTCATCTTAATAGCAGCGCGACACGCTCTCGTGTCGTAAGCGCCATCACCAGACACCTCAAGGATGCTTCGACGTGTTTGTTTCAGTAGGTTCGGGAGTACTTCACCATCTGTAACCGTTGATAAACTTAGCTCGGCGGCAATGATCTCATGAGTGCTTGTATCAACTGCAATATGCAGCTTTCGCCAGACTCTCCGCTTGCCATCCGTCCCGTGTTTTTTGACTTTCCATTCACCTTCGCCATAAACCTTAAGGCCAGTTGCATCAATGGCTAGGTGTTGTATCGCTCCTCTCGCTTTAGTCTTAAATGAGACCTCAACTTGCTTGGCTCTACGACTGATGCAGGTGTAATGCGGACAACTTAACGGCACATGGGCTAACCTAAATATCGAGTCGATAAATCCTTGCAGCGCTCTCAGTGGCATAGAAAAAACTCGTTTCACCATGAGTGCTGTCGTAATAGCTAAATCACTGAACCGACGTGGCCTCCCGCGCTTATTCTGTTTGCTTTGCGCCCACCCACTTATTGCTTCTTCATCGATCCAGAAGGTCAGAGAACCACGGTTAATGAGCGATTGGTTGTATTGCTTCCAGTTGGTTGTTTTGTAACAAGGTTTAGGCATAAGGCTACGAGAGAGAGTGGTGGTAGCTGATCAGATCGTAGGTTCTTGATTTAGTTCCATTGAATTACGCAACAAAGCC
>NZ_JBFRSD010000057.1:0-7776 GCF_041473395.1 Vibrio sp. 10N.222.55.C6
GGAGGTAATAGCTTCTTCAATATAGCTTCTTTTCTTTCTACTGAGATACGAGACACAATTACTCTTTATCGCCCAAACTGGTTAAATTTTAACAGTGACATCTACCCTGCCAGATAGGGTTTTCGATGTTTTAGTAGTTCTACAACATGCTCTTTAATTTTGCTATCGCAAGGAAGTTGAGCACAGTACCTTCTTGAAACCAATAGAAGGTACTATCTAAGTTTGATTTTAAGGAATCAATTTGCTCAGTAGTTAAGCGTACCAAATATGCTCTCATTCGGATTTTTCGCGCTGTTGATGACAATTACGACATAGGCACCCTGGAGCTAAAAAATTACGAAACGTTAACGGCTAAGGTGCGACAGCAACGGCCTCTATCTCAATCATGGCATTGAGAGGGAGTTTTGACACTTCGATACAGGTTCTTGCGGGAAAATAATTGGCACCATGTTTAATGAAAAAATCATTATAAATTTCATTCACAATTGAAAAGCTCACCATATCGGTAAGATAAACGGTTGTTTTCACTACGTCTGACACATCAGTATTCGCATGTAGCAAAATGGCTCTCATGTTCTCTAGGCATTGAGTCGTTTGTTTTTCAAGGCAGGATTTAACCATCAAGCCTGATTGTGAGTGAAGCGGTAGCTGTCCGGAAGTGAAAATTAGCCCTCCAGAAATCACCCCTTGAGAGTATGGGCCAATAGCTTTAGGGGCTGACTGAGTTTCAATTATTTTTCGCATATTATTTAACCATAGGTTTTTGATGAATCAACAAAGCTATAGGATTGGGTAAAAAAACACTTATTATTTAACTATAATTAAAAATGAGATTTGAAGGGAACGGAGAAGCTAGGCAAGACAATTGCTTGCTTAGACCACTCACTAACTTTTAAATATCCTTTCCTTACTCCCTCTTGGCAGCACTGTTTTCATTGTGAAAATCGCGTAGCGTTCATTTCACTTTTATGATGGAGGAGAAAAGTGGCTGACAACCAAAGCACGCTAAAACTCAACCAAGTGAATTTAAAATAAAGGCGTAAAGTAGACCGCCCCGTATAAACCTTACCTCTCCTTAAACCCTCTACGCTGATAATCAATAAATAGTGAAAAAATCACTAGATACCCCACTTGCAACGCAATAATACTAATATCAACCGCCTCCCAAGGGTTAAAGTGAAGCTGAGTGCTTAAATAATAGACAAGATCATAAAGTAAAATAAACAGGTTATGGCAAGCATGAATGACAATGACTACTCCTAGGCGGCGATATCGCTCAAAGACCCAACATAGAAACGCCCCAGACATAAATGCGTCCAGCGCCCACTGGTGTATTGAAGCAAATATTAAGCTTGAGAGTAATGCGGCGTTAGTAACCCCAAAAATGGACCTGAAAATAACAAACAACAAATAACGAAACAGGAGCTCCTCTATCACGGGAGAAATGAGCACACCGTCTAGAGCGCTTCGCAACACACTCGACCAATCAATTACTCCATCAGAGGCCGAAAATAAAGGGGTAAAATTGTAGGATTGGGCCTGCCAAGATCCCGGGGAAAACCAATCAAAAATAATATATTGAAGATAATTTGATACGGAATTTAATGAAATCACCCCAATCAATATCAACGCGCCTTCACCCCATGTACATACGTTTCTGGGCCAAGAGGTTAAGTACTGCTTCCAATGCTTATCTCGCCGAGCACTAACAAATAGCACGAAAAAAGCGATAACAGGTAGAAAATAGTAGGCGAAAGCAGAGTAGAGTGCTCGATCCAAAGTCGGATTTAATGCCCACTCTCGGGTAATGCTCAGGTAGTAATCAAGCAGGACATAACTTGGAAAGAAATAGCCTATGTAAACCACCACCACAGCTGAAATCATTAACCGCATCGTAAACTCCAAAAAATTAATAACCATAAGGCAGTTTTTGCCGCTTTTATCATGTTGGTCGTTTAAGCTCACTTCGCGAACGTGCTGCGCTGGTAAGGCTCACTATAACGAGCCCTTTGCAAGAGAGGTGCACTCTATCAAGCGAATCTGGGAGCTAGCTTTTAATCCCACGGCCTAGGGTTACCCCCCAAAATTTTCCAACCTTATGAAGAGTAATTAATAATTTCATAGTTAAATTCCCCCCTCTATTTAACTGGAGAGCGAAACCAATGTTTTAGGTTTTAAAGGAGTTATCTTCCCAAATAAATTGAATGGAATGTTAGAGTTTTTTCTATGGTTTAATTATTTAATTATAGGTAATTAAATAAAAATTTAATTTTTTGAATCGGTCATTGAAGCAGCCCAATTCATGGATGTGGGTAAGTCTACGTGGGTTCGCTAACTAAAAGCAAAACGCCAGGAAAAACTCCGAAATTCTCACTTAGGACGCCTGAACATTTAGGTTGGCTCATTTGTCCGGATTATACTTGTATCAGCCTCAGAGCAAAGCAAGTCGAGGTCTCATGCAAGACAAAAACGTGCGTAGAGATAAGTGCTCCCGATCTTACTCAAACAAATACGGGGAGCTGGAGGCGGTGCTTATGACGCGAGATTGCGCCGCTTTCTTGGAACGTGGTCACCCTAGAGCTATTGATTCTAGTTGCTATGAAGACTGGGATGAAAAAAGGGGCGAGGTTGGGAAGACATCAAAACTATACAAAGAACCCCCTACTTTAGTCGGTGGTTTAGGGCTAGAATCACAAGCGCGAGGGTTCAACCGTGAAGGGTCTGAGACGCAGGGGGCGCTGGCATACTGGTTCCTTCGCTGCCATTTTTGAGTCTTACACTCAAACCAGGACCTCGATTCGTCCCTGACCAGTAATTTATCCTGAGCGCCTAGACTCGCACGATAAACATATTACCGTATGTATTAAATAACCCTTTTAACTCCTTTTTTTTGTAAAACCAATATTTTCTCCGCCGAGGCTATTTAGGAATATTTTTGATGGTGAGTTGATAAACATCTTCCTACTCCCAGTATCGAAGCTCTCAAGACATGAAGATCCAGTAACTCTACATGTGAACACATTCACGTCGATTGTGTGAGTGGTGATACCTCCATCTTCAGCTGTCGTGACTGTCGTGCTGCCAACCGCAACCCCTGACAACCAGCCAGTAGGTGTCATCGTTGCCGTGCTCAGCTCATTCGACGTCCACGTCAAGGAATCGCTTACATCGTATGAAGTGTTATCGCTGTATGTTGCCGTCGCCATTAATGACCTTCCACAACGGAATTTATGAGGGGGTGACCGCAAGCGAGGTGAGGACCGCAGCGGTAAGCAATGGCTCTTCGGGAGCGAGAACTATTGCTGATCTGGTGATAAATCAAGGCGTAGCTCTGAGCCGTTATCTAGCAACAAAGCTAATGAAAACGCTTGGTTCGATTAGCTGTCAATTACCGAGACATCAGTATAGGAAAGCCTAAAGGGGCTACATTCCACAGCGAGCAAGATAGTCACTAGATGAGTAGAAAATATCGTCAGTTACTGTGGCGTTTTCAGATAAAACAAAGTTTATCTCGACGAGGAAATTGCTGGGAGAATGCTCCAATGGAACGTTTCTTTAGAAGCTTAAAGACGGAGTGGATCCCAACAGTAGGTTATCGTAGCTTTTCTGAGGCTCAACAATAAATTATCCAATACATCATTGGCTATTACAGCCAATTGAGGCCACATCACTATAATGGTGGCCTCACACCTAATGAATCAGAGAGATTGTCTTGGGTACCCTCTAAAACCGTGGCCAATTTCAGTTGACCACTACACATAGCAAAAAATTATAAGCAACCTACTTTTGTAGGTTTGATACTAGGATGAATAACTGTCCCATTAGTATGGGCTAGAGACACTGGTTCAGTTTCTAGAACTGTGCACTTAGGTCCTAAGCGCTTATATATTTTAGGATGCATCTGAGAGAGAATCGAGGTAAAACTTTTATAGTCAGGACTTTCTAAATGCACCGCGCGACAAGTTCCAATAGGAAAGTACGTATGTATTGCCTCAGGGGCTAAAGCCGAATCCTCATAGATGTCACTTAGCTTTACTTTTACCGGGTTCAACTCACATCCCTCAAACGTCCCATTTTTCTTGTACCTATAGTCACTAGGCTTCTCTGTTAAAGGATTAAAAGTATGGCCATAGTAAGAGTCTGTACAATTTCCTCCAATATACTTGTTGTCCTTGTCATAAAGACATAAGCGCGTACGCATGATTAAGCTGTTGTAGCAAGACGGGACTCTAAGATTTCTTACGGTGGTTTTCTTGCCTATTGGTATGAAACCACCTCTGGACCCCTGACAAGTTGCGCTCGTTCCACCGGAATCAAAATATTGATAACCCAACTTCCCACCTCTCAGAGAATCTAAAATGAGGTCATCAAGATAGGTGAGCTCCCGAGTATCTTTCTCTCTAAGTATAGGGTAGAGAAATGCTTGATCACTCAATTGTGGTCCCTCATAAAATGTCACGTAACTATTTGATAAATCGATCGCTCTAGCATTAAAGGAGAGAAAAAAACAACTCAAATAGAACAGTATTCTTGTCCTTGTGTACATATATTACTACCT
Source organism: Vibrio sp. 10N.222.55.C6 (assembly GCF_041473395.1). Taxonomy (NCBI): domain Bacteria; kingdom Pseudomonadati; phylum Pseudomonadota; class Gammaproteobacteria; order Vibrionales; family Vibrionaceae; genus Vibrio; species Vibrio sp. 10N.222.55.C6. The sequence goes on from NZ_JBFRSD010000057.1 coordinate 4,559, forward strand.
TTGATTAAAATCAGTTAAACGAGGCTCCACCTAACTCTTAATGCAGACCGAATACTAATAAATTAACTATCAATTATGTTTTCCTTACAAGTGAGTCCAATCGAGTATTGAGAATGACATTTCTTTGATTTTACTAGTCTTTTAAATCAAAAATTTTGCGATTAGGTGGTGGGTTGGCATTAATTGAAGCGATAGCAAGATAAGAAAGTTTAGATTATTGTTATTTTTAGCCTGTATTTTGGGGGTGACAGGACCCCTGTAAAAGAGAAATTTGATATTAATGTAAATACAGTGTGGTTAAATCTACACCCCAACCCCTGCAATCGTGGGTCGGCTGACATTTTGGATTGATGAAAAAGTGATCCAACAATGGCAACGGACCAAGCAAGGTGATCGTGGAAGACCTCGTTTGTTTAGCTAATCACTTTACCGGAGCAAAAGGTAGCCTCATCACCCCTCTAGAATTGTCTGAGGCTGGCTTTGAGATGAAGAACGTCCTATTTCGAAGGCGTGGCCAGAACGCTTGCGCTTCCTCACTCCTTTCACTGACTTTAATTAAGTTCGAGTAAAGGCTTATTGTCTTATGTGCCTATTTCCCTTTCGACTCACATCATTTGATGGGCTCACAGGCTGTTAACCGTGATCGTTCTGAACCCCAATGACAAGGGTATATGAACGCTTCGCGCCCTTGTCCTTGAGAACCAAGAACGTTTGCCGGACAGCCAAGCGGCTCCATAAAAGTGATACTCAAACAGAAAGGAAACTCCTCATGGTACAACGACACTCAAGCCTAACTCTCTCTAAATCAAAGTTCAGCGACCAGCGTTTCGCCGCTGGGCACGAAAGCTCACCAAAAAATGATGTCTCTAGATCTTTGGCGGTCTTGAAGTTGCGCTATCAAGTCAAAAAGTGTCGTGATGAGGCGAAAAGAAAGTCTGATTGGGTTTCCAAAATCCAGCGTTTAAAAATGTTCAGTCGTCGTCAGTCGCCAGAGCAACAGGCTGATATCGCGTCGTTAAAAGGCCAAGGGTTCGTTGAAGCTATCAAGCAGCAGTTTCCGCAATTGGTGTCGCGTCGTTTTGCTTTCCATGAAATCCGTGACTTTTTCATTGAATTAAATGGCGCTGGCTTTGGTGAATGGTTTCTTCACGAGCGAGCGGATCACATTATTCTGTACACCACTTACGGGTCTGTGTTTCCAGCGTTGCGATTCGTGCAAACGGAGGAGGGGACGTTTAAGTGCTCAGGGTTTTGTTTTGATGTGCGTTTTGGCGTTTAGAGGGTCACATGAAAATACGTTCTACGGTTTCCTCTGACATATCCAGGCACGTGATTTGGGTGAATTCAATCGACTTCTTAATACTAAAGGCACCGGGGGGAGGGGTGAGTATCAGAGTGTGTGACTGTGCTACCACCATTAAACAAATGCGAGAAGACGACGCCTATGCGAAGAAAACGGAAAAGACGACAGAAACAACCTCCGAGCATCGCGCGTCGGCCAAAGGTTTACTCTCTTGTCTGTATAACGATTAAGGTCGGCTGATGCGCGACGGCATCAAACCCTCATAAGGTAAGGCCATCAATAGGTCTGAATTTTGTTTCGATATTCCAGTCGTTTTCGGCATTCAATCGGTTCGGGTTTGTTATACGAGCAACGCTTTTGCTCTTTGTGAGCACCAGGCGATTATGCGTATTGTAACTACCAAGTAACTTTGTCTTGGAGTGGTGATTTTTTCAAAACTTACTGAATCCTAAAAAGGACATCAAGCCACTACTTGCAGTTGCCAAGAAATCGCGTAAATACCACTGGTTGAAGCAAGATGATTCAACCGTCTTGCAGCAATCTGTACTCAATCGTCACCAAGCCTTTGATAACTTCTTTAATCCGAAGTTGAAAGCCAAGTACCCACATTCAAACGTAGACACGGTAAGCAATCGAGCTATCACTGTGTTGGTGTAAAAGTCTTTGATGGTGCATCAAACTCCCGAAAATAAAGCCTGTAGAGGCGAATAATCACCGTGAGATTGTAGGCAAGGTTAAGAGCATTACGTTAAGCAAGGTAACTGGTATTGATCTAGGTCTATTTCATTTTGCTATTGAATCGAACGGTAGAAAGACAGCTAACCCAAGATTTGTAAAACGTGCTGAGAAGAATCTCAGACGAAAGCAGCGTCAGCTATCTAGAAAAGCAAAAGGCAGTGCCAATCGAGCAAAAACTAGATTGCTCGTTGCCAAATGCCACGAAAAAGTGGCTAACGCTCGTGCTGATTTTCAACATAAGCTTTCTCGAACTCTCGTTGACGAAAACCAAGCGGTGATAATTGAGACATTGAAATCAACAAACATGATGAAAAGCCGCAAACTGGCGAAACACATAGCGGACGCCTCATGGCATAGTTTTGTCTTTAAGTTGGAGTACAAACTAAAAGAGCAAGGCAAATATCTAGTTAAACTAAATCAGTGGGATGCAAGCTCTAAACGTGCTGTTGTTGCGGTCATAAAGTGGAAGAAATGCCCTTATCGGTTTGCAAGTGGGATTGTCCATCAGGCGGCACTACAGACATAAATCGTGACTTAAACGCCGCCCTTAATATCCGTGATAAAGGCCTTCTAGAATTAAAGGCGGTTGGATAATCGTCTCTGCTTATGGAAGCTGCGTAAGTCTTGATACTATCGAGCAATGGCTAACGAAATAAGAAGCATCGCCCAATAGGCGGTGAGTAGTCACTTAGATAGATATGCTGAAAACCCAAGCAAACGAGGGAAGAGCTCCTAGTTTTTTAAGGACTTAATAGCATTTTTCTAGCTAGGCATAGACCTTCGGATCTTGTCACTTTGGGCAAAAAGTAAAAATAGAGTAAAGCAGATGATGGCAAGTCCTAAAGATATTCCTAGTATTAATAAGCTTTCTTCACATATTAGAGGTAAGGCTATTGATAAAAAAGCGAGCAGGACAACAAATAGTTCACATCCTCCCCCGAAAATAGGATGCTGATGACGAAATACTGCCCATTGATAAACCATTGTTGATAATCTCCTTGCAGCTGAGCTCAGCTTAGTTCTTTCTCTTTAGTTAAAATACGTTAACACTATCAATACTGTATGGGGGGGGGGTTTTTATTATTTATTTTTAATTAATTATCTGCCAATTTTAAACGCTAAAGTTAGTACTATTTGAAAGCGAAATACAGGGTTTATTCATGATTATATTTATAAA
>NZ_JBFRSD010000058.1:0-1045 GCF_041473395.1 Vibrio sp. 10N.222.55.C6
AACGGCGTTGTTGATCAAATCAGCTTGAGGTTCAACGACGCCATATTTGACTAATCGTTAGCTTCTAACAGGCATACCTAGTCCTATGACTTTGTTTATAGCTTTGACATTCGCCATGATTTCTCCCACTTGAGCGTTGTAACATCTCAAGCTCAATTTACCGCTGGTTAGTCCTTTATATCGAGACATTGCGGTCTCAGATATTGAGCGATAGTGGTAACCAGACTCAGATTTCCACTCCGTTATTGTTCCGTTTTTAAGAGCCTCTACAGCTTCATTTCTGGGATGCCCATCTTCCCAAAGAGCCGCATTCTTTCGAGGTGGTATCAACGGAGTACAGCCCTTATTTTTCAGAGTCTCATGGCAACTTTTTGTGTCATATGCTCCATCAGCAGATACTGTATGGATCTTTCTACGTAAAGGGTTGAGTAATGTTGGCAGCACTTCGTTATCGCCAACACTTACAAGACTGACTTCTGCACTAATGGCCTCATGAGTTTCTACATCAACAGCTAAGTGCAGTTTACGCCAAGTTCTGCGTTTTTCGGCGCCGTGCTTTTTCACTTTCCATTCACCCTCGCCAAAAACTTTGAGACCAGTCGAGTCAATGGCTATATGGCGAATAGCTCCTTTGGATTTATTGCGATATTTGACCTGAACTGTCTTCGAGCGTTTGCTGATACAGGTGTAGTCAGGGGACGTCAGTGGAACATCCAATAGCTCAAAGATAGAATCAATAAAGCCTTGAAGAGCACGTAATGGTAATGAGAATACTCCTTTAATCATCAAGGCAGTTTCAATCGCTGTATCAGAGTACTGAAAGCCTCTACCACGCTTACCATGATGGGTTTTGCATCGCCATGCATCTACGGCTGTATCATCTATCCAGAACGTAACCGAGCCCCGTTTGCACAAAGCCTTATTGTACTCCGCCCAGTTAGTTATCTTCTTTTTCGCCTTACCCATGTTGTCACCGCTCTAACCATCATAAAGGATCAGATCGCAGGACTCGAAAAAGGTTCAATTGATTTAGGCAACAACGCCG
>NZ_JBFRSD010000059.1:0-254 GCF_041473395.1 Vibrio sp. 10N.222.55.C6
CTCGTTGATGAATATCAAAACGTTTTATCTTCCCTTTTTTAAAGAGAAGTAAAACAGATTCCTCGGAATCAAATTTGATTTCAATGAACTGAGTGACCAATACGAATAACTACTTTCTCTTGTAGAAAGAAGGTATTTGGCACAGTCAATTCATTATCTTTCTGTTGGAAAGATAATAGCTTTAGAATTACTTTTTGTAGTTTTGAAGTCAGTATTCATTGAGCCGACAAAATCTTAAATTGAAGAGTTTGATC
>NZ_JBFRSD010000060.1:0-488 GCF_041473395.1 Vibrio sp. 10N.222.55.C6
GGTGATAAGCCGAATAGGCTTGGTCAATATTGGTCACTGCATTCATCCCAGCAATAGGCAAACCATTATTGAACCACTCAAACAAGTTCGAGAAAAACAACCTCATGCTGCCTTGGTCATCATGTAGTAGGTTTTCAAACGTCGAAACAGTGCACTGTTGTTTGTTGCTGTCGATATGTAATGTGCGATTAGCCCAATAATTCTCTGGGCATGACAGAATACTTGGATATAAGCCATTGCCCATGAACACGACCTTACCTTTGCCTATCTCGCCTGCAGTAACGAATGGGAAACCATAAGTCGCGTTGTCTTCAGAGACTAAAGGAATCGGAGGCATCGAGATGCTTGGGTGTTGTGCGATGTAAGGCTTACCTTCACGAGTCCAAGCCTGTTGCTCACCAAAGTAAAGCTCACGGTTTTTATCAGTTCTTGGCATCACCACAGGGAATGCTCTGTTCGATATGTTCAGAGCTCGCATACCACGGGTA
>NZ_JBFRSD010000061.1:0-10844 GCF_041473395.1 Vibrio sp. 10N.222.55.C6
GCTTTAACTGATCGGCATTAGCCTATTGAGGCGCCTTTTTCTGTTATTCACTTGCTGTCATTTGCTTACTGTTATTGGAAAGTAAGCGAGCAACAAGATTGTTTACTGCTCTTGTTCGCGCGCAATCGCACGGTAACCAATATCATTGCGGTGGAACATACCATTCCAGCTAACTTGCTTCGTCAACGCGTAAGCGCGCTCTTGAGCCTCAGAAACCGTATTGCCCAGTGCTGTTGCACAAAGTACACGACCGCCGTTTGTCACAACGTCGCCAGCTTCATTATTTGTCGTACCCGCGTGGAAAACCTTTTGGCCTTCAACTTCGCTTGTTGGTAGTGAAATAACGTCACCTTTTGCGTAGTCAGCAGGGTAACCGCCAGCCGCAAGAACAACACCGATAGAAGCGCGTGGATCCCACTTCGATTCTGCTTCGTCGAGCTTCTCGTCGATAGCCATTAGGCAAAGTTCAACAAGGTCTGACTCCATACGCATCATGATAGGTTGCGTTTCAGGGTCGCCAAAGCGGCAGTTGTATTCGATAACTTTAGGTGTGCCGTCAGCATCGATCATTAGGCCAGCGTAAAGGAAACCTGTGTAAGGTGCGCCTTCTGCGTCCATACCACGTACCGTTGGGTAGATAACTTCCTCAAGGATACGGTTGTGGATTTCTGGAGTTACAACCGGCGCAGGAGAGTAAGCACCCATGCCGCCCGTGTTTGGCCCAGTGTCTTTGTCGCCAACACGTTTGTGATCTTGGCTGGTGGCCATAGGAAGCACGCTAGAGCCGTCAACCATTACGATGAAGCTTGCTTCTTCGCCTTCGAGGAACTCTTCGATAACAACGCGGCTGCCTGCTTCGCCAAAGGCGTTGCCCGCTAGCATGTCTTTGATTGCGTCTTCTGCTTCTTCAAGGGTCATCGCAACGATAACGCCTTTACCTGCCGCAAGACCGTCAGCTTTCACTACGATAGGAGCGCCTTGCTCGCGAACGTAAGCGATAGCTGGCTCAATCTCAGTGAAGTTTGAGTAGTAACCTGTTGGGATATCATGACGAGCTAGGAAGTCTTTAGTGAATGCTTTAGAGCCTTCAAGCTGTGCTGCAGCTTGAGTAGGGCCGAAGATTGGCAAACCTACTTCGCGGAATGCATCAACCACACCGATAACCAATGGTGCTTCAGGGCCCACGATAGTCAGTTCGATTTTTTTATCTTGAGCAAACGCGACTAAACCAGCGATGTCTTCAACGCCGATGTTTACGTTCTCTAGTTTTGGCTCAAGTGCAGTACCTGCGTTACCTGGAGCGATGAATACCGTTTCAACATTTGGGTTTTGTGCCGCTTTCCAACCCAAAGCATGTTCTCTACCGCCAGCACCAATAATAAGTACATTCATGTTTTAAAATCCTTATAGCTGCTTCAGAGCCTTTATTTCTGTGTCAAACATGCTCACTTATGGTCATAAGCTCCGCGTGTTTTCCTTGAACTAAAGTCACTGACTTGCTCTACGTATTTCAAATATCGGAATATTTAAAAAACAAAATTATAAGTCTTGCTCAAAGTAGTTGGTGCTTACGTCATTCAACTATTTGAGGTCTCTTTAAATCAGTGGGAGCGCTAACAAGGCGACAAGCGAGCTTATCCCTATGAGCATAGCTCGCTATGTGATTAGGTAAGCGAGCGTAGTCAACGCAGTTACCGCCCCAATGATGACAAGAGAATTAGTGGCGGAAGTGACGCATGCCCGTAAAGATCATCGCCATGCCGTGTTCGTCTGCTGCTGCGATAACTTCGTCATCACGCATAGAGCCGCCCGGTTGAATAACACACTTGATGCCAGCTTCTGCTGCCGCGTCGATACCGTCACGGAATGGGAAGAATGCATCCGATGCCATTACACAACCTTCAACCTGTAGGCCTTCGTCTGCCGCTTTGATGCCTGCGATTTTCGCAGAGTAAACGCGGCTCATTTGGCCTGCGCCCACACCAATCGTCATGTCGCCTTTCGAGTAAACAATCGCGTTAGATTTAACGTACTTCGCTACTTTCCAGCAGAACAATGCATCTTTCATCTCTTCAGCAGTAGGTTGGCGCTTAGAAACCACTTTCAGGTCATCTTCAGACACCATGCCTTGGTCGCGGTCTTGAACTAGCAAACCACCGTTAACGCGTTTAACGTCAAAGCCAGTTGTCTTAGTTGTCCACTCGCCACACTCAAGTAGACGAAGGTTTTTCTTAGCCGCTACGATTTCTACTGCTTCAGCAGAAACTGATGGAGCAATGATAACTTCAACGAATTGACGCTCAGTGATAGCCGTTGCTGTTGCAGCGTCTAGCTCACGGTTGAAAGCAATGATGCCGCCAAATGCAGAAGTTGGGTCTGTTTTGAATGCACGGTCGTAAGCTTCTAGGATGTCTTCACCTAGTGCAACACCACATGGGTTAGCGTGCTTAACGATCACACATGCTGGCTGGTCGAACTCTTTCACACACTCAAGTGCTGCGTCGGTGTCAGCGATGTTGTTGTAAGAAAGGGCTTTACCTTGAATCTGGCGAGCTGTAGAAACTGATGCTTCTTCAGGGTTTGCTTCAACGTAGAATGCGGCTGCCTGGTGGCTGTTCTCACCGTAGCGCATGTCTTGCTTTTTCTCGAACTGTTGGTTGAACGTGCGAGGGAATTTGCTCTTGTTTTCAGGAGAAGGTTCGTCACCTTCTTTGTTCTCACCGTAAGATGGAACCATAGTGCCGAAGTAGTTTGCGATCATGCCGTCGTAAGAAGCGGTGTGCTCGAATGCTGCGATAGCGAGGTCGAAGCGAGTCTCTAGTGTTAGAGATTTATCGTTCGTGTCCATTTCAGCGACAACGCGCTCGTAGTCGTGTGCGTTAACAACGATCGTTACGTCTTTGTGGTTTTTCGCTGCAGAGCGAACCATTGTAGGGCCGCCGATGTCGATGTTCTCAACAGCATCAGCAAGGGTACAACCTTCTTTAGCAACGGTTTCTGCGAATGGGTATAGGTTTACAACAACCATATCGATAGGGTTGATACCGTGAGTTTCCATCACGTCATCATCTTGGCCACGACGGCCTAGAACACCACCATGAACTTTTGGGTGCAGAGTCTTAACACGGCCATCCATCATTTCTGGGAAACCAGTGTAGTCAGATACTTCTGTAACAGAGATGCCTTTTTCAGCAAGCAGGCGAGCAGTGCCACCGGTAGATAGGATATCTACACCGCGGTTAGCAAGAGCTTGTGCAAATTCAACGATACCAGTTTTGTCTGATACGCTGATTAGAGCGCGGCGAATTGGACGAGCGTTATTCATGCTTCCATCTTCCTCAAATTCATGGGGTTAAAATAAAGATATTTGCCAAAAAAGAACTTGTTTCTATCTTCTTAGCGTGGATTATCTTAGATACCAGTAAGAGATAAAATATTGGCCAGTTTTGGTAAAGACCTTTTGGGTTAGTCTTATGATTAAGCTATAAGATAACCAACTCCAAATTTGATGGCGCAGATTCTAACTAATTTATTACAAAAAAGCTCGCGCAATCGTTTGGCATCTCAAAATTAATTATGAAAAGTGCCATTTCAGCCTGAAAAGTAACGATAAGGTTAATTGTGGAATGGACGAAACAGTAGGAAAAAACATGTTTCAGATCGGTGAATTAGCGAAGCGATGCGGTGTGACAGCCGATACCTTGCGATTTTATGAGAAGAATAACCTGATCGCGCCAGCCAGTCGCAGTGACTCGGGTTATCGCCTATATGATGAAAATAACCAGAAACAGGTGACGTTTATTCTCAAATCTAAAGCGTTGGGGCTGAGTTTGGACGAGATTAAAGAATTGCTTGAGATTCGCCTCGAGGCCACACAGCACAGTTGCGCTGAAGTGAAGTCGATTACCTCAGCAAAGCTAGAGATGATTGATGAGAAGATTACCGAGTTAACTAAGATTCGCACCGCACTTAAAAAGATTAATGATGCGTGTTGTGGTCACGTAGACGATGATGCAAGCCATTGTTCGATTCTAGCAGCCTTGGACTCAGCAAACGTCGACAAAGGTCGCTGCTGTCGCACTGGAGAGTAATCAGCGACTATCACGGATCGACAAGCCAAAAAAAAGCCAAACTCAACAATGAGCTTGGCTTTCAATTCAATAAATTACGAAAGAACGATTAGTTCATGCCGTATTCTCCATGTACTTATAACGTCTTATCTAATTGGCGCTTACTTTACTAATTCTAATGCCTTATACCATAAGGCTTGGTGAGCGCTCTTATCTAATTGTGTCCATATTTGTCTTAATATATCCTTGCTTGTCTAAACGCTATTAAGGGTAGCTATTGGGGTGTTTTTTGGTGTTGTCTATTTTTGATTTACACGCACATACGCACACGCTTTAGAGGTGAACATTTTCCCGTTTTTACCGTTTTTAAAGCCCTTTTTTATAGTTACGCACACGCTTTAGAGGTGAACCGCAAACCGTTTTTACCGGTTTTAAAGCAAACGAGGTGAGGCAATGGCATTAACAGATTCAAAACTGAAAAGCTTGTTGAAGGGTCACGACAATAAACGACCAACAAAGCACACAGACGGGCAAGGATTTTACGTATTGGCGCACCGCACCGGTGTTGTGACGTTCATGTTCAAATGGCATACGCCAGAACGAAAAGAGCGAAACATCAAGTTAGGTGTCTACACCGGACGTTTAGACGGGATCACATTGGCGGCAGCACGACAAAAAGCCGATCAGTGTCGCGGTTGGGTACGTGAGGGGCGTGATCCTAAGATCGAACTACAGATATTGCGCTCAAACATTCGCAACGCTGTAAGCGTCCGTGAGGCGTTAGAACATTGGTTTGATAGTTACGCAGACAAGAAGCGCAAGAACGCCGCAAAACACCGCCTACAGTTCGAGAGACACATATACCCGTATATCGGTGACTTACCCGTTGAAGAAGTAACAACCCGTCATTGGATAAAAGTATTCGAAGACATTAAGAACGGCACGCACCACAGACCGGCACCGGTCGCCGCTGGCTATATCTTCGGTAATGTTAAGCAAGCGCTGATCTATTGCCGTAAACGTCATTTCTGTACGACTCACGCGTTGGATGATTTAACGATCACTGATGTTGGAGAGAAACAAGCCAAGAAAGACCGCGTGCTGTCATGGTCGGAGATCTGCGAGTTGTGGCAGTGGACACACGACGAAAAGCACAACTGGTACTACCGACAGTTAGCGAAACTCTTGATCAGTTTTGGCGCGAGAACCCAAGAAGTGCGATTGAGCAAAATCAAAGAGTGGGATCTTAAAGCTATGGTGTGGGTTTGTCCGAAAGCGCACAGCAAGAACGACAAAGAAGTGATTCGACCAATACCAGACGGGCTAGGGGATTACATCAAGACGTTAATCGCTGAAGCACGACGTAACAAAAGCCCGTACCTATTGGGCGAACTCAAACAAGCCCCTAGCGTGTCCCTGATGGGTGGGAAGCTTCACAAACGCATGTCACATGATAAATGGAACCTTCACGACCTTAGACGCTCACTAGCAACGCATTTGAGTGATGCTGGTATAGAGCCGCACGTTATCGAAAGTCTGTTAGGTCATACGTTGGGCGGTGTCGCTGGTATCTACAACCGAAGCCAGTATTTAGAACAAAAGCGTGCCGCTTTGAACTTGTGGCAAACGAAGTTAAGCGCCACCAGCAACCCGAACGCAAACGTCGTTAACTTCAAGTGACACCTAGCCTGTCTTGGTTACTTGTCCCCTTATCTTGGAATAAAAAACTGGGTTTATTAACAGAGAGAAACCGCTTATCAAACCCGCAAATCTGAAGTTAGTATTTCCGGTGTTCAGACGAAATTAGACAAGTCCAGATATAAAAAGGCGGAAATATGACAACGAAATTAATTACCTACGCGCAGCTATGCGAACAGCTAAATCGAAACTACAAGACGATCCACGGGTGGGTGCGTGCTGGTAAATTCCCGCAGCCGGTACGACTAAACGGTAGAACTGTTGGGTGGAAGCAAGACGACGTTGAACAATGGATTGAGGAAAACGCGGGGTAACGACCATGAGCAATTTGTCACTGATTGGGATCAACGAAGAAGCGATCCCGAAGTTTGGGACACCACACCGTCAGTTATTGGAAATGTACCTTACCGGCGAATGTGTCGAAGAAGACGAGATTGTAAAAGTGTTCGGTCGTAACGTTCGCACATTGATACAAGCTTTACGCGGCGATCGTTTCAATCATTGGCGTTTCATAAGTATCTATGACAGCGACGGTGTGATTAGTGCGAGACATTTGGATCCGCGCCACTTGTCGCAAGACAGACAGCAAGACGCACTAGCAAGAGCTGAACGACGCAAGGAATTGAAATCATCATCACACAGACAGGCGATGAAAGGTGCCGCCCGTGTCGAGCGTGCGTTTGATGAGCTTCAAGCGGCGAGTAACGAACTTACCGATCTTACGTTAGGAAATAAAAAGCCCGTGAGCAAAAGCCCACAGGCCAACTAGAAAAATCGGTTAGCGGTATAGGTCGGCAAACTCAGACCACTAACCAACTTCATAAGAGATTATATTGATGAATGACCAGTTACTACAACCCCTTTTAATGACAGTGGGCGAAACTCACAGTCAGCGAAATAAATTCAACACAGACGGGCTAGACGCTTTAATTCAAAGCATGGCTACCCCGCAAGATCTGACGATGTACCCGCCGAACGACAAAGGGAAGTTGAAAGAAGCCAAAACAAAATGCGCTTGGTTCCTACCTTCAGACATTAAGACCAGTAAGAAAAAGGATGATGTTGAATCGCACAATAATTATACAGCGCTGGTGGCTGATGTGGACACGGGCAACCGTGAATTAAGCGCCATACGTGAAATCTTATCCGGTGCCAGCATCAAAGCATCATACATTTACACCACAGTAAGCAGTAAAGCCGATGATAAACGCTGGCGCGTTGTAGTGCCGATCACTGAAGGGATTGATACCGATCATTGGGTGGCACTTCAGAATTATCTTACTCACATTCTTGATGGTGATAGCTGTGTTGGTCGTACCCAACAGATCAGCTACAAACCAGCCCTGACAGTATTCAACCGTGAGTCATACGACTACCACGTTGAAGAAGGTGAACCACTAGACGTGTTTGGATCCGACTTTGCTATTGCGGCGCGTGCGTACCTTATCGAAACACTTGAGAACGAACCACCAGCATTGTCGGAGCCGCAAAAGCAGTACACCGGCAACCAGTTAAGCCCGATTGAAGCGTTTAACAACGATAACGAATGGATCGACTTACTTGTTCGTTATGGCTACACGCAACAGGGCAACCGATGGTTACACCCTGACAGTACAAGTGGCACCGCTGGCGTGTTTATCAGCTACAAGAACGACCCCAACGGGCGCTATGTTTCTTCACATGAAAGTGACCCGCTTCACGGTCATTCACACGACAAGTTTGATCTGTACGTTCAGGGCGAACACAGCGGGGATCTAGCAGCGGCCTTGAGAGTTGCTGGCGACCACTACAAGACCACTGACGGGCTAAGTATCACTAAACACAACCAGCGTGAGCACATGGCAAACCAAGAGCAAGAACGCGCTGGTGGATTGGTATGGGGTGAGCCACAACCGATCGAAGGTAAGCTATCACCCGTGGAAAAGTTCGATCCTGAACTGTTGCCGAAGTCATTACGAAACCACGTAGCCCAGCACGCGCACCTTATGGATAACGCGCCGGTAGATTACGCGGCGATCAGTGTGATGGTATGTGCTGCCGGCCTGATTGGTAATTCAATGATAATTTCCCCGAAGAAGTTCGGTGGTTGGAATGAACCCGCGATCTTGTGGGGTGGGGTAATTGGCGACCCGTCGAGCAAGAAAACCCCTAGCCTGTCTTGTGGTCTGAAGTTAATCAGACACGCACAAAACAAGGTACTCAAAGGGATCTACGCTCGTAAAATGGATGAGTACGAAATGAGCCTTGAACTTAGTGCCGAAGCAATCGCGAAACTGAACGAAGAAGCGAAAGCATTGTTCAAGTCTGGTGACAAAGAAGGTGCGTTGAAGTTGAAAGCACAAGCCCGTGAATCTGTTGTCCTTAAACCTGAATTACGCGCCCCGTTAATTAACGACGCAACTGTTGAAGCGATTCAACAATTAATGCTTAGAAACCGAACAGGGGTATTAATGTTTCGTGATGAATTGTCGGGTTTGCTGGCAACGATGGAACAACCGAACCGACAGGGTGATCGTGCGTTCCTCTTAGAAGCGTTTAATGGGTCAGGGGAATACGCTCAAAGCCGTATGGGTCGCAATGACATTAAGATTATCGATCCAACGTTGTCGCTCTTGGGGGGCATCCAACCAGCTAAAATCATCCCGTTATTGGCGAGTCGTGAAGAAGGTGGTGGCAACGACGGTATGATTGAGCGACTTACACAGATGATGGTTTACCCTGACTTTTCAGGCCTTGAATATGTCGATATTCAAGTTAATGAGTTTCATGAAATGGAAGCGAAACTTGTGTTCGAAGGTCTAGCGAGGCTTGGTGAACTCGAAGAAAAAGCTGTGTGTAAGTTCGACAAGCAAGCACAAGCGTTGTGGACTGAATACGCCACCAGCATGATCGAACGCGTTAATGGTGCCGACGGTTCTGAAAAGGCCATTCTAGGTAAAATGTCGGCCTTGTGTGCGAAGGTGGCGCTGGTATTACATGCCATTGAAGCAACGAAGGGATGGCATGAGGAAGACGCAGATCGAACCAACCTGAACACAGTAATCAAAAAGAAGACCCTAGAACGCGCAATCAAGTGGATGAGCTACTTAGAAAGCCACACAAAGCGCGTGACGACATTCTTTAAGGTGGAAGCTAACCTTGAAGCGCCGCGTTTGTTAGCTGAACGCCTAGACCGTTTTGGTTTGAGTTTCATGAAGGCTGAATTGTCTAAAAAGGATTGGCGCGGCCTAACTACTGTTGAAGCGCGTGCTGAAGCGATCGACGTGTTACTTGAACATGGTTACATTCAGGAGGTTGTTATACCGCAACAAGGTAAGGGTAAAGACAAGGTTGTTTACTACATTCACCCTAAATTCACTGACGAGTAAATTCACTGTGAACTAAAGTGAACCCAGACAGGCTAGAGATCATAAGGGTTTCTAGCCTTTTTTTGTACCAACCACCAGCCCAGACACCCCGACCAATACCCCAGTTTTTAAATCCGGTTGTCATGCTGGTGGACGTTAAAAAGGATATTCCAATGAGTAGACCAACCTTGTCGCTGAAGAAAAAAGCAACACCCGCACCACCAGCGCAACCAACGCCAAAGTCGAACAAACAAGTGCGTCGTGAAGTTGTCAGCGCCCTATTCAAACTGAAGCGTCCGTTCGCGATTGGTATCACAGAGCAATTGATCGAAGCCATGCCTGATGTTGATGTCAAACACATCAAGAGTGGTTTGGCATGCGTGTGCGGTAGTTACTCATACCTACAATGCGTAACTGATGGTAAGCAGCGTTACAACCTAGACGGCACCGAGAGCGACAGAGTGACCCACGAGGCGCGTGTCATTGCGATTGGTCGTTTAAACGCTATCAGAGCCACACACGCAGCCCAGAAAGCGAAAGACAAGGCAACACGCCAAGAGAAACACCAACAAATGCTTGATGAACACGCGCGTCGTAAAGGACTGTGAAACCCTTAGCCTGTCTTGGTGTGAATCAATACCACAGACGGGCTAGATAATTTACTGACGCATACACGCGCGTATGGTGAATAAAATATTCAAATTTAATAGCAGATAGGATCGAAACTATGAGTGAAGAAAAAGTTGCTGGCGAACAGACGCGATTCAGTAAGGATCGTCAACCGGTACGCAATGGCCGAAAGTCGCGCCGCCGAATTGCGATTGAATACATTGAACACGACGCAATGTTAGGAATATTGGAAGGTGTTGTTCGTAAGGCATTGGACGGGGATCAAGATTGTCAGTTCTTTATCTTGAACAAAGTCTTCAGTAATCCGAAGGCCGTGTTCCAAGGTGCTAGTCATGAGGCTACGAAGTTGAAGTTGGAGAATGAGCGCCTGAAATTAGAGATCGCCCACGTCAAAGACTATGGCGCAACGTTGGCCGAACTTGTTGAGCAGATCAAAGCGGGGAAACTCGAACAGGTGGCCGACAGTACGGTTGAATCAAAAGAAGTGGGTTGTCCTGAAGTACCAAACTAAAAATAAACCGACACTTACACGCGTGCGTCAGCCTCTCACACCCGCACGCGTGAGGCAGGTAATAAAATAAAGCACAAAAAATCACCCTCAAGCCCCGCCAACACTACGATCCGACCCTTAAACCGCAACCCTTAAAACACCACCGCAAAAGTGTGATCTAGCCCGCAAGCCCGTTAGTTACGGGTTTTTACGGCAAAACTCGAGTTTTCAAAAAGAAGGTAACAAGGTTACAAAGACCCACAGACCCCGCCACATAAGGGATCGGCGTGTTACCTTCACGGGGTAACAACAGGTCAACCATTGACCCTAACGGCAACAAAAAGCCGTATCTAGCGGGGAATTAACGATAGAACGGTTGGAGGCATCATCTAGCCTGTCTTGGTGTGTTGCCGTATTAAGCGGGGTGCTGGTGGACTTGTGAAGCATCTAGCCTGTCTGTGGTGTGAATCATCACGTCGATATACCAATAAGCAATGATTATGAATAGGGATTGTTGGGGTTTTTCGCATTAACAATGTGTTAACTACGATATTTAAGGGATTCCCTTTAAAAACGGTAAAAACGGTTTGCGGTTCACCTCTAAAGCGT
>NZ_JBFRSD010000062.1:0-211 GCF_041473395.1 Vibrio sp. 10N.222.55.C6
TACAAAGCTTAAGCAATAATACTAGCCAAAACATCGTAGCCACCATTCTTAATCAACGTTCAATTACATACTAAAACCAAATGTCACATTCAAAATGCACAGAACAAAACATACTCAACCAGGTGTACATATTGATAGTTTTAGCGTAAGATACACGCAAATAAACTCCTACAAAAAATTGGCTAGAGTTCATTATGTTATTAGAGCTATC
>NZ_JBFRSD010000063.1:0-446 GCF_041473395.1 Vibrio sp. 10N.222.55.C6
GTAGCGCCTGTTAACAGGTCGGCATCAGTAAAGATTAACGTGCCGTCTTCTTCAACGCTGAACTGTTGATCTTGAGGTACTGGCAGGTCATTAACTGGGTTAACGGTTAGGTCAGCTGATGCTTGAACCGTATTAGTACCATCTGAGATATCGAAGCTGATATCGATGTCGCCATTGAAGTTCTCATCTGGCGTAATCGTGAAGCTGCCGTCATCATTAGCTACAACCGTTGCATCTCCACCAACCGTAAGGTCGCTAGCAGTAAGGTCATCGCCTTCAACATCAGATGCTTGTGATAACAGTTGCTCTTGGCTTAGACGAATCGAACCATCTTCG
Source organism: Vibrio sp. 10N.222.55.C6 (assembly GCF_041473395.1). NCBI lineage: Bacteria > Pseudomonadati > Pseudomonadota > Gammaproteobacteria > Vibrionales > Vibrionaceae > Vibrio > Vibrio sp. 10N.222.55.C6. The sequence goes on from NZ_JBFRSD010000063.1 coordinate 337, forward strand.
TCGATTGAGTACGCTAGGTCGCCAGACACTGGCGCATCATCAACCGCTGTTACGCTCACGTCGATGTTTGCTGATACCGTATCGGTGCCATCTGACACATCGAAGCCGAA
>NZ_JBFRSD010000064.1:0-215 GCF_041473395.1 Vibrio sp. 10N.222.55.C6
GAGATATCGAAGCTGATATCGATGTCACCATTGAAGTTCTCATCTGGCGTGATGGTGAAGCTGCCGTCATCATTAGCTACAACCGTCGCATCTCCACCAACCGTTAGGCCGCTAGCAGTAAGGTCATCGCCCTCTACGTCAGATGCTTGTGATAGCAATTGCTCTTGGCTTAAACGGATAGAACCGTCTTCATCGATTGAGTACGCTAGGTCACC
>NZ_JBFRSD010000065.1:0-962 GCF_041473395.1 Vibrio sp. 10N.222.55.C6
TGAACGGTGTTAGTACCATCAGAGATATCGAAGCTGATATCGATGTCACCGTTGAAGTTCTCATCTGGCGTAATCGTGAAGCTGCCGTCATCATTAGCTACAACCGTTGCATCTCCACCAACCGTAAGGTCGCTAGCTGTCAGGTCATCGCCTTCAACATCTGACGCTTGCGATAGCAATTGCTCTTGGCTTAAACGGATAGAACCGTCTTCATCGATTGAGTACGCTAAGTCACCAGACACTGGCGCATCATCAACCGCTGTAACACTCACATCGATGTTGGCAGAGACCGTATCGGTGCCATCTGACACATCGAAGCCGAAGTTTACGTCACCATTGAAGTTTTCATTCGGTGCGAAGGTGTATGTGCCATTACCGTTGTCGGTAAGAATACCGTCGCCACCGTCGTAGGTCACACTTTCAATAGTAAGGTTGTCACCTTCAATGTCCGTTGCGCCTGTTAATAGGTCTGCATCAGTGAAGATTAACGTGCCGTCTTCTTCAACACTGAATTGTTGGTCTTGTGGAACAGGTAAATCATTTACTGGGTTAACAGTCAGGTCTGCTGAAGCTTGAACGGTATTGGTGCCATCTGAGATATCGAAACTGATATCGATGTCACCGTTGAAGTTTTCATCTGGCGTAATCGTGAAGCTGCCGTCATCGTTTTGAGTAACCGTTGCATCACCGCCAACCGTTAGGCTGCTGGCCGTCAAGTCATCGCCTTCCACATCTGATGCTTGAGAAAGCAGCTGCTCTTGGCTTAGACGAATCGAACCATCTTCGTCGATTGAGTACGCTAGGTCACCAGACACAGGCGCATCATCAACCGCTGTTACGCTTACGTCGATGTTTGCTGACACCGTATCGGTGCCGTCTGACACATCGAAGCCGAAGTTTACGTCGCCATTGAAGTTTTCATTCGGCGCAAAGGTGTATGTGCCATTACCGTTGTCGGTAAG
>NZ_JBFRSD010000066.1:0-447 GCF_041473395.1 Vibrio sp. 10N.222.55.C6
GCTATTTTTGATTCGGTATCGGCTTCGATTAACTTTTTGGCTAACAGGATTCGTTTATCACATACAAAGTCTCTAAAGCTTACCCCAAAGTGTAGATGAAACTTTTTAGAAAAGTAGGTTGTTGAACAATGGCACTTTTCTGCGATCTCTGTTTCTTTGATTTCTTTGTTGATGTTGTCCATAACAAAGTTAACGACTTCAGAGGTAAATAACTTTGCAGGTAGTTGATTATTGTTGTTCGTATCTCGGTCGAGATCAAAGTGAGGCTCGAAGATATGTTGCGTTTTACGCTGTAGTTCTTCGAATGTACTGGTCAGATGTTTACTGTTTGTTTCGATAATAAAAAATATATTCTTATGATTTCGAACGATATTAGGTAACGGGTCCGAGCAAATAATGACTATTCTTTTATTTAGATTCTCGCAAATAGCTAAAGCCATTGTAAGT
>NZ_JBFRSD010000067.1:0-410 GCF_041473395.1 Vibrio sp. 10N.222.55.C6
CTTTCATTAGAGAACAAATAGTGAATCGATTAGATTTATTATTGGCTACTTAGCTCAGTTGGTTAGAGCACATCACTCATAATGATGGGGTCGCAGGTTCAAATCCCGCAGTAGCCACCATTTATACAACGTTTTATTGAATCACCAATATTCAGTATGACTATAAAGATTTGCTGCGGTCGTGGCGGAATTGGTAGACGCACCAGATTTAGGTTCTGGCGCCGAGAGGTGTGAGAGTTCAAGTCTCTCCGACCGCACCATTATTTAGAATGTGTTTCTTTCATTAGATGACCATTCATTGTTGGGCTATCGCCAAGCGGTAAGGCACCGGCTTTTGATGCCGGCATTCCCTGGTTCGAATCCAGGTAGCCCAGCCACATACAACGTTATTTAGACAAACCATAAGTCTT
>NZ_JBFRSD010000068.1:0-381 GCF_041473395.1 Vibrio sp. 10N.222.55.C6
CGATGAAGAAGAAGTCATTGAAGAGTTCGCTGAAGTTCGCGAAGCCAATGAATTGATAGCCGGCACGTTCACTGTCTAAGCTGAAGAACGCATTGTAAAGTACCGACAAAATTGGGTAGACCGTGAGTAAGCCAAGCACAAGCATTGCAGGGAGCAACAAAACAGTGAGCTGCTTACGATTTTCAAACAACATACAAAAGCCTAAAAGCAGCCATCGGCATCAACGACACAGGTCAATACCGATGGCATTCATTATGAGTGATTACGATTTAACAATACGATTGATGCGAGTATGAGCTTGCTTAAGGGCTTGCTCCGGACTCATTTGCCCCATCATTGCTAACTGTAAGAAGTCACCTAAGATACTTTCCACTTCCGCCC
>NZ_JBFRSD010000069.1:0-1411 GCF_041473395.1 Vibrio sp. 10N.222.55.C6
TAATGCCGATCAGTTAAAGCCAAAGCGATCGGTTGAAGGATCCTTCAGAGCTGTCAAAATCCAAGTGTATTTAATGCACTTGGATTTTTTTATGGATGTTTCTCAAGCTCTAAACATAATTAATGATTGGAAACCTAGCAGCGTTGAGACTTTGTCTGACTTGCTTCCAATTGAACTCATCGACGAAGCCTATTCTCTTACTGATACTGTCACGATGAGAAAGAGGAAATTAACTTTAGAATCCATGGTGTGGCTGCTTGTTGGAATGGCTATCTATAACAGTAAATCCATGAAAGATTTAGTGAACCAACTTGATATTGTCGACCGTACAGGTAAAGCTTTTGTCGCACCGAGTGCGTTAACTCAACGTCGAAAGACGTTGGGTGAAGACGCAATTAAAGCGGTCTTTGAGCGAATGACTACGTCATGGTTAAACAGTGCAAAGTTACCCCAATGGAATGGATTAACGCTGCTTGGCGTCGATGGCGTTGTTTGGCGAACGCCCGATAACCCGCAAAATGAAAAAGCATTTTCTCGACAAAAAGGGACGCAATATCCGCAAGTGAGAATGGTCTGCCAAATGGAACTAAGCAGTCACATTATTACGGCCAGTGCATTTGATAATTACAATACAAACGAAATGATATTAGCTGAAAAACTGATAGAAACAACACCAAACCATAGCGTAACAATGTTCGATAAGGGGTTCTATTCTTTAGGTTTATTACATAAATGGCAAGACTCTGGCTCAGAGCGCCATTGGCTTATCCCCCTCAAGAAAAATACACAATATGACATTGTTCAATCTTTAGGGCGAAATGACAAACTTGTTCAATTACACAGTAATCCAAGAGCTAGAAAGCTATGGCCTGATTTACCAAAGTCGATAACCGCTCGACTTGTCACTCGTAAAATTAAAGGAAAAGACTACCAAGTATTAACCTCCATGACGGACTCCCTGCGTTACCCATCAAAAGATATTGCAGGCCTTTATGAGCATCGTTGGGAAATAGAGCTGGGCTACCGAGAGCAAAAACAATACATGCTTGGAAACCGTCTTACGCTGCGAAGTCGTTTACCAGAGCTGGTCAAGCAGGAGTTATGGGGCATCTTGCTTACTTACAATTTAATCCGATATCAGATGGTCGAGCTCTGCTTCAATTTAAAGGGAAATTACCTTCCTTATCAACTGAGTTTTAACGGCACGTTAGCTCATGTATCAGCGTTACTTGTAGGCTTACCTTATTCAACACCAGGCGCAATACCTCGTCAGCTAAAGGGGTTCCACAACATGGCTGAAAGCTTAATACTTGAAGGGCGAAGGGAAAGGACATTCCCTAGAAGAGTTAAACCCAGACCACAACGGTATGCTAAGAACAAAAATGCCGTTCACTCTTAAGTGAACGGCATT
>NZ_JBFRSD010000070.1:0-3047 GCF_041473395.1 Vibrio sp. 10N.222.55.C6
CCGGGGGAATCCATGTAGCCTCATTAAGCGGACAAAAATGGTTGGCTAAAATCGCGAAGCGACGGCCAACTGTTTTTGTTCCGTTTAAATGACTTGTTATAAGGCACTTTCGTCAATGATTCTGAACTGCTTCGGTACTAAAAATGCCAGTATGACTGCCAAAATTAACATCATTATCACTCGTATACTCACTGAGGGAATCAACGATTCAAGTAATGTAAAACTCAGCGCTGATGAACCGCCAACAAACATGCCTAAATAGGAGCGTCTTGGTGTCCATTCGATCAAAGCTGAACATTGGGTACAGCGATACTTTGTCCTATTTCCACTAAATAAAAACCAACTAAGTGAAATCTTCTGTTGACAATTAGGGCACTCTCTATTCTTCATACTAAATCAAACTCCATGTGACTTATAACGCCTGCTTAAGCGGACTAAAATAGTGGGTTAAAATGTGTAGCGAAGCGAAACCTAACCCACTGTTTTAGTTCCGTTTAAAGCTCTTGTTAGCCGATCAACTTATAAGAGAAAACAAACTCTTTATCTGGCTTACTGCTTAGCATATTAAACAATATGTCAAAGTCGGTTGCATCTTCCTGATGAGCACGCCAAATTGCTGAAGTATCACCTAAAGTGAGAGCTAATTGGTCTGCCATTGTTAATTGAACTTTACGAGATTTATTTATAGTATCAACAATATGAAATAGGTCGCCAGATATAACTTTAAGCGCCATCTGCTCTTGATTCTTACTAGTAGAAGAACGAATATGCTCTAATGCTTTCGAACTCACTTTGACTGATATAAGACTCATAAATACCCCTTAGAAACAATATTACATATCGGATTAATAGATTCGGCTAACGCCTGCATAACACGTTTACTACTATGCAATTATACTTAAAATTAACGCCTTAAAACGAGAAACACCCGGCAACCTAAGATGCCGAGTGTAGTAAATCGTGTTGATGCAATTGTTATGTAACTTTCCAATTTTGTTAATATAACTTTAAATATTTAATAAGCTCAATTGGCTGAAATGGTTGTGTGAACTCTTGATTTATAAATTCAATTACATTTTCAGCACCAACAGAGTCCACGCCTTCAATTGTATATTTATTAGATTTATTTAAACCAAGCCAATTATCCAGAAGCTCTTTATCTCCGGTCTCTGCGGTATAACGTAAAAGAGCGTTTGAAAAACTTAATTCTTCCAATTTATAACATTGCTTACTCGCATAATCACTTGCAAATAAAATAACATCTTTCTTTTGTTGATCTGTCAAAGTACCAAACCAATCACTTTTTATTGGTTTTAATACAAAGCTTTCACGCAGCTTACTACAAGCATCTACTTTTACATTTAAAGCTTGGTACTTATAGCTAAGATCTTTTTTTAAAAATTCAGCCCAACTTTCAGATAAGACAGAAGACGAAAATATACAACTAACAATTAATAATATAGCTTTATAATGCATTGTATACACACTCCCAAAATTTACGTTCCTCACCACTTGTGTCTAACATTGCTCTCATAGCTACATTTTCTAAGCGTTCTCTTTCAATTGGAGCAATCGCTTTTACTGCACTTTCATACAACTGCCAATCATACGTTGAAACATTATAAGAAGCAGATGCTAAAGCTACTCCTTTGTAAGAATCTCTACCTGCAAAAATTTGGAAGAAGGGAATAGCAAACAGGATCTTCTCCAGCACCGAAGACATATCAGTAATGTGCTCCATTTGTTCGATATATTCTTTTGTTCTATTACTTGGTTCAAATCCTTTGATTGAACAATACTCTTGCTTGGCCATGATACCCTCCATCATTTAATACGTTTTTATTCTATACCAAATTAATGGGCATCAATAGATGTCAAAATAACTGAAATTACAGTGACTTTGACCATTACCTTTTGTTACATAACGCCCGCTTAAGCGGACAAAAATTGTTGGTTATAATGTGGAGCGAAGCGGAACCTAACCAACTGTTTTTGTTCCGTTTAAAGCGCTTGTTAGTTGCCGTTATGGACAACGATACCACTACCAATCAAATTGGAGAATGTCAATAATCTAATGTTTGTTCAATTCATGCGGCTTATTTCGCAAGTAAGACGTGTGCCAATGCCACCCGCATGTTTAACATCGTAATCGTTTAGCACATCTTGATAATAATTTGCATTCTTCTCTTGCTCGTAATTTCCATACGAATTGATTTTCTGTGCCCAATATCTTGCACTTTTAATCAGAGCTGAATATGTACCAATTGATTCGTTACTATATATTCTTTTAAGTGAATCAAACAGAGGATAATCACATACCAAAACTTGACCAGATGTAAATTTCACATGCATACCGTTATATATATATATAGGATTTTTATCTTTATTAAGAACCCACTGATAAGTTTCCTTTGCTGATTCTGGCATATACGGACGGTCATATTTAAGTTCTATTTGTTCCTGTTGAAACTCCAAACCATTTGGAAATTGTTTTTCTTTCTTTTTAATTGTATTTTTCAAATAGGATCTATCACTATTTAATCGACTTAACTTACTTAAGATAGCCATATATGCTTCAAGATCGTTTTTTTTGTTATCAACAATTGGTTGATATTCTTCAAGTTTAATGTTTACTTTTGTAAGTTTATTTTTCAAGATAGTTAACTTATCGTAGTCATTTTTTATCTTGTTTAATTCTAAATTCTTTCTACTTTCCAACCAATTAGGAAAATAGTCTAAAAAACCATCGAACGTGCACTCGTTTTGGATGATAGTTCTTTTTCTGTCATCTTGAAAAGTCGACCATTTTATATCATTACACACACCTCGATGATCAAATGCCTGCTTTATAGTATAGCTAGCGTCATATGACTGAGCGTTATTTTCATAATCTATATAAGTAAAAACACTATTTTTAACAATGTCTGTATCTGATTCACACCCGGTTAAAGAAAACATGACTATTACGCAATAAATTATTTTGTACATACTTTTACTCTCTTTAAGAAACTTCAAATATTAAGGCTACTAACGAATGACATGGATTC
>NZ_JBFRSD010000071.1:0-620 GCF_041473395.1 Vibrio sp. 10N.222.55.C6
CTTCTATACCCGGTAAGTCGGTAACATTTTTTTCACCAATACAGCCATCTACCACAATGATTTTGTCATTGGGCTTTAAATCTAATCGATGTGACTTAACTATGGGAATATCAAGCCAACCAATCAAATTATGTAAAGAAACACGATCAATAAAGCCTTGATAAGTAATGAGTGGTTTAAAGCCCTTCTTTCTAAGTAAATAAGCGAGAGCAAAAGCGGAGCCAACCGCATCATGATCAGGAAAGTCATGAGCTTGAATGATGATTCGTTCGCAGTCCCTGAGACGCTCAAGAAAATCGTTAAATGAGAAAATAGACATACCTCACCTTAACCTTTCAAGTTTTCTATTGTATTAAGAACAGTTTCAGTACCACCACCCAATGGACTAACTATCTCATCTCCATATTGTATTCCAATAAAAACACCGAGAGCGATTAAGATAAGACTAGCAACTTTTAACATGAGAACACCACTAACTATAAATAAAGCGAATCAATTGAGTTCTAAACGTAAGAACACCTAACTCCTAAGCCTCTCAAACAGAAGAAATTTAATAAACACCCATTCCAAATTAACTAAAACTTACTCACACTTAACAAAACAAACATTGACTTATATCC
>NZ_JBFRSD010000072.1:0-1928 GCF_041473395.1 Vibrio sp. 10N.222.55.C6
CATTGAACTAGCGACACCAATCGAGTAGGAGGAGGCCTCACGGCCTCCGTCCTCTCACACCACCGTACAAGCGTGGGTCGCATACGGCGGTTCCGAATATATTTTCAGTGACTCATACCCATCTCGCAATGAGTACAGGCCCAACTCCTCGAACCATTTTATTGGCATGGCGTGATTTAACTGCGGCGTTAAGGCCAAGTGCCACCACCCTTTATCTGACATCGCTACCTTCCACGCATTGCGCTCCGTTACACCTTGTTGTTGTAACCATGTCGCTATGCCGTATCTGCGTTTGCGTTGTTTTAAGCGGTAACATCGTAGCCGTCGCCGTATCCATTCGTCTAAGCGCTGCAAGCTGCTTTTCCGTATGGCGAGTTTGAAGTAGTGTTGCCAACCTCTTAGGTATTGAGTTAATTCCGCTATGACTGCTTGCAACTCTCGCCCTCGGTTTCGCTTCGTTATCTGCCGCACTCGCTTCTTCATTTGAGTTTGTGCTGCCTTCGATAGATGGATTGTTCCATCTATCCCGAAGCGGTGGCTTAAGTAAGTCCGCTCTGTCACTCTTGTCGCACCACTTTTCTCTCGATTTACCGTGAGCTTCAGCTTTTGCTCCAAGAACTCCGTTATCGACTCTTTAACTCGATAAGCGGCTTCTTCACTATGAACGTAGATTTGGCAGTCGTCTGCATATCGACAGAACTTATGCCCTCTGCGCTCTAACTCTTTATCCAGTTCATCTAATACGATATTGGATAGCAACGGGGATAATGGTCCACCCTGTGGTGTCCCTCTTTGTCTCTGTTCAACCATCCCGTTTCGCATTATGCCTGCCTGTAGATATGACCTGATGAGCTTCAACACTCGTTTATCACTGATGTCCTGTGACAGTCTGTACATCAGTCTATCGTGATTCACTGTGTCGAAGTATTTCGCTAGGTCGATATCTACAACATAACCTCGACCTTCTCGGATGTAATGACTGGCTGCCGTTAATGCATGGTGCGCACTGCGGTTTGGTCTAAATCCGTAACTGCTATTGGAGAACTTGGGGTCATAGATATCTGACAGTACTGAGGTCATTGCCTGTTGGACAACTCTATCAAGCACGGTTGGGATACCTAGTTGCCTTACGCCACCACTAGGTTTAGGGATTTCTACACCAAGTACCGGTTGAGGTTGGTAGCTTCCTTCCAGAAGACTCTGGCGAAGCGCTTGCCCATTTGAAGCCTGTCGAAGTGTTGAGATAGTCGCATCTATGTCGAGTTTGTCGACACCTGCACATCCTTTGTTCTTCTTCACTCTTCGTAGAGCTTGATTCAAGTTGGTTGAAGAGCAGATTTGCTCCATCAACGACGTTGAGATCACCAAGACTCGTCCTCCTGTTTACGCCAATCATGCTTGTCATTCTTCATCACCATGAGCTTTACTTGCTGTATCGCCCATTGGGACGTAGAGATGGTTTTCATCTTGCTATGACCCCACATGATTGAGTGTCTAGTGACTGCTTCTTGATATATTCAGTTCGGGCCTTCCCTTAAGTTGTACTTCCTTAAGGTACTATGCCTTCTGCTGACTTCTTATTGCTCGTCATACCGCATCGCTGCTGTATTAGTCTCTATCGAGACAAGTAATAAGATCTCCCGAGGTAAGACGTTGCTCTTTCCCTTGGCCGTGCCTGATTTATCACTACACACTTCCCGTCGAGGCATCGGGCTATTCTATCTATTGCTAGGTTGCCCAAGTTGTAATGACCTACTATCAGATTTCTGTTCGTCACAACCAAGTTTTGCCATTTGCTTCCTTCAGATTTCACCTCACGGTGAACACCCTTGCATAGGCTAACGGTTCTCGCTCGACTGAGCCCGTAGAGGACTTTCACCTCCTAGATCAACGCCATGCTCGGCGCACAAACAAAAAGCGCAGCTATT
>NZ_JBFRSD010000073.1:0-270 GCF_041473395.1 Vibrio sp. 10N.222.55.C6
ATATAAGAGTGAACACGGGCGATCCCCGTCATTGGTGTGACGCGGTCGGCCCACAAACTGTAAAGCCACACTACTAAAATAACCGAAATAATAATTAAACTAAGCTTACGCGAAGATTTTTCTGCTTTTGACATGCTCTCTCTCTCGATCCGACAGCACGATTTACTCGCCTGCCGAATACGATGTTTTAAAAATTAAAGTGAATTCCACTTCATTGTAGTCTAGTCGATCTGTCTCTTGAGTAAAAACAAACGATTACTTGAAATATTG
>NZ_JBFRSD010000074.1:0-345 GCF_041473395.1 Vibrio sp. 10N.222.55.C6
CATCAATGGTGCGGAAGACGACTCAGAAATCACGCTAGAAACTGGCGACAGCGATACAGGCAGCGTGACGGAAGACGTTGCGGTGACTGACGGCAACCTAACCACGACGGGCAGCGTGACGCTGACCGATGCGGACGGCGATGGCGCGTTCGGCACGCCAGTGTTCGATGCGGACAACTCAACCGTGAGCTCCGAGCTGGGCAGCTTAAGCATCGCAGCCGATGGTACGTGGACGTACACCGTGAATAACGACGCGGTGCAGTACCTGGATGCGAATGAAAGCGAGACGGTGACGTACACGATCCCGACGGCGGATGGCGCAGATACAGAAACCATCACGATCAC
>NZ_JBFRSD010000075.1:0-3210 GCF_041473395.1 Vibrio sp. 10N.222.55.C6
GCGCAGAAATGGCAAGCCAGATTGCAGCAAAAGGATTGAACGTTGTTTTGGTCGCTCGTCGAGAAAAAGAGCTTGAAGAGCAAGCTACGTTGCTTACGGAACGCTACGGAATTAAAGCAACGACCGTTTCTGCTGCATATTTCGGAGCATTCCGATCAGTCATTTCGGGATTATCCGATCACCCATTTCGGTTTAAACCGATCACTGATTCCGCGATTATCCGATCACTTTTAGCCTAACTCCGAAATCGGTGATCGGAATAGCGAAAACCGCGATCGGAATGCCCGAAATCCTTCCTTTTTCTCTTTTAAATCAATAGCTCGCTATTCTTTACTTCTTAAACAAGAACGTAAGGAAGCGACAATGGCCAAAAAGAGAACTCCAATGAACAAAATCAAAGAGGTATTACGCCTTAAGTACGACTGCGGTCTCTCCAATCGTGGTATCGCTTCTTGCCTGAAACTCGGCCCGTCCACCATATCGGAACTCCTTACTCGCTTTAAACAAAGCCAACTTGGCTGGCCTCTACCCGAAAGTTGCAGCGATGCTGATCTCACGCAAGCGCTGTATCACGGCAAGAAAGCCAGTCGCGATAAAGTCATGCCAGACTTCACTCAATACGCAGTCGAACTCAGACGTAAAGGCATGACAAAGATGTTGTTGTGGCAGGAATACCATGAGCAATATCAAGAACAAGCTTACGCTTACACTCAGTTCTGCGAGCACTTCACTCGTTGGTTCAAAACTCAAAAGCGCAGCATGCGCCAGCTCCATGTGGCAGGTGACAAGCTGTTTATCGATTACTGTGGGCCTCGGCTTCAAGTGGTCAACCCTGATACAGGTGAAGTGCGCGAAGCAGAAGTGTTCGTGGCGACCTTAGGTGCGTCCAATTACACCTATGTTGAAGCCTTCCCGAGTCAAGGTAAGTCTTACTGGTTAGAGGCGCATGCCAATGCGTTCGAGCACTTCGGTGGTGTACCACAGCTCTTGGTTCCCGATAATCTACGTAGCGCGGTCACCAAAGCCAATCGTTATGAGCCGAGACTTAACGACAGTTATCAAAAACTGGCGAATCACTATCAAACCGCAGTGATGCCAGCTCGCCCTTACAAACCGAAAGACAAAGCCAAGGCAGAGAATGCCGTGCTCCTAGTGGAACGCTGGATCATGATGCGACTACGACATCAAACCTTCCATACCTTCAAAGAGCTGAACCTTGCCATCCGTGAGCTTATGAATGACTTAAACGAACGTGAGATGAAACAGTATGGTGCGAGCCGCAAAGCGCTGTTCGACAAACTCGATAAGCCAGCGTTAAAGCCGCTACCTAAGCAGCGATACCTCTATACCGAAACCAAGCGAGCCAAGGTTGGGCCTGATTATCACATAGAATATCGCCGCCACTACTACTCGGTGCCACATCAACTTGTTGGTCACCATGTCGAACTGGAAGCCTCCAACCGTCTGGTGCAGATCTACCATCAAGGTAACTTGGTAGCCCAGCATCCACGCAGCCAAAGAGAGCGCGGAAACAGCACCCAACCAGAGCACATGCCGAGTAATCATCAACATCAGAAGTGGTCGCCTGGACGCCTGCTCAACTGGGGAGCCAATATCGGCCCAGCCACACGAGAAGTCATCAATAAGATGCTCTACTCCAAGCCTCATCCAGAGCAGTCGTATCGCTCCTGCCTTGGGCTGCTCAATCTGAGTAAAGCGCATGGCGAGTCGCGCTTAGAGCAAGCCTGTAAAGATGCGCTGATGCTGACAAAACCGAACTACACCTTCATCAACAATCTGCTGAAGAACAATCGTGAAGGACAACTGAGCAAAGACAACACGAGCACGCCGAACCTTGTTCATAGCAATGTCCGTGGCCCGAACTGTTATCACTAGGAGAAATACAAATGAACGCACTGAACAACCAACTCAAAACCCTCCGCTTGAGCCATGCAGTGAAAGCGTTAGAGCAGCAACAAGAACAACTGAGCACCTACGCAGAGCTGGACTTCGAGGAAAGGCTAAGCCTACTTCTGGAAAGTGAAATCTTGAATCGCAATCAGACAAAAATCCAACGCTTAAAACGGCAAGCCAAACTGAGAGTGGATGCTCAGCCGAGCCAACTCATCTACAAGGAGGGACGAAATCTCAATCGTAAACAGATGAGCGAACTTCTAACGGGCAGTTATCTACATAAGCACCAGAATATCTTGATCACAGGCCCAACAGGTGCTGGCAAAACGTATCTTGGCTGCGCACTGGCAACCAGTGCCTGCGACCAACAACACACGGTCAGATACTACCGATTAACTCGCCTGCTTGATGACCTGACCGCAGGTCGTCTGGACGGTAGCTATCAAAAGCAACTTCAATCGTTGGCTAAGAAAGCTCTACTAATCCTCGACGACTGGGGGATGGAAAAGCTAACCCAAGAGCATGCTGGTCACTTATTAGAAGTGCTTGAAGATCGTTACCAAAACAGCAGCACGATCGTCATCAGTCAGTTACCTGTAAAGGAGTGGTACAACATGATCGGTAACGCCACTGTCGCAGACGCTCTAATGGATCGGCTGGTACACAATAGTCATCGAATAGAACTAGGAGGTGAGTCGATGAGAAAACTGGCGCAATCCGATCACTTAGAGTAAAAATAGGAAGAGAGAAAAACGGCAGGATCAAGTGATCGGAATAAACCGAAACGAGCGATCGCAATCACCGAAATACGCAATTCGTTGAACTCCCGATAGATTACAGTCTTATGTTGTTTTGTATAGTGCTTGGTCGTGATGGTGCAAACATCTTTCGTAAAACCGTACTTTGATACATCAACGTCTTTAAAGTCTTGCCATTGCGTTGTTGTAGCTCCCGCCCTCATGATATCAGCGCGTTTCCATTCATAAACATTACCCTGTAACAAATCAAAGAATTCTTGTTCTAAATCTCGTTGGTGGCGTTTACGTTCGATTGCTAAAAATGGGTTTGCAACGTCTTCAAAATAGAGGTCTAAAGAATCTAGCTCTGACTCTGTAACCCAGTTAACAAGCTCTGGCGTACTGTCTCTTACCTGTTTGATGGTTTCTTCGTCATGAACCTTGATAGGGACATAATAACGGTCATGAAGACGCTTGCCATCTTTCCTGCGTAGTAGGTATAAATGGGATTTTGAGCCGTCTAGCATTTCGATAGTAATCATATGGCGATGGTCGATTG
>NZ_JBFRSD010000076.1:0-565 GCF_041473395.1 Vibrio sp. 10N.222.55.C6
GTGGGTAGTTTAACCTTTCGGGGAGGACGCTCACCACTTTGTGGTTCATGACTGGGGTGAAGTCGTAACAAGGTAGCCCTAGGGGAACCTGGGGCTGGATCACCTCCTTATACGAAGATATTTACGATGAGTGTCCACACAGATTGATAGGTTTAAAAAGTTAAGAGTAACCTATGTCCCGTTCGTCTAGAGGCCTAGGACACCGCCCTTTCACGGCGGTAACAGGGGTTCGACTCCCCTACGGGATACCATCTTTAAGCACATTTATTTAAGTGTTTTTAAAAATGGTTCATTTTATTGAATCAAGCTCTTTAACAATTTGGAAAGCTGACTGATTGACTTACTTACGAGTAATTCAATCAAATTTAAAAGTTCTCAATGTTTATCTGCTCTTATTTAATAAGAACGGTATAAACACAACAAACACATTCAAGTGTCTTGGCTTTTTGTCTTCACTTTTTAAAAGTGGAAATAAAGAGTGATTCAAACTTAGTTTGAATCACAATTGAGTCCGGCAAACAGTCATTGAGAATTAACCCTTCTTGATGACAACCAAAAACCTTGG
>NZ_JBFRSD010000077.1:0-229 GCF_041473395.1 Vibrio sp. 10N.222.55.C6
GTTTGAATCGAATACAAGACACTTGAATGTGTTTGTTGTGTTTATCTAATGAAAGATAAACATTGAGAACTTTTAAATTTGATTGAATTACTCGTAAGTAATCAATCAGTCAGCTTTCCAAATTGTTAAAGAGCATAAAGCAAAAAGCTTTAATCAATAACTTACGTTATTAATTAAAGCTCTGGCTTTAACTAAATCTAAACCATCAATCTGTGTGGACACTCATCGT
>NZ_JBFRSD010000078.1:0-357 GCF_041473395.1 Vibrio sp. 10N.222.55.C6
GGGTGGCAGTGCGACCAACGATGGTGGTGCAGGTATTGTTCAAGCGTTAGGTGGACGCTTGTTAGTTAGTAAAGGGCAAGATGGCAAAGGGCAAGATAGTACTGGACAAGAGCTTGGCCGAGGTGGCGTTGCACTAGCTGATTTATCATCGATTGATCTTACTGGTTTAGATTCACGCTATGCTGATATCGAGTTAATTGTGGCGTGCGATGTCGATAATCCGTTGTGTGGTGATAACGGTGCTAGCCATATATTCGGCCCACAAAAAGGCGCAAGCCCAGAACAAGTTGTGATGCTTGATAAGGCGCTTGAGAATTTTGCTCAATCAAGTAGTTGAATCGCAAGGTTGTGTTCGTG
>NZ_JBFRSD010000079.1:0-398 GCF_041473395.1 Vibrio sp. 10N.222.55.C6
GATATCAGCTTCGATATCTCTGATGGCACCAATACGGTTCAAGCTTCTGCAGACCTAACCGTTAACCCAGTAAATGATTTGCCAGTACCTCAAGATCAACAGTTCAGTGTTGAAGAAGATGGAACGCTTATCTTCACCGATGCAGACCTATTAACAGGCGCTACTGACATTGAAGGCGACAACCTAACGGTTGAAGGTGTGACCTACGATGGTGGCGACGGTATCCTTACTGACAATGGCAACGGTACGTACACCTTTGCGCCGAATGAAAACTTCAATGGCGACGTAAACTTCGGTTTTGATGTATCTGACGGCACCGATACGGTATCTGCAAACATCGATGTGAGTGTAACTGCCGTTGATGATGCACCAGTGTCTGGTGACCTAGCGTACTCAAT
>NZ_JBFRSD010000080.1:0-257 GCF_041473395.1 Vibrio sp. 10N.222.55.C6
TTTCTCCCGTCATTTTCTACTCTTATTTGTGCCGTATACCCTTTGATAATACCGGTTTTTTCAAGTCTGTTGATGCGTTCAGCGACTGCTGTTCGCGACAAGCCGATGTTGCGAGAAAGATTAGCAATCGATTCTCGCCCATTGGAGAGTAGATTCGAAAGAATTTTACGATCTAGTTTGTCTAAGCCTTGTAAACTAATGTTGGACATCATGTGTTCTGCCTTTTCTGAATTATTATTGTATTTGTATTTGTATTT
>NZ_JBFRSD010000081.1:0-347 GCF_041473395.1 Vibrio sp. 10N.222.55.C6
CCGTCATAAACGAACTGGGTAATCGTTGCCCCATCTGCACTTTGCACTGGCATCACATCAACCGTGCCTGTCGTGACAACACCAGCAGCCAAATCAGCCACCGTTGGCTCAGTAATGGTCAACGTTTGGTTTTGCATGCCTTGCACATCATCGCTGACCGTCACTTTCAATGGCGACATCAATGAATCGTCACCATCGCGGTCGACGGCAAATACAGGCAGTTCAAAGCTCAGATCGTTCTTCGCTTGGCCATCAGCATGATCTAACGCTTCAAGCAGAGTAAAGGTGTACTCACCCACAGTGCTAGTAGAGAAACTAATCGTAAAGACAGGAACCTCTGGGTTGGC
>NZ_JBFRSD010000082.1:0-1575 GCF_041473395.1 Vibrio sp. 10N.222.55.C6
GAGAAAGCCTCTATAGAGACGGCATTCTTGTAAACTTAGTTTTCAATATCTCAACAAAGCCAGCCACCAAGCCTGTCTCTTATACACAAATCCCTAAGCCACGCTTGGGGATTTTTTTTGAACTATTTTTAGGTTTCATGATCTGATCATCTAAGCAATGACAAGGATGATTATCATGACCTATATAGAGCCAACCCTCTGGGCACAAAAACAGTTCGGTCAAGCCCACCTAAATGACCCTAGACGCACTCAAAGACTCGTTACTCTCGCAGCCTCACTGGCCGAGCAACCTGGTGTACCCGTCTCGAAACTCATTATCTCCCCTGCTGAAATGGAAGGGGCTTATCGCTTCATCCGTAATGAGCAAATCAAAGCAGAAGATATCGCAGAAGCGGGGTTTTATGTCACCGCACAAGAAGCATTAGAGCAACAAACACTTCTTGCCTTAGAAGACACCACTTCTCTCAGTTACTCCCATCGCAGCATTCGAGATGAACTCGGGCACTCCAATCAAGGCAACCGACATCGCGCCATGTTCGTACACTCAACCTTACTTTTTGCTCCCGACACTCAATCTGTTATTGGTTTAATTGAACAACAGCGCTGGACTCGTGATATAGAAAAGCGAGGCCAAAGGCACCAGCATGCGACTCGACCATACAAAGAGAAAGAAAGTTATAAGTGGGAACAAGCCTCTCGCCATGTCGCTGAGCGACTTGGCGATAAAATTTCGGATGTCATTTCTGTGTGCGATAGAGAAGCCGACCTATTTGAATACCTCACTTACAAGCGAGAGCAACAACAAAGGTTCATCGTTCGCTCAATGCAAAGCCGCTGTATTGAAGAGCATGATAATCGTCTTTATAGCTATGCCTCTACCCTGTTATCAGCCGGAGAGAAAGTGCTCGAAATACCGCAAAAAGGGGGGCGTAAAGCTCGCAAGGCTCATTTAGATATCAAATATGCCCCCGTGACACTCAAGTCTCCTGCTAACAAGAAAGAGTTCGATAACATTCCGCTTTACTACGTGGGATGTATAGAACAAGGAGAGAGTAGCGATAAGCTCGTATGGCACTTACTGACTTCTGAGCCGATAACGAGCAAGGAAGAGGCACTCAAAATCGTCAGTTATTATGAGCGGCGCTGGCTGATAGAAGATTTTCATAAAGTCTGGAAAAGTGAAGGGACAGAGGTTGAGCAACTGAGAATGCAAAGTAAGGACAACTTAGAGAGGCTCAGCGTTATTTTGGCTTTTATCGCGACTCGGTTACTCCAGTTGAGGTTTATGAATGAATCAGACGAGTTATCTAAGACCAGCTGTGAGCGGGTATTAAGAGGCAAAGCGTGGAAGTTAATGTGGCTCAAGTTGGAGAAGAAAGAACTACCGAAAGAAGCGCCTAATATATCATGGGCTTACAACGGTATTGCTCGGTTAGGTGGTTGGAAGAATACCAAGCGAACGGGGCGCGCTTCTATAAAGACGTTATGGCAAGGATGGTTTAGGTTACAAACCATCCTTGAAGGGTATGAACTCGCTAAGTCTCTTGATTAACCAGACTTGTGATCAAGAGACAG
>NZ_JBFRSD010000083.1:0-460 GCF_041473395.1 Vibrio sp. 10N.222.55.C6
ACTTTTACCAGAGCAATCCACCATAGGAATTGGCAAAATACGACGCCAAGCGACACCATTAGATGCACACCCAGAACCACCGTTTGCTATGCAGGCGTTGGTATCTGACTCATATTGAGCATAGGTATAACTTCCGTCAGAATCGATCTCTCCCGTACCGGCATCAATCGTTATTTCATTGGTAGGTTCTGTAGTTACATAATCTGAAGGGTAATCAGATGCAGATAAGCCACCACCATAATCACCAAAACGAGTATTCAGGCCATCGCCTGTGGGACCAACCGTTCCTCCTGGTTTAGTGGTTATATTGTCACCAATCGCTACAGGATAACTATAGTTCCCACCCAAGCCTTCTTTAACTGTTTTACCACCAGAGCCGAAGTCCAATAGGTGATAATTACCATTACCCATTTCAGATAGTTTGTTATCCCCTACTTTAAGAGCATGAACGGTGCCGACT
>NZ_JBFRSD010000084.1:0-229 GCF_041473395.1 Vibrio sp. 10N.222.55.C6
GCGATTAGTGGGTCGCTGAACGCAGCTGTTGTACCGTTTTTTGAAAAGCTTGTCTTGTAGTCGCCAAGGAAGTCTGAGCTTAGCTCAATACCAAATTTGTCATTAAAATTGTAACCAGAGTAGATGCCTGCACCAATTGCATCATCATCACATTTAGCACCGGCTACACATGCGCTGTCTAGCCAGCCCATACCCACTTTTGCACCTACATAAGTGGTTGCAGCAATAG
>NZ_JBFRSD010000085.1:0-224 GCF_041473395.1 Vibrio sp. 10N.222.55.C6
GATGGTACTAACACCGTTCAGGCTTCTGCGGATCTAACCGTTAACCCAGTTAATGACCTGCCTGTCCCTCAAGATCAACAGTTCAGCGTTGAAGAAGATGGAACGCTTATCTTCACCGATGCAGACCTATTAACAGGCGCTACTGACATTGAAGGCGACAACCTAACGGTTGAAGGTGTGACCTACGACGGTGGCGACGGTATTCTTACCGACAACGGTAATGG
>NZ_JBFRSD010000086.1:0-176 GCF_041473395.1 Vibrio sp. 10N.222.55.C6
AGATCAATCAACCTTTGGCAGCGATTCGCAATTACAGTGAAGGTGGTCTGCTACGCATTTCTAAAAACAAACCACTCACCGATATTGAGCCTGTGTTTGAGAAGATCCAATCGCAAGTGGATCGAGCAGACGCGATCATTCAGCGCCTAAGAAACATGATAAAGAAACGCTCAGCA
>NZ_JBFRSD010000086.1:879-1126 GCF_041473395.1 Vibrio sp. 10N.222.55.C6
ATATAGAGCAGTTGCTCACGGACACTATTGAACTGTTGCAATTCCGTCTCGAACAGCACCAAATTACCATTGAGCGTTACGTCGTGGGTCAACCTGTTGAGCTCTATATTGACCCTGTGGGCCTCCAACAAGTGATAGTTAATCTCATCAACAATGCGACCGATGCGTGTAACACCCAACAGCAGCGTGCAATGTCTGATATTGATAATAAAAACCATGAGCCAGCGACAATTAAAGTGATTACCGA
>NZ_JBFRSD010000087.1:0-363 GCF_041473395.1 Vibrio sp. 10N.222.55.C6
GGTCAAATTGGTTCAACGCTTGATTATCGATCCAATGTTTGACCTTAATGAGGCGATGCAAGCTTTTGTTGAACGTCGTTCAGAACAACCAAAATTAGTCGCAACGAACCACGATGAGATAGGGGATCTGGTTCGAGCTTTTAATACCATGCTCGAAAGACTTCAACATCGTGACAACCAAATCAATTTTACGCTCGATAAACTACAAGAAGAAAAGTCGTTTGCAAATGAGGTAATTGAAACTGTTCAGCACTCGTTGTTGGTAGCCGATGAAAAAGGGTTCATCGTTCATGCGAACGCTGCTACTCGTGACATTTTTAAATGTACCGAAGCGTTTCTTGAAAATTTGTTGATCCAAGAGTT
>NZ_JBFRSD010000088.1:0-1044 GCF_041473395.1 Vibrio sp. 10N.222.55.C6
TAACTTCTTTAATCCGAAGTAGAAAGCGAAGTAGAAACGCGACAGAGGCTCCTTCGGGGCGAGTCCAATACACGGCAGAGGGACGAGCCTAATACTTAGTGGGAGAATCTGCTAGTTCTATGCCAGAGGAAGACATAAGTCGTAATCGAGTGAGTGTTACCACCCAACCCTCAGATTTCTTCTTTTCGAATCAGGGCAGGTAAAGCTCTCTCTAAACTTGGGGCCAGTTCAATTAGCCCGCTTGGGGTTTTCCGACCTAGAATTAGGTTTAATTATGCCGAAAAGTTATGCAAAAAGGAGCGTATGATTTGCCTTTTGCCGTTGTAGAAGACTAAGAGCTATAAAGTTTATCACGTCTGACGTAGGCTAAGGTCGCCCTTTCACGAATTAAGGAGGGCGTTAAAGGGAGAGGTTCTAGGCGGGATCGGCGAAGTTAAGGTGAACACCGTAACAATCTGAGCATGTGTGAATGCCAAATCAAGTGATGTGTTCTGCTGGGGTTCTGAGCAAAATAGGAAAAAGAAAAAAACGACATATGAGATCGTTGATGGTTACTGTCATGGAAGCTGGCCGGGAGCAACTAATGAGAAAATAAAACACTGCTCTCAACGGATCTTGTGGGACTTCCCTTTCGATATCAACCTCTAATCCATCAAGTAACGAGCTTAAAACCTAAAGAACATGAGTACTGCTGAGGACATTTTTCTGTTGAGATGTAACCAGTTCCGCTATTGGCATGCAAGATTCCCAAATCGTCTACTAATTAGATGGAGGATGAATTTTTCGGGGAAATGTGTTCAATACCCCAATCAGCTGTAAATCGTAGAACGATTAACAAGGATGCCGTGTTCGGCCAACGTATAACTTAGATTGGCAGAGCTCAAAGTCGTAGAGGCATACCAGCGAACACACCAAAGAAGGAGGTTAGGGCGAAGTTTTGCCATTTGAACTCAAAGTTGGCCAGAGGGCGGGATTCGTTAAAACTCTCTTCTGTATATACATTATTACTGCGCTTTTCTAAATTTTTCATTATAAATTATAAAT
>NZ_JBFRSD010000089.1:0-773 GCF_041473395.1 Vibrio sp. 10N.222.55.C6
ATATTCTACGTCGTTCACATCAGCCAACCCACCACGTTGAAGTAAATCGCCAAAACGAACTAAATCGTGATTACCGATCATTAAGTTCGGCTGTGCATGGGATGGATATAAGCGGTGCGTTTGGTAGCCATTGTCTAACCAATCGACACCTCGCCCCCCCAGGCCACTTTCATTAACCGCTAATGTTTCTACGATTCGATAGCGCATAGGGAAATCAAATGCCGAGCACAACGCAGGTTCAGCAGACGCACCGTAGGCGTCACTTCCAATCTCTGATTCGCCTTTCCAGATCTCAGCTACCATGTAACCCAAAGGATTAACTTGCTCCCAATTCGCATTGGTGTATGTCACACTTTGCGAGGCTTCATCCACCGCTTTGCGGATTTGTGTCAATGCATCGGTTGGAACTTGGTACGCTTGGTCTAAACGCCAACCATCAATTTTTAGCTCTTTTACCCAGTAAGTCGCGACTTCTTTATAGAAATCCAAGCTTGCTGGGTAATCCACTGGATTACTCGAACCAGAAGGTAACAGCCCTGATGGAGATGGCTTAATCAGCCCTTCTTTGTGATGACCAAACACGCCATCAAAGAAAACATACAAGCCGCGTTTGTGCGCTTCATCTACCAGCGTTCTCGCGGTCTCCAAATCACCAAAACGAGGATCAATCTTAAAATAATCCGTGGCAAAGTAGCCCGTTGCATCCAAACGATCGGCCCAATGGTCTTGTCCCGTGATCGCTTGGGACTCAAAAATCGGAGTAAGCCAAATTG
>NZ_JBFRSD010000090.1:0-430 GCF_041473395.1 Vibrio sp. 10N.222.55.C6
CGTTGATCTCTAGGAATAAAGCCAGAAAAGATGTTAAGTGTTGTCGTTTTACCAGAGCCAGTCCCTCCAGAGATTAAGATATTTAATTCACCTTTAACCGCAGCTTCGACAAACTTAGCCATCTGAGGAGACACTGAGTTATAGTCAATCAAGTTATCCATAGTCAAACGGTCTACAGCAAAACGACGGATAGAAACGGAAGGACCATCAAGTGCGAGAGGTGGGATAATCGCATTAACACGTGAACCATCAACTAAACGGGCATCTACCATAGGTGACGCTTCATCTATGCGGCGACCAACCTGACTGACGATACGGTCAATAATGTTTCTTAAATGGCGATCATCAAGAAAAGTATAGGGCGTTTTTTCAAGTTTACCTCTTCGCTCCACGTAAACACTTTTAGGGCCGTTGACCAATATATCTGACA
>NZ_JBFRSD010000091.1:0-492 GCF_041473395.1 Vibrio sp. 10N.222.55.C6
CTTCCAATAGATAAGCGTCTTTGTCGACTAAAATGGCTTTAAAGCGACCTTGGTATAGATGACCGACTCGGTTATGTTTTCTATTGAACTTTTGGGTATACACACCATTAAGCTGACGCATTCCCTTACTTAAGTTCCCATCAGGAGTTTCGACGAGTAGATGGTAATGATTGGTCATTAAACAGTAGCTATGCACGACCCAATTGAATCGCTCACTGGTGCCTGACAACACTTCGATAAACAATTCAAAATCTTGCTCTTCCAGATAAATCGGCTGTCGAGCATTACCGCGCGACGTTACATGATAGAGCGCACCCGCATACTCTATTCTCAGTGGTCTACTCATTGTCTTCCCTATACAAAAATGGCCTAGTTAAAAACTAGACCATTTCATCAAAAAGGGGCTTTGTTTCCTAAATCAGGGAACTAATGCTTAAAGCTACGATCAGATCATCTAAGTTCACTCACATACTTAGAGCAATGCCAAAGCCT
>NZ_JBFRSD010000092.1:0-409 GCF_041473395.1 Vibrio sp. 10N.222.55.C6
CGGCAAAGGTTTCCAAAGTGGATTCAAATACACAGGTAAGCTAAGCGAGGCTGAACTAAAACCATTTGAGGGTAAGGTTTGTCCGAGCGATCATGGTTCGCTTCATTCCGGTGATACTATTGAAGTGCATTATGTGTACTCAACGGCGCAAGTGGAGCCGGGTGAAACATTAGGGGCGTGTTTCAATGATGCAATTACTAACCCTCAGCTACGTGTAGAAACCCAAGTCTACGTCTTAGTGAATGATAACAAAGCGCTCGATTTTGAAGAGCTAGCTAAGCACTCTAAAGTGAATGGTTTGCACCAAGCGACGAACATTCCACAAAATACAGGTTCTGCCATTCAATATGCAGGCTCGACTACGGGCCCAGGTTACAACGAACAAGGTTCACCGTTCCAAGTCACATGG
>NZ_JBFRSD010000093.1:0-353 GCF_041473395.1 Vibrio sp. 10N.222.55.C6
ACCAACGCATCTTTGAGCGTGATTCGTGTGGTTGAAAACAGCTCGCTGAGCTCTCTTTCGGATGGCAGTTTTTGCCCTTCGGTGAAGATGCCTGATTGAAGCTGTTCTCTGATGCTTGCCTTAATTCTGCCTAGCTGTGTCCCTGATTGCCCTGTGGCCAATGTTCTCATTGCTGATCTAGTCCATAAGTTCGTGTGCCCAATAAGGTAAACCACGGAGTTAACAGGAATGTGACAATAAACAAAGGCTTGCTGTCATATGAGTGAAATGTAACTGCCACGGAAATGCATCCTAACTGTCAAATAACTTGCGCGAAAGCGTCACACTCAGGCGATAGCATACAAAACGAACTT
>NZ_JBFRSD010000094.1:0-598 GCF_041473395.1 Vibrio sp. 10N.222.55.C6
AACTTGGAATTTGTAACCATCGATCTCGGCTTTTATACCTTCAACGTTTTCGTCATCGCTATTCGTTGCGTAAGAAACGTTGATACCTACGATACGGTTAAATTCATAACCATATTCAAGTTTGATACCGTTACCCCAATCAACTGTGTCATCGGTTAGCCAATCGTCTACTTGAGTTTGGTTGTAACCGATACCCACACGGTGTTGGCTGTCAAAGTTGTTTGCAAGAACTGGAACAGAAAGTAGTGAAGCTGAAATTAGGGTAGTAAGTGCAATTTTCATATTAGTCTCTATTTAGGGTTAACTTAACTGCACGATCCTTCGTAGTTCAGTATCCGTTTTGATAGGGCTAATATTAAACAGTGTTTTATTTTTAGGCTAAGTAGTATTTTGTATAATTGTAATAAGCACTACTTATTAATCTGTTCGTTTAGTGCTTGCTGAACAACATCGCAGAGCCACATATGAAGAGGGCTATTACGATTCTTTGTATGGATATGGCTATATACTCCGACCATTTTTAGTTCGCTCGCGATGTCAATATCAATAGCTCTCAGGTTGGGATAGTTATGGATAGAAAAGAGGTTGGAATGTGGCA
>NZ_JBFRSD010000095.1:0-478 GCF_041473395.1 Vibrio sp. 10N.222.55.C6
AGCTAAGACACCACTTCAACGATGACCTTTTCGTTAAAGTTCATGGTGGCTTACAAGCCACCGCATTTAGCGAAGAGCTAGCGAATGAAATCTCACCTCATTTAGATGGTTTGAAAACCGCAATTAACTCCTCAAATACCTTTGACCCAAAGCAAATTGACAACCCAATAAAAATTGCGTTGTCCCCCGCGGTATTATCATGTTTATCAGGGGTTCTCTACAAAATCATCAAGCATCAAGCTCCAAACTGTGAGTTAGAATTAACTAGCTGGACAACATCCTCAGTTGAAGACATACAAAAAGGAAAGATCTTTTTAGGCGTTGCTTATCAACTACCTAATGTCTCAAAAGAAATTTATATTCAAAAGCTCGTTGAGCTTGATGGACGGCTATTTGTAAGAAAAGACCATCCAGTAAAAAAATCAATTGTCACCCCACAAGATTTGGCTGGCTATGAGATTGCATCACTAATATCACC
>NZ_JBFRSD010000096.1:0-217 GCF_041473395.1 Vibrio sp. 10N.222.55.C6
GATCAAACTCTTCAATTTAAAGTTTTGATTACCTAAATTAATAGGTGTGACTCAACGAATACTGACTTCAAAACTACAAAAAGTAATTCTAAAGCTATTACCATTCCAACAGAATGGTAATGAATTGACTGTGCCGATAATAAATTATCGATTGGTCACTCAGTTCATTGAAATCAATGTGATTCCTAAGAATCAATTTTTGATATTCATCAACGAG
>NZ_JBFRSD010000097.1:0-353 GCF_041473395.1 Vibrio sp. 10N.222.55.C6
CGTGGTTTGATTTACGATCGCAACGGTATACTTCTTGCCGAAAACCGTCCTGTTTTCAATCTAGAAATCATACCCGAAAAAATTAAAGATATGGATGACACGCTTGCTCGTCTGCAAGCATTAATTGAGATCCCGCCAGAGCGTATCGAGCGCTTTAATCGTGATCGTCGTAATTCACGACGCTTTAAATCAGTACCTATTCTTAATCAACTGTCTGAAGAACAAGTTGCCGTCTTCTCTGTAAACCAACACAAATTCCCAGGTGTTGAAGTTACGGGAACTTTGAAGCGTTTCTACCCTTACGGTGATGTGCTCACTCACGTAATAGGCTATGTATCGCGCATCAATGACCG
>NZ_JBFRSD010000098.1:0-533 GCF_041473395.1 Vibrio sp. 10N.222.55.C6
GTATGGGATAAAGAAGACAAGTTCCTAGTGAAAGAGTGTGTTGATTACCCATTCTTTAACTCTCTGGATGTGTATTTTTACGGCTCATTTTCACTGCTTTACTTGCTGCCGGAGCTTGATGGCTGCGTAATGAAAGAGTTCTCAAAAGCGATTTTGGCTGAAGACTTTACTCAGCGCCGCTACTGGGAATATGAAGCAACACCGAATGCTGAATTGATCGATGAGAAGTACCAAGGCGTGCGTGCTATTCGAGGTGCGGTTATTCATGACTTGGGTAGCCCGTTCGACATCCAGCCTGACGCGTACAGCTGGCACAACGTGAAAGAGTGGAAGGACTTAGCACCGAAATACATTCTGATGGTGTACCGTCACTATCAAAACACGCAAGATATTTCTGTAGTTAAAGAGTGCTGGCAGGCTGTGACTGAGAGCATCGATTTCTTATCGAACTTGGTCGCTGAGGGCGATGATTTACCGCTAACCCGAGGCACAGACGATACCTTTGATAACCTGGCTTCTCATGGTATTTCAAT
>NZ_JBFRSD010000099.1:0-290 GCF_041473395.1 Vibrio sp. 10N.222.55.C6
AATGGTACTTCTTCACGATAACTTACCGCTTCAAGCGTATCGCGAGTCTCACCAGCAAGTTTAAATGCACTATCGGTACAGTTGGTTGCAGCTGAATCGAAGCAACCTAACGCAAGCTCATTCGTTCCGTCTGTCGCAACACCAGGTTGAATCGCCACACCATAGATTTCAGAGGCACCTGTAATTGAAGGAGTGACTTCAACGACCTTGTAAAGCGCAGCATTGGCATTAGTTGCAGCTAAAACTAATGCTGCAACTGTAGTTAATTTAAATTTAGTACAAGTCATTAT
>NZ_JBFRSD010000100.1:0-337 GCF_041473395.1 Vibrio sp. 10N.222.55.C6
GTGTTTTAACTATCTTGAATGTACTCAGCTCAGGAAGTGACTCGGACAAAACAGCTATTGCTACACAGCTGGCAGGTTTAGGGATCACAGAGCCTGCTGCTCAACTCTATCAAGCAGAGTACCAACAATTACTCATTGGAGAAAAGTTAACTCTTGCAAGCGGAGAGCAATTGGATAGCGCTAGAGTTATGACGAAATACAGCGCTGTACCGCAAATTCGAGCAGCAAAGTCAGTGCCGTTCGTTATGTTTGTACCTGAAGGAGCAGCTATCGACAGCAGTTTACCAATTTTACAGTACCAACACGGTATCACTAGCATCAAAGAGAGTGCTTATGC
>NZ_JBFRSD010000101.1:0-708 GCF_041473395.1 Vibrio sp. 10N.222.55.C6
CAGTTACGATAATCATATTTCTTCCTACTTTTTTGAATACAAACTCACACGAGTATAGCAAGGAACAAACGAAGCGAGCTAGCGGAATAATTCTTTAATTCTAGTGTGATATGATTGTGTTAATCTAGTCATTATTACCTACTCAAAATGCGATCTTATCGGTCTTAGTATGAAAGATTCTACGTCTTTTGTTTGAAGGCCGGCTTACGTGTGACATGAGAGTTGTTTGGTCGCAATTGATTCTGAACTATTTTAGTTGGTGAGCATTTGAGTTGGTATTAACGTATCGAACTATCCTTCGAATAGTAATAAATAGATTTGCAAAATTAGAAGAACTTTTCCTTTGAATTTTAGGGTTTTAGAAATCTTATGAAGATATTAGTTACAGGCGGCGCTGGCTTCATCGGTTCAGCAGTCATTCGTCACATTATAAATAATACATCTAGCAGCGTCGTGAATGTTGATAAGTTGACTTATGCGGGTAACTTAGAGTCTCTTGTTGAAGTGGGAGAGCACGAGCGTTATGCATTTGAAGCGGTAGATATTTGTAATCGTACTGAGCTAGACCGTATTTTTGAGCAGCATAAGCCTGATGCAGTAATGCACTTGGCTGCTGAATCTCATGTTGACCGTTCGATTGACGGCCCTGCTGCATTTATCGAAACTAATATTGTTGGTACATATACATTACTTGAAGCAACTAGAGCC
>NZ_JBFRSD010000102.1:0-539 GCF_041473395.1 Vibrio sp. 10N.222.55.C6
ATTCTAAACAATGCCGATGGTACGTTTACGTTTACCCCAGAAAAAGACTACAACGGCGCGGTGCACTTTAGCTATGACGTCAAAGATGCACACGGTGGTGTAACACACACCGGCGCAACCACCAACTTAGCTGCGGTTAACGACAACCCTGATGTGACGCCTTTAACCGACAGTGTCAGTGAGGGGGCCGATAATCATCACACCCTCAATCTGCTAGTAGGTGCCACAGACAAAGACGGCGACGCTTTAAGCGTCAGTCACCTTGAATATGCCATCGATGGTCAACTTCAGGCAGGGAAAATCCCCGCAGGTATCACCTTAGATACTGATGGTCATACATTAATTGTTGATGCCACTGATCCCGCATTTAACCATTTGGCCAATGGTCAGTCGCAACAAATCGCTATCACTTATCAAGTAGAAGATGGCCATGGTGGAAGTACGCAACAAACCGCCACGCTTACGATTGCCGGGACAGATGATAAAGCCACACTGGTTTCTAATGTCATTCAGCTCACTGAAACACAAGCGCTGGATAG
>NZ_JBFRSD010000103.1:0-389 GCF_041473395.1 Vibrio sp. 10N.222.55.C6
CATGCAGCGCCTATGATCATTACGTTCAAGAACACAGGCGTAAATGACGAAACCGCAAATTTGCCCATGGTATTAAGGATTGCACCTGATAAAGCGACAAACGTAATGAACCATAAATAAGGAAAAGTAATTTTCAGCATTAGGCTGGCGAGTTCAAACTTAGGCGCCGAGGGGCCGTCATTAAGCCAATCAATAAACCAACCCGCACCGAACATTGCGGTGATAACCCCAGAGCCTAATACCCCAAGCACCGTAACAATAGAAACCAACACCCCAAGAGTACCGGACACCTTTGCTATCAAGTCTCGAGTTTTATCTTTATCACCTGCGGCGTGATATTCCGTTAATACTGGTACAAAGGCTTGAGAAAAAGCACCTTCGGCAAACAG
>NZ_JBFRSD010000104.1:0-276 GCF_041473395.1 Vibrio sp. 10N.222.55.C6
ACTCCGCCACTTATTCGATAACCTCGCCTAGTGCGAGGTTTTTTCGAATCTGAAGTAATGAAAGTTTTAGGGGTGTAGCTCCAATTGGCAGAGCAGCGGATTCCAAATCCGCGTGTTGGGAGTTCGAATCTCTCCACCCCTGCCATATTTAAGGCTCTAGCAGAAATGCTAGAGCCTTTTTGCTTTCTGAATCTAATACCAATTAAAGTAAAAATGTGATCTAATTAAGATTGATGAATTATTGTGAAATTTAGCTATGGATAGCCTTAATAACAC
>NZ_JBFRSD010000105.1:0-245 GCF_041473395.1 Vibrio sp. 10N.222.55.C6
TTAAAAGATCACGAGCAAGCATCGCTCTTGCTTTGGCGTGGCCGTGAGATGATCGAAATCTTGGTCACCTTGTCCATGGACCGTGCCACTTTAATTGCTGCACAACTTTTCCCCGTCGTCTCAAGCGGCGTTTTTGAGCGCGAAGCGTTTGAAGAAAGCTACGGTAAAGAAACCGTAAAGTTGATCGATGGCGTTGAAGAAATGGCGGCCTTAGGCCAGTTAAACGTGACCCTTGAAGGCAGTGC
>NZ_JBFRSD010000106.1:0-409 GCF_041473395.1 Vibrio sp. 10N.222.55.C6
CGACTGGCGAGCAATTCGATAGATCGTGCATAGCTAACTTTCTATCTAAATTGTCGATCTGTTTAGCTGATTTTGCGCATGAAGCATCGATAAATAACGCTGAATCAGAAATCGAATCAGCGACTATTCTTGCTGCAAGCGATTTGCCTGAACCTGTGCTTTTACTGTGAATCAGAAAGAAGCCTTTCATTTTTGCGATAATCTTTAGCTGTTTCTTATTAGAATCAGAAAGAAGCATGTCGTCGAGTGATTGTGCTTGTTTAATATACATTGTTGAACTCTCTATTTAAGCTATTGTTTAATATATGTTTTCGCACTTCCTTGTGACGTGTATATACCTTAACCTGCAAAAATAGAGTTCTAAACAAAATAAATTGAAAAATATTTTTTATTGTTATTTTTCATATAG
>NZ_JBFRSD010000107.1:0-505 GCF_041473395.1 Vibrio sp. 10N.222.55.C6
GAACTAAAGGTGAGATAGTAATAATAGGTTCGAATGCGCACCCTATGATTTACGAGCGTGAATTAGTAGCAAAATTTGAGTTTGCAACTCACAGTCACATCGAGGTGTCCCAGACACTAGATTATGATAGTAGTTTAGGCCATCAAATCTTAAAAAAGAAGTTAGCTGACGTTATAAAATCTGATAAAGGTGAACAGATCTCTGGTGTTTGGTCAGCTTGGGATAGACCTACTCTGGTTATCACTAAAATGATAGACAAGCTAGGCTATTCCGAAAGAATTAAAGTGGCCGGAGTCGATGGAACTAAAGGCACACTTGCATTACTAAAATCTTCACGCTCACTTATTGCTACATCAGCTCAAGATTTAGATGGCATCGCTCAGCGAGTTGCACATTTAGTTTCCATAAAAACTGAACGTTTATCTCCTGACTTACCTCACATTCAACTGCCAGCTAGATTACACACTAAATCAGATTTGCTTGAAGATCTCAGCATCTAGAGACC
>NZ_JBFRSD010000108.1:0-374 GCF_041473395.1 Vibrio sp. 10N.222.55.C6
TGGAGGCGCCTCCCGGAGTCGAACCGAGGTCCACGGATTTGCAATCCGCTGCATAGCCACTCTGCCAAGGCGCCTTCAATAGTGTTTTAAGAGAACAACTCTTTTGATTAATACCAAGCGAGGTAATAATCAAATAGATGGTGCCCCGGGCCGGACTTGAACCGGCACAACGCGAACGTCGAGGGATTTTAAATCCCTTGTGTCTACCAATTCCACCACCAGGGCACGCAATTCTTTATTGCGATGCCGATTACTGAAAAGTAAAACACCATCTTAATGTCGAAATGAATCAACACTACAAAATTTGGAGCGATACATCGGGTTCGAACCGATGACCTCAACCTTGGCAAGGTTGCGCTCTACCAACTGAGCTA
>NZ_JBFRSD010000109.1:0-248 GCF_041473395.1 Vibrio sp. 10N.222.55.C6
GGCTACATGGATTCCCCCGGTTGTCAAACATCCGCTAAACTTATGTTGATGGGTTTTGGACTGCCGCTCTACATTCGGCCTACTTATCGACGATTCGCATACGTCGTGGCCCTGATGACTTTGCGCGACTGCGGTGCCTTATTCGTTAGATGACATCTAGTGTGTCCGCCGCATTAACAGGCTCTCCGCAAGTGGTCTTAACCTATCTCCATCATTAGCGTCTGCAATGACCCGGTGGGTTTAACTCT
>NZ_JBFRSD010000110.1:0-218 GCF_041473395.1 Vibrio sp. 10N.222.55.C6
TCTCTATAATGCCGCCTCACTGACACGGCAGACGCCACAAGGCTTCAGCGAGAAATGTTAGTAAGGCAACTAGCTTTAAGCGATGATTCGCTTCTACTTTTAGAAAGTAGGAATTAATTCCAAATAAGTGTTTGACACTGAGAATTAAATCGCTAGAATGGCCGCCTCTTCCGAAGTGATGTAAGTCACAACGAAGAGAAGCTCTTTAACAATTTAAA
>NZ_JBFRSD010000111.1:0-856 GCF_041473395.1 Vibrio sp. 10N.222.55.C6
GGGAGATGCATCTGCTTGTTGACCACCACCATCACGATGACCACGATAATGGTCAGTGTCGCGATGATATCTTTTGTATTCTGATGGCTACGCTGATAACTCCAGAACAGCAATAGCCAGCAATAGAGGACAAAACCGGTTGGCGAGTCGACCAATACACTACCAAAAAACACCACACCAAAGCTGATTAAGATTAATGCAACAATCACCTTTAATATTAAATTAATCGGTGGTTTGGATGGCATCAATGTCATGAACATCACAACAAATATGGGCGACAAAACAGCGAGCATCTGCCCACTTTGTTGATGGTAGAACAATAGCGAAAGCGGCAGTAACACCAATCGAATAATGGAGTTAGCTGAGCTATGAAACATAAGTCCACACGCTTAGAATTCTCATCCAAAGCTGAGCAAGCCACTCACCTGGGGTACTTTGCTCTGTCATGACAGCCACTGTGGCTTGTGAACCAAAACGAATGTTGCTTGGAACCTCACCATGATCAAACACAATATTGACTGGGTAGCGCTGCGCGGCAATAGAATTGGTGTCTGAATTTAAAAAGCCAGTCTCTTGGTCAGTGCTATTGCTGCCACCCGTTCCCCAACCAATGCTATCAACCGTGCCGTATAGCACTCGCCCCGGTAACGCATCCAATACGATCTCAACTCTTTGCCCGACTTGTATATGCTCTAGCGAGTTTTCTCTGTATAACGCAGATATCCACACCTCTCGCGGATCAACAAAGGTCAAAACAGGTGAGCCTGCGGTTGCTCGCTGGCCTACCGTCAGTTGTAGGTTACTCACCACGCCATGAGAAGGAGCCATCACTTGGGTTTTCTGTAAGTTGAGCTGA
>NZ_JBFRSD010000111.1:1648-1785 GCF_041473395.1 Vibrio sp. 10N.222.55.C6
CTTCTGGCCCTAACGCTTGTTTTGCCTGAACCAAAGAGGCTTCTGCGGCTTTCAATGACGCTTCAGCACGATCACGATTCTCTATGGCGTTGTCTAATTCAGAGCGGCTAACCAGCCCTTTACTGGCGAGTTCACTC
>NZ_JBFRSD010000112.1:0-507 GCF_041473395.1 Vibrio sp. 10N.222.55.C6
CTTCGTGGATGACTGATTTTTTCGCTCTCCAACAGCGAGATTAAACGTCCTTCGGCAATATCTTTATTCACCATAAACCCTGATAGACATGCAATGCCATTTCCTGCCAACACAATTTGTCGAATGGTTTCGCCATTACTTGATGACATCAAAGCGTCTAGTTGGGTAAAACCTTTTAAAGGCCAGTCATTCAAAATTTTGGGGGCGACAAATCCAATGAGATTATGCTGAGCAAGATCGCTGCTTTTAGTGGGGAGCCCGCGTTTTGAGATATATTCTGGTGAAGCCACAATATACAAGGGGCTTCGACCCAGCGACCGAGCATGTAGCGTAGAATCGCTCAACGTACCAATCCGAATTGCTAAATCGGTTTTCTTTTCTAGTAAATCCACAATGCCTTCATTGGAGGTTATTTCTAGCTCAATATCGGGATAGGCTTGATTAAATGACTGCACCAATGGCACCAGTTGATGAAACACAAACGGACTAGCCGCGTCAACACGTAAA
>NZ_JBFRSD010000113.1:0-421 GCF_041473395.1 Vibrio sp. 10N.222.55.C6
CTTGAATGCTCTCGATGGAAAACCTCTGCCAGTGTATGGCAACGGTATGCAAATCCGTGATTGGCTGTTTGTCGAAGACCATGCACGAGCGTTGTACAAGGTGGTCACTGAAGGTGAGGTAGGTGAAACCTATAACATTGGTGGTCACAATGAAAAAGCAAACATTGATGTTGTAAAAACGATCTGTTCATTACTTGAAGAGTTGGTGCCAAATAAGCCAGAAGGTGTGGGTAAGTACCTTGACTTAGTTACTTATGTGACTGATAGGCCAGGGCATGATGTACGTTATGCAATCGATGCGTCAAAGATTGAACGTGAATTGGGTTGGAAGCCAGAAGAAACTTTCGAATCAGGTATTCGTAAAACAGTCGAGTGGTACTTAGAGAATAAACAATGGTGGTCACGCGTATTAGATGGCCTG
>NZ_JBFRSD010000114.1:0-1535 GCF_041473395.1 Vibrio sp. 10N.222.55.C6
CCATCGGCATTGTTTAGAATGGAACCATGATCAGCATGCAGGTTTTCAATGGTTAGTTTACCGGCGTCATTGGCATCCACATCGACGGTATTCGCTAATAGTTGCGCGGTGGTTAAGGTTTGGCGTGTATCTTCACTGCCATTTGCAAGCACCACTTCTGATGAGCAATAAGGTCGGTCATTATCACCATGAATAGTAATAACAATATCGTGGGGTGTACCATCTTTTGATTGGATCGTTATTGTATCAGTTAATGTTTGCCCTTCTCCAAGTTTATCAATTGCTCTGCCTGTTGCATCCTGGCCTATTGATGCGTAATAGCTCCAATCGCCATTTGTTTGTAATATGACCTGACCATAACTTCCGTGATAAACACCTGTTTGAGCGTGGGCTTCACCGCTATCGGCATCGTTGATATTAAGGTGGCCGTCGGTATGGATTTGATCATTCCAAAGCTTGCCAATATTGCCATGTTGATGATCGGGCGAACGATCCCCCACAGAGCTATTAGTGACTGTTCCATCGGCAGCAGTAAAACTATGCCCTTCATGTACATCGCCAGTGCTATCACCGGTAAATGTTGCTGCATCTTGTGAGGCTGTTAAGGTCAGCCCAGCTTGGGTATGCGTGATGCCACCATGCGCGTCTTTGATGTCATAGTTAAATTGCACGGCACCGTTATAATCTTTTTCCGGTGAGAAGGTGAATGTACCATCTTTATTATCGATAACCGTTCCATGATCAGCCACTAAATTTGCAATGGATAATTTGCCAATATCGTTGTCGTCAACATCGCTAGAATTGGCCAGTAGCTGTGCAGGGGTGAGGACTATCTGGGTATCTTCTAAGCCATTCGCTAAACGCACTTCAGCCGAGGCAATTGGCGCATCATTGGTGCCATGAACGGTCACTGTGATATCTTTTTTAGCACTGCCATCAATAGATTCAACGGTAAAGGTTTGCTGGAAGCTTTCCCCTGCACCTAGATGTTGCAACTTGTCATTATCAATGTTGTATGACCAATGGCCCTGTGCGTTGATATTGAACTGACCACCTTCGGCGGTGGTGATGGTTTGTGCGATAAAACCGGCTTGGTCATGATCGGGGTCAATTACGTGTAACGTGCCACCACTGCTGAGCTGATGGGTGGTATTGCCAAAGGAAGTGTGATCTTCGTAAACATGATTATTTAGGCTGGAGTAGGGCGTCACTGCAATTTTTGCTTGGTTATCTTCACCGGTCACTTTCACCATAATGGTGAGCTTCTGACCATCAGTGGTTTCGACTTCGTAGGGGAGCTCCATCGACTCGCCAGCATGTAGGCTACTGATTAGATCGTCCGGATGATGATTGGTACCTGTATCTAATCTGAATTGATAAGTGCCATTAGGCCAAACATCAAGGTGACCAGGTGCAAAACCTTGACCTAAATACTTCCCGCTAAAAACAAACTGAGTGTTATCACCACTATCAGGGTCAATCAGCTGAAGCTGGCCTCTATAGGATTTAAATTCGCTATCCAGCGCTTGTGTTTC
>NZ_JBFRSD010000115.1:0-263 GCF_041473395.1 Vibrio sp. 10N.222.55.C6
GCTTGTTTTTTATTTATATTTTTCAAGGATTCTATAGTCAAACAGAATAATTTGAATGTTAAAAGATTTGAAAAGTTCTTAATTTCAGCACTATGTGACGTTATTCACAAAAAGATCAAAAATGTAACAATTTACGACTAGGCTTTATAAAATTTCAGTGATGAAAGTCACATTTATGGTCTTTTTGGGGAGAAATAATATGAATCTAACTATTCCTACGTGTGGTTCTTTATTGATTAATAACGGTGTTTTTCAAGGTAGTT
>NZ_JBFRSD010000116.1:0-206 GCF_041473395.1 Vibrio sp. 10N.222.55.C6
ATGCTTGACCCGGAAACCATGCCCTACGTGGTATTTGTCACCGCCTACGACCAATATGCTATTCAAGCCTTTGAAGATAATGCTTTTGATTACCTACTTAAGCCAGTCGAGCCTTGTCGATTAAACAAGAGCGTTTGTCGCCTGAATAAGGTCATCAAACAAAATCAGAAAGCGCCAGCACAAGACATCTCTGCGATTGCTCCCTG
>NZ_JBFRSD010000117.1:0-430 GCF_041473395.1 Vibrio sp. 10N.222.55.C6
CTCATCAAGCGGTAAGTCATGCTGCTCTGACAATTGGTACATTACGCCAAGAGCTTGTGCTGCAAACGCTTCATTCAATTCAAACAAATCTACTTCTTCTAGAGTGAGATTCGCCTTATCAAGCGTTTTAGAAACGGCTTCTACTGGGCCTAAACCCATAATCTTTGGATCTAATCCAGACTGTGCGTAGCTCGTTAGCTCTACCAGTGGTGTCAGTCCGTATTTCGCTACTGCACTCTCTGAGGCTAAGATGATTGCACTCGCGCCATCATTGATGCCCGAAGCGTTACCTGCCGTAACAGACCCTTCACGGTCAAAAGCTGGACGAAGCTTTTGCAGACCTTCGAATGTCGCGTCTGACTTCGGATACTCATCGGTATCAAAAGTGCAGGTTTGTCTGCGCTGCTTAACTTCTACAGGCACGATTTGC
>NZ_JBFRSD010000118.1:0-830 GCF_041473395.1 Vibrio sp. 10N.222.55.C6
ATTTAAAGTTTGGGTTGCTCGATACGGCCAACTTTAACGTTGTAGAGCGCTCCATCAATCCTTTAACGTAGTACCGCAAGTTCATGTGATTAGGTGTTTCACCGCTTCTGCGAACAAACAAGTAATGTTTATCCAACTTTAAATCTTCAGCGTTAAGTTTTGATAGCTGAATGTGTTCTTCAAAAAAGGTTTTTGATGCAGCCCTAGGAGTAAATGAACGCGTTTCTTCTTTGTAACCACGAGTTTTTAAGCCCTTAACGGAGATGCGGTTCCCACCGATGTTATCGACTTTCCATTCATCTTCTAACACGAAGGTATTTAGCGCCTCTGCCGGACCTACCGCCGTGTAATAGATGTATAGAAATACGGCATTATTTATTAAGCTATCAAACGCCAACCTTCTTTGATAATCGCTAATAGATTCGTCCAGATAACGCTTATTGAGCGCTTTTCTATCGGATAAAAGAGCGCGACCTATTTTCTTTAACTCTTTTTGGGTGTAGTTGTTCGAATCAAGAGAAGCAGAGTTAGTGTCAAGGTTTCGAAGTGCCTTGGGAATTGCGCCCAAACCAAATTTCTTGAGCATAGAGCTGTATTTCGATGCCTCCCACCCGAGGGTTTTGGCCTTTTTAGGTCTACCACGCAACCCAACACCCATTGTTCTTATTGAAAACCACTGCGCTTGAATGTAGGTACTGGCAGATTCAGGGGATAACTCAACCTTTTGCTTTCCTTTCTTCTCATTAAAGGCGTGCGACAATATGGCTTTTATGTCTGTAAAATATACCACTTTTCCAGACTCAGCCCACCCAGACTGGTCAAACTTAGAG
>NZ_JBFRSD010000119.1:0-212 GCF_041473395.1 Vibrio sp. 10N.222.55.C6
GTTCTAAATAAAAGTCCAGTATAAGCTGCTTGAAAGGCGGCTGATTCATTGCTCCCGAAAGAACTGGTGACCAATACGAAAAATCCTGTTCAGAAGTTGGTTTGAGAGCGCTATCACTTGGAAGTAACTGCTCAGACAATACGAACAATGCCTTACAAATCTGCTTACGTCTTATTTGCCCTGTGTTAGTAAGAAAGCCTTTTTTCCTAAGC
>NZ_JBFRSD010000120.1:0-399 GCF_041473395.1 Vibrio sp. 10N.222.55.C6
GTTTTACGGTACTGCCCATGGGTGTGGGGTTAAGCCAATTATTGGTGCTGATTTCCTCATGCAATCTCCAGAATTTGGAGATGAACTGACGAAACTGACGGTGTTGGCGTCTGATAACAAAGGTTATAACAACCTTACCTTGCTGATTTCAAAAGCTTACTTGCGTGGTCACGTGCAACATCAGCCTGTGATCGACAAAGAGTGGTTAATCGAAAACGCTGAAGGATTGATCATCTTATCCGGTGCGAAGGAAGGTGAGATCGGTAAGGCATTGCTGAAAGGTAACCGTGATCTCGTCGCGAGCAGTGTCGAGTTTTACAAGACTCACTTCCCCGATCGCTTTTATTTAGAGTTGATTCGTACAGGGCGTGCCGATGAAGAGTCTTATCTGCACTTTGC
>NZ_JBFRSD010000121.1:0-209 GCF_041473395.1 Vibrio sp. 10N.222.55.C6
GAAGTAACGGAAGTGAATGATGCACCTGTCGCGACAGACGTTGATTTAGGTTCGATTGCAGAAGATGGTCAAATCGTCATTGTTGAAGGGGATTTAATTGCAGCAAGCTCTGACCCAGAAAACCACAACTTAACAGTAACTGGTGTAACTCTGACTCAGGGACAAGGCCAACTAACCCGCTTTGAAAATGCAGGTGGCGCCGATGACGC
>NZ_JBFRSD010000122.1:0-650 GCF_041473395.1 Vibrio sp. 10N.222.55.C6
TTAAGAATGCTGGTGGAAACAGATTCGCTTACAGGGTGTTGGAACCGACGCCGTTTCGATAAAGATCTAAACCACTACTCAAACCTCGCGGAGCGTTACGGTTACACGCATTCTTGTCTCGCGCTGATCGACTTGGACCACTTTAAATCCATTAACGATAATCACGGCCATGACCAGGGTGACGCGGCACTTAAAGAGGTCGCAGAACTATTGAGAAACAACAGTCGTGATACTGACATTGTGGCTCGTGTTGGTGGTGAAGAGTTTACCATCTTAATGCCAGAAACCAACTTGGCCGATGCGTTTGAAGCCATGTATCGATTGAAAGAAGTGATTACCAAAGGGACTACATTGAACCTGACAGTGAGCAGCGGTGTGTCTGAAATACAGGCGCAAGCTGAAGCGACCTATCGCAGTGCGGACAGGGCGCTTTATCGTGCCAAGGGAAATGGTCGAAATAGGGTATGTAGTTCGAGTTCAGGCATCCCAGCCCCGATTGTGCTTGGGTAATCTATTTAACTAACGAACTTAACGGTGTCTAAGCCGAGATTGATCGTTGGTATATCTTCGGCGTAAGGCCAGACACACGTTTAAAGGCTCTCGAGAAATGCGAGATGTTGGTGTAACCCAGTTGGCTAGAGATGTAAGTC
>NZ_JBFRSD010000123.1:0-1106 GCF_041473395.1 Vibrio sp. 10N.222.55.C6
TTATCGGCTCGTATTGGACGGCTTCTACTTTCATTGAATGGAAAAAGCTTTCAACACAGGCGTTATCCCAGCAATTTCCCTTCCTACTCATACTTTGTTTTAAATTATGGGCTGAGATTAAGTATCTGTAGTCTTTTGAACAATATTGACTACCTCTATCACTATGGATAATCACCCCTTCGGGCATGCCTCTACGGAACAATGCCATTGATAGCGCATCACAGACCAGAGTCGCGGTCATTCTGGTGCTCATTGACCAACCAACGACTTGCCGTGAGTACAAGTCGATAACAACCGCTAAATACATCCAACCTTCGCTTGTCGCTAGATAGGTAATATCTCCAGCCCATTTTTGGTTCGGTGCTGTTGCATTAAAATCTTGCTCAAGCAAGTTCGGGGCAACAGGAAGCCTATGCTTGCTGTCTGTCGTACATTTGAACTTACGGGCGGCCTTCGCGACTAAGCTCTGGCGCTTCATGCTCGCGGCAATGGTTTTTACATCGTGCTTATTACCATTTGCCTCTAGTTCTTTTTGAATACGCCTTGCACCGTCGCGTTCCTTTTTATCATCAAAGACTTCTCGAACTTTGATATCAAGCTGCTTTCGGTGCTCGTTGCGTTGAGTGACTTTATGGCGATTATCAATCCAATAATAAAACCCACTTCGAGAAACCTCAAACACCTTAGCCATACGGACAATCCTATATTGCATCAGGTGTTCGAGCATAAACTCATAGCAATCTACTTTAGATTTTTCGCGAAGTAGGTGGCGGCCTTTTTTACGATATCTAGCTCTTCAGCTTGCTCAGCCAATAACCGTTTGAGTTTGGCATTTTCAGTGGCGAGCTCCCTTTCTCTATCGCTGATTTTCGCATCTTTTTTGACGGCTTTACGCCACCCATAAATTTGAGATTCATACAACGATAGCTGTCGTTCGGCAGCAGCGATACCGACTTTCTCTGCTAACTTAAGTGCTTCGGCTTTAAATTCAGGAGCATGTTTGATTCGTGTTTTCTTAGTTGTCATTGTTCACCTCGTTAGTGATTGTACTCACTTAACTCAGTGT
This sequence comes from Vibrio sp. 10N.222.55.C6, assembly GCF_041473395.1. Lineage (NCBI taxonomy): Bacteria > Pseudomonadati > Pseudomonadota > Gammaproteobacteria > Vibrionales > Vibrionaceae > Vibrio > Vibrio sp. 10N.222.55.C6. The sequence goes on from NZ_JBFRSD010000123.1 coordinate 1,067, forward strand.
CCAAAACTTATGGTGCGGATCATAGCTATGTCCAAATGGT
>NZ_JBFRSD010000124.1:0-776 GCF_041473395.1 Vibrio sp. 10N.222.55.C6
CCTCACGATCACCAATGTCATACGACTTCCCTTCGTAATCAAAAACTGTAGCTCCGGTATGTTGAGCGTCATCGAGTTTTTTGCTTACTTCTAATAAAGCGGGCCTGTCATCAATTGCATCAATGAGCTTTGATATTGGATAAATGGCCTCTGTTGTTAATGAAGTACCAAACCAATCAATACCGGATTCATCCGTCTCCCCAAAATAGGCATGCTTAAATGCCGTTGCACCACGAACCCTTAAAGAAAACCCTAAATCAAGGTCAACTAAGCTCGCGTCAATAAATGCAGTGGGATTTTCCAAAAATGCTTTAACCTGGCTTTTTGGTACAACCCTATTGCTGATAACTTCTTTGACAGCTTTCAGTTTTTCCTCAGAAAAAAGTACTATCTCATCTCCTACTTTAAGAGAAACCGAACTATCACTTTGTAATTGACCTAGCACCCTCTGGATAGCTTCATGGCTAGCATGTTGCCCCATATTAGGCGTTAATATAAGGTCCCCATTAGCGTTAAGCTGCACATCTACTGTCACTGAGCTAGGCGTTAAAATTCTTAATTTATCAAAATGTTTTAACTTTAACCGACAGCCTTGGTATTGCGCTTCTTGAAGAGCATGAAGAAAAAGCAAATTATCGTACTCAGACTTTTCGGAGTTTTGATGAAGATTTTTTGCCTCAAACACCATCAACTGTGATGGTGTTAACAAATACTCTGCCTCTTTTCCAAACCTAATAAAAGGACCACTAATTGAATAATTAAGCGTTGAACGACCT
>NZ_JBFRSD010000125.1:0-221 GCF_041473395.1 Vibrio sp. 10N.222.55.C6
GAGCGTTATTACGAAGATATGTTGCACGGTACAGCTGGCTACCAAGAAGTCGAAGTTAACAGTCGTGGACGAGTGATTCGTACCCTCAAATTTGTCCCTTCGGTTCCAGGCAAAGATATCGTACTTAACTTAGATATCAAGCTACAGCTATACGTACATAAGTTACTTGATGGCCGCCGTGGTTCAGCTATCGTTCTCGATCCGAAAGACAATGGCGTGTT
>NZ_JBFRSD010000126.1:0-407 GCF_041473395.1 Vibrio sp. 10N.222.55.C6
TGAAAGCGATGAGGTTCTGGAAAATACTGATTAACTTGTGTTAAGACACTCAAAGCATCGAGCTTAAGTACAATTATTTTCTCTGCTTGGCCTTTCAATGATTCGACCAATTGCGAAAAAACAATTTCACTGTTCAAGTAGCCAAAAGAGTCAATACTTGTGTCAAAAAACATTCTTAATGTGAGTTCAGTCTTACGTTGTACCAACAATAAGCTCTCAATTTTACGAAAAGTATCAGCACCTTCAACGCTTAATAATGCCCCTTTACCTCCCCATATTAACCAATACATTCTTTGTTTGAGCTCAATAAGTAGTTTGGGGTTATGCTTGGCACTTTGAAACGCTAGTTTGTACTGTGACTCAGATGCCTTTGTGGTATTAAATAAATCATTGAAATCCCACACATC
>NZ_JBFRSD010000127.1:0-295 GCF_041473395.1 Vibrio sp. 10N.222.55.C6
TAAAGATTAGCAAAAACAGTAAAGATGCCGTAGTAGTAATGTCTATCAAAGACTATGAAGAACTAGAGGCAATGAAAACTGATTACCTTAAACATTGTTTCGAGTCAGCTAAACAAGACTTAGCACAAGGCAATGTAGTTGATGGTGAAGATTTCCTAAGCGCCTTGTAACCCACTATGCAAAAGAATAAATACAAACTAAGTAAATTGGCTCAGGCTCATTTACGAAAAATTAAAAGCTATACCGTCAACAACTTTTCTGAAATGCAGTGGAACAACTATAAAGACACATTGCT
>NZ_JBFRSD010000128.1:0-200 GCF_041473395.1 Vibrio sp. 10N.222.55.C6
ACATAATCACCTTTGCCTTCGTAACTTACGCTGAACGTATCGCCTTTATGATTGACGGTTAGCTTAGGGTTACTTTGTTGTTGGAGTGAAGGGAGATTTCTGTCGAGCCAATTAAAGTAACCGCGCCACTCTTTTCCATCGACAACAAAGCCCGGCGTATAAACCCCACTTGTTACGCCATAAGCTTTATACAGTCGTTG
>NZ_JBFRSD010000129.1:0-357 GCF_041473395.1 Vibrio sp. 10N.222.55.C6
CGCCTACATCGTGGTGATGATGGAAGAGTACCTAAAGCTCCGAAAATCTAAGCCAGTGTTACTTGCAGCAGGCCTGATCTGGATAATCATTGGTTTTATCTACCAAGAACACAACCTTGTTGAAGTCGCTAAGCAAGCACTCGAACACAACTTACTGGAATACGCTGAGCTCCTACTATTCCTACTCGTCGCCATGACCTACATCAGCGCCATGGAAGAGAGAAGACTGTTTGATGCGCTGCAAGCGTGGATGGTGGGCAAAGGATTTAATTTCCGCTCTCTGTTCTGGCTAACCGGTATTCTGGCCTTCTTTATCTCACCGATCGCCGACAACCTCACCACAGCTCTATTGATGTG
>NZ_JBFRSD010000130.1:0-506 GCF_041473395.1 Vibrio sp. 10N.222.55.C6
TTGATGGCAAACATATTGTTAGTCGAAGACGATGACGACTTGGCTGAGCTGGTGCAGATGCATCTCAAGTTCCAAGGACATGATGTTGTAAGGACCAACTCAATTGAAATGGCTCAAGCGCTATATCAGGGAAGCCAGTTTGATTTGATCGTGCTTGATCGAGGCTTACCTGACGGCGATGGTCTCGATTTCTGTCGATTGTTACGCCAGCAAGAAGACTGGACGCCTGTGCTAATGCTTACAGCAAGAGACACTGAGCTAGATAAGGTGTCGGGCTTAGAAGCTGGGGTTGATGACTATATTACCAAGCCTTTCAGCGTGCTCGAGTTTCAAGCTCACGTGAGGAACGTATTGCGTCGCTTAAGTCACTCTGAAGCAACAGTGAAAGATTCGCAATCAATCGAATCTATAATGAGTTTTGGCGGGCTTACCATCCAACCTGAGCGTCATCAGGTTTCATTGAATAATCAAGATGTCCCACTGACAGCAACCGAGTTTACGTTACT
>NZ_JBFRSD010000131.1:0-969 GCF_041473395.1 Vibrio sp. 10N.222.55.C6
GAAGTCACTCGAGTCCTCGAGGAAGTCGTAAAAAATATTGAAGCAGCTGGAGATAACTTCAACCCAAGCGATATTGCTGGCAGTATTAATCGCGATCACATCGCCATTGATGACTCTAATCTCGAAGATAAAATTAAAGAAAATGAGGCAAATAAAGGCTCTAAGCAAGCCGACCTCGCGAAGCTTATCAAAACAGACGGTATCAATTGGTTTGGCGGCGATAATGACACTGGCAAAGATTTAGTAGTTGCCTATGGAACATTGAAGTCTGATGCAGATAACTCAGTTACCGATACCAGTTATATTTATGATTACTTTGCTGAGCAATTTGTTGAGTTTGAATATACCCCTGACACAAATAGCATGGTGTTAGGACAAAACGGTTGGGAAGCGAGCGATGATACCTTAACCAGCATTAAGCCGAACGAAGACGGCAGCTTAACTCTAGAATCTAGAAGCTCGATTTTTAGTGAAGTTGCTAGCGCCAAGCAATTAGATATCAGTGGGCTCAATGTTCGTTCAATCATGGATCAAACGGATGATGAGAACGTTTGGTCTAACATTATGCCAGTAGGTTTAAAATTCCCTGACAACACAACCGCATATAAATTGTCTGTAGAAGACATCAGCGACAACATTTATACCTTTTACAAGGGGGATTGGTGTGCTGAGTATAGCCCTGACCGCTATGAGGCACTCAATAACTCGTGCAACGGCATTAGCGCCTTTAAGAATGGCAGCGATACATGGCTTGCCACTTTGGCATCGACCATTGCTGACGATGAATCAGACCGTCATGACACAGCGTCTAACAATCATGCAGACTTAATCCCAATGGCAGGCATGGAAAGTGCTGAAATATTTGCACAGCTGCTTTCTAACGGCACCGTGGTTTATTATTCAAGAGCGTGGAATTTAGATTCTACATTCTCCAAATTGTCAGAACTCGGTTCGTGGAAAGATGAATCC
>NZ_JBFRSD010000132.1:0-459 GCF_041473395.1 Vibrio sp. 10N.222.55.C6
TATTTAAACCAAATTGCTCCATAGCCTTTTGTTGGCTGGAGTCAACAACTTGTAGGCTTGGAAAAGGTAATGATGACAATTCACCTAAACAACCACTACCCGTCATTTCAGCTTTAGGGTGCGCTAACGCTACATATCGCTCTAACATGTATTGAAACGCTTTTTTATTGGTTCTAACGTCATTAAGCAAACCAAAACGCATTTCACCTTTCCAGCCAACTCGTTCAGGAACGCGTGCAAACAGGGGAATTAAAGCTGATTTCGCGGAGTTAGGTAATACGTACGCTTTATCGTACTGTACTTCCCTCAACGATTTGCCGATCTTATAACGAGATTTCAGATCAAACTGTCCATGTCCCAATGGCATTTCAAGAGCTTGATTGACTTGTGGCATTCTTTCCAGAATTGGCTTACACCATGCGGGCGCTAAAACATCAATTTTTGCGTCAGGGTACTGTG
>NZ_JBFRSD010000133.1:0-718 GCF_041473395.1 Vibrio sp. 10N.222.55.C6
TCTATTAACACCATCACTCACAATAGTCCGGTGTTCAAGGGGGAGGACCAAAAGCTAAGTCTTCGAATAATTTGAAGATTGGATAAAGAATAGATGCGGGTGACGAGTAAACGAGATGCGAAGAGCAGCGCTTTTCGTATCTCGCCACTGGAATCCCGCATCTCGTTACTGCTCTTTAACTTTATTTCTTGTCGCTCGAATACGCATAGTTGTAATAACCGTAGCCGTAAGAGCTAGATGCTTTCTTCTCGATGGCGTTGAAGATAACGCCTTTCACTTCGATGCCCGATTGTTCGAAACGGTTACGAGCCACTTCTATCTCTTTAATGGTGTTTTGACCGTAACGCGCCACCATTAATGTGGTGCCAGCGAAGGCGCCGACAATGCTTGGATCGGTTACCGCAAGTACGGGCGGGGTATCAACAATCACCAAGTCATACTCTTTCGATGCCCATTCCATTAGTTCTGCAAAGCGTGGGTGCATCAGCAGCTCTGATGGGTTCGGTGGCACTTGGCCGCGAGTAATAATATCTAGGTTCTCTACCGGTGTGGTTTTCACTGATTGAGCGAACTCTTGCTTGCCGCTCAGCACATCAGAAAGACCATTGTCCCAGTTCACACCAAAGCTTTGTTGTAGGTAACCTTTTCGCATATCGGCATCAATCAACAATACTTTCTGGCCTGTTTTTGCGGCTACTGCGGCAAAGTTAGTCGAGAT
>NZ_JBFRSD010000134.1:0-349 GCF_041473395.1 Vibrio sp. 10N.222.55.C6
GCCTCTTCAATGCATTTTCTAATCGACTCTGCACGTTGCTTTGTCTCTGAGTGATTCGTGCCAATCATCAACAACATAAACTCCTCTCCGCCAATCCGGCAGAAGGTTTCTTTATCATTGTGAACATGGGCATTCAGTATCTCACCTACCGTCCTCAGAGCCGCATCCCCTTCAGTATGACCATAGACACTGTTGTACAAACCAAAGTGGTCGAGGTCGACAAGAATCAAGCCAAATGTAATTTCGTTCTGTAAGGCAAAGGCACCTTGATCGTCACCGTTCAAGTCTTCTAGAACCTGCGACAACATACGGCGGTTTCCAAGGCGCGTAAGAGGATCTAGCTTAGAAA
>NZ_JBFRSD010000135.1:0-860 GCF_041473395.1 Vibrio sp. 10N.222.55.C6
GTTCTTGAGCTTCTAGGTGCACCCAATGCCTTATCTTTGGCAAGTCGCTCTTTTCCCGCGCCACCGCTACGTGCGAATGCAGGTAACAATGCCATTTTTTCTTGGCCATTTTGCCAATACTGAGTAAGTAATCTTGCAATACTTTTTCTATCTGAACCTACTGTTTTTGCGTATTGTGCCAAGTACGGCTCTCGCTTCTTAGTGGCATAGTCGAACAGAAAGTCATGATTGTTAACTATCCCTTCAATCAGTCTGAAGTTTTTATCTCTACGTTCTCGCTGAGGAGTTGGTATCTCAGATTCGTCGATTAGCAGATGAGGGGCGACATTATATTCAGACCTTTGAATTTTTCTTCTTTTCGACTGCTGAATGAAGCCTTCAATAGAAACAGCTACAGGGCGTATTGTTGTAGAGGTTTGGCTTAAAGGAAAAAGTATTACGCAATCTAAGGCATCTAATACTTCTAGAACTCGGTATAACCCGTCCCCTAAGATTTCAGCTCTTTTAAACTGCCACACAGAGTTTCTAACGATCTCCATTGATGATTCCTCTCTGGGTCAAATGGACTTCATCAATCCTAATCATTCCCTCTTCAGCAATATCACAAGATAAATCAACATCTATAAGTTTGCTCGCTATGAGGTAACGAAGTAACGTCAAGGACTCATCATGTGAAGTAATGTCTGATGTCGTAAAAAGGTCACAAACATCCTCTACAAAACGCTGACCAATATCTAAGGTATGTAAGGCTGCAGTAATCTGAACATCAGAAAAGAGCGTTGCGTTTTCACGAAATGGAGCGGTAGCCCAATCGATGTTTTTACTCTGAGTTCGGGTGAGTTCATTGCCGACAAAAAGAC
>NZ_JBFRSD010000136.1:0-1188 GCF_041473395.1 Vibrio sp. 10N.222.55.C6
AGATTGAGATCGCTTAACAACGCGTTTTAATATTATCTAAAGCTAAAAATCCAGTGTCTGATGGCACTGGATTTTTTTATTGCGTAAAGCTATTTATAGTTATTGAGTAACGACTTCGTCAGCGTTGCTTACAAGTATCTTTTGACCAATTCACACCATCATCTGAACATTCCATTCGACTTGTTCCATTCTGGTAATAATAACCTTTGGTCCAGTTACCTTGAGAGTATTTAGACGTTATCGTTTGAGTGTAATCAAACGGTGTATTCTCAATGTACGCATACTTATGTCTGTTCCAACTATCAGAGCCATAAGAACTATTGTCATCAAAGTCTACCGAGAGATAGCTGAGTGCATCAAAGTCGCTGCGTGAAACGCTACCCAATGAATCACCCAAATTCACCCACTCTGGATGTGGTGCATTATTCTCAAAATTAAATTTCGCTTGTACCTGAGTAAACTGATCTTTGTAGTCACCGACAACATCAGCCGACAAGGTTTGCATGAAGCCCGCACCCACGTCTTGACGAGAACAGCTGTCCCAATCAGGTTGTTGAGACCCGCTACGGTTAATCACACCAAAAGTAGTCAATGAGTTAGGCAGAACCTGCTGCTTGATGGTCTCTTGCACTGAACATGAATATTCCGTTCCATCACTATTCAATGAGAACGAAGCTGCTCTGTCATACTCTAAGCCATCTTTCTTCTGACCATTACGCTCAAAATGTTCACTTAACGCCAGTTCTGTCTGCAGGTCGGCTGAAACTTCATGTTCGATCACAATCAGCTTGTCCGCAGTCATCACTGTTTTAACTTTATACCACTTATTAATTTCGTTCTTCTTGGAGTAATCCCAATGCTGCCAGTAATAGTCAACATAAGCTTGCTGGGCTGTCGGGTTCTCTTTTTGAATCTCTTTGGTCTCTTGATACGACTTTTTAATGGCAGGCATCATCTTCTGCGCTAAATCGTAGAGCTCAGTATTTTGATCTTTAACGAAATCACCATACAAGTCCTCTACTGCGATGTTGTATCGGTTCGCAATTCGGAAGTCATGCTCTTTCACATTTTGGATAATGCTATTTTGGGTGTTCACGGCTTGCTTCAAAGCAGAGCAACTGTTTAAACCACCTTTATACAAGTCGGCTTGGATCTGATTCCATAAAACAGTTGTCAGTGGCGTAGTCG
>NZ_JBFRSD010000137.1:0-845 GCF_041473395.1 Vibrio sp. 10N.222.55.C6
TTTCAGTGGTGGCGATACATTTAACGACGAAATTACCATCGTTATTGATGATACCGTGTTTCTTGACCCATCGGACCTTACCCAAACACTTAACATTAGCATCGGTGGTAGTGGTGAGATTGACTTCGTTAACGGCGAATATGTGTATCAGTCCACTTTGGTACAAGGTGTAACGCCAGATTTCTCTGATTTGGTGTTGAATTTACCCGCAGATTATTCTGGGGACTTTAAATTGCCATTTACGGTGATCACCAAAGATTTGATATCGGGTGATGAGAAGGTACTTGATACCAGCGCCATCATTAAAGTCTCTGCTGTAACAGATATAGCGCCAAGTATTTCTGTCGATATTACTGGTTCTTTGGATGACTCGTTGAACCCTGTCGATATCGATGGTCAACCGGGCGCTGAAGCTGTGGGTTATGAAGACACCTATATTGTGCTTGATTTCTCGGGTTCGGTTGCAGACCAAGTCAATGGTGTTGAAGGCGGTGATGAACGCTTCACCGATATCACTTTAACCTTAACTGACACAAGCAATGGCGAATTCTACAGTGATACTGGAACGCCATTGGGCACATCCATCTCTTTCACCGAAAGTGAAATTGAAAATGGTGCCTTGTCAGGCGTGTTGTTTAAACCGAAAGAGAACTTCCCGACTTATGATGACGTAAATGGTGCTGATGTCAGTACTGTGAACGTTACTGTGACAGGTAACATTTTAGATACGGCGACCTTCAATCAAGATATTCCTGACACAACTGAGGATGCCACAATCGAATCTTTCTCAACGTCGGTTAGCTTTGACGTAGTCCCTGTGGTGGATGATATTGCGATCACTGGTC
>NZ_JBFRSD010000138.1:0-445 GCF_041473395.1 Vibrio sp. 10N.222.55.C6
CTTTACGATTCCTGTGTTTTGGCACTTGGCAGCTCACTAGACCAAGGGCTTTCATGAACTTCGTTGCTCTGTAGCGACTCAGGTTAGTTCCCTGACTCGTTATTATGTCAGCAATGGTTCTCGCTCCCGCAGAACCGTTGCTTGCGGCATATGCCTCGCTAACTAAACTACGGAGCTTTGCTGTTTCGGCATCAATTTCTACTGGACGTTTTCGCCAGTAGTTATAACTGCTTCGATGAACATTGAACACTTCACATAATATTTTTACGCTGTGGCTCTGCTTGAGTTTCTTGATTATCAAGAATTGTTCAGTGAGTCCGACATCAACAGAGCCGTGGCTTTTTTTAATATTTCATTATGCTCTTCAAGGCGAGCTAACTTCTTTTTTAATTCACGTATTTCAATTTGCTCAGGCGTCATCGGCGATGCTTTAGGTGCTTTCCCC
>NZ_JBFRSD010000139.1:0-1741 GCF_041473395.1 Vibrio sp. 10N.222.55.C6
ATATTGGGGCGGTAAAACAAAGGGCAAACGTGGCAGAGGATCTGTAAACAAAGTTCCTTTCATTGCCGCTGTAGCTTTGAACGAGGATTACAACCCTGTTTACATGCGAATGACGGTCGTTAAAGGCTTTCGTAAAGATGAAGTTGAGAAATGGGCTAAGAAGCACTTAGTGCCGTCCACTCTCGCTATATCAGATGGACTTTCGTGCTTTGAAGCTCTGTCCAATGCGAACGTACACCATGATCGGGTTGTTAAAGATGGCGCACCTGATCTTGATGAAATTCAAGATAAATACTTTCATTGGGTTGATACGATGATAGGTAACATCAAGAACTCATTGAGAGGTACTTACCACGCTATCAGCAAAAAGCATCTACCTCGATATCTCGGTGAGTTTTGTTTTCGATTTAACTACCGATTTAGACTCGAAGAAGTGCTAGATGAGCTACTTGGCTCGTCAATGACAACGCCTCCTATGCCATATCGGTTATTAAAATTAGCAGAGTCCCATTAAGTGACTTATTTGAGCCACTGATATACCCATCCATCAGCGATTAAGGTCTGTTTGATTTTTGCTTTATCTTTGCGACTGGCGCGATTGTAGATTGATCGGATCTCTTGCTCAAAGCTATCTTCATTAAACCCACGTTTAATTGCTTTTTGATACCACTCATGCCCTTGAGTCACATCTCCTAAGATCATCTTACATGCGCCAATTAGAGTGCATGGGCGGTAGTCTTGTTTAGTAAGTTCATGAGCTTGAGTACCAAATTGGATCGCCTTATCAAGCATGTTTAGATCACGCTTTACCCCGCCACTTGTGGTTAAGAGTGCTGATTTCAGGCTCTTGTTGCCATTTGCGAATTTGAATGGGAAATTTTTATTAACCAGATCGACCGCAATTTGAGACTTCCCAGCCTTTCGGTAATCAGCAATAGCATTCACGAGATTCCAAGGTTTCTTCGTATCTTCCCATTTGCGCTTTGCTAGTTCAGCTCGATTCAGGTAGTACAGCCCACTTACATATTGATTTTCAAAACCTTTTTTGATTAACCATAAGTAATCGCTCTCAGAAATCGTTTGTCCGTTAGTCAATGATTCGAGGATTTTTGCTGCTTTGGATCTTCTTAGTATCTTAACTACATCTATCGATGGAAAATCAATATAGTCCCTCTCATATTGAGCTTTTCGTTCCTTAAACATCTTTTCTGATGCTTCACGCCTTGCTTGCAGCTTTTGCTCTTGAATCTGGCGTTGCTCATTTCGTTGTTCAGCGGGAGTTTTGCTTCCGATGGAGACATGCTTTGAGAGCAGGGATTTAATCATTTCACAATCACCTACGAACTCAGCGCCGTTAGTCACTATCCTCTTTTTAGCTGAAAGTTTTAAAGACATTAACTTCAAAGGTAATGAATAAGGTGATTCAGGTTGGGAATCAAGAAGCAACATCAAAGCCTCGGTGTACTCATCGCCCATCAGTTTGGATATGTCATTAATCTCACTTATTAGGCACTCTTGATCACTGGAAGCATCAATGCTCTTTTCTACCAATTCTAACCATCCGTAATGGAGCGGGAACTGGGAGCGAGAGAACAAATTTTTAACTTTGCTGATTGACATGTGAGTTGATTCCTTGAGTGAGTGATGAACAGCCTTTGTTCATGTAAGTCATTATAAGTAGGTAGCAAGAAAGTACAATAAAGTGACATTTCAATTTAGCTGAAAGATGTGCGTAATCAGG
>NZ_JBFRSD010000140.1:0-213 GCF_041473395.1 Vibrio sp. 10N.222.55.C6
CTACCACTTTGGCCTGCTCTATTCATCACTATCGCTTGTGGTGCTATTTCTGGCTTCCACGCAACTCAGTCTCCTTTGATGGCGCGTTGTATGGAAAACGAGAAGAACGGTCGCTTCGTATTCTACGGTGCAATGATTGGTGAAGGCATCATCGCTCTAATTTGGTGTGCACTTGCTCTGTCATTCTTCGGTTCAGTTGAGTCTCTATCTGAT
>NZ_JBFRSD010000141.1:0-393 GCF_041473395.1 Vibrio sp. 10N.222.55.C6
GAAAAGTACAACATCACCAACATTGGTCAATTAACTGATCCAAAAATCGCGAAGCTGTTTGATGCGGACGGTGATGGCAAAGCAGACCTAACAGGCTGTAACCCAGGTTGGGGTTGTGAGATGGTGATTGAACACCAACTTTCAGCGTTCAAACTGGACGATACGGTAACTCACAACCAAGGTAACTACGCTGCAATCATTGCAGATACAATTTCTCGTTACCAAAAGGGTGAATCAATCCTTTACTACACGTGGACACCTTACTGGGTAAGTGGCGTATTGGTGCCTAACGAAGATGTAGTTTGGTTAGAAGTTCCTTTCTCAGCACTTCCTGGCGAGCGTTCGAACGTGGATACGACGCTATCTAACGGCAAAAACTACGGCTTCGAAATG
>NZ_JBFRSD010000142.1:0-398 GCF_041473395.1 Vibrio sp. 10N.222.55.C6
GTACATAACTGTCTCCTGAAGGAGGGGTTACAGTCACATCCGATGTCGTCAGTGAAGATAATACAGCTGTTCCTACGCTGTTCTGACCATAGACCACGACATTCTGAATTTCAGACGTCGGTGCGATGGTTCCACCAATAGTTCCATACACTTCACTAACCGCATAACGAGCGCCATTTTGCACTGACTTCGATATCACATTGTAGTGAACAAGAATATTGCCAAGCTCTAGAACTAAGACTAGAAAAAACAGTAAAACGGGAGTCGCAATGACCATCTCTACGGCAGCAAATCCCTGTTGAAATTGATTAGATTGCTTCATGATCAAGATTCCCCACTATCGGGGTCCTTATACAGAACAATCTTATAAGTCCCTTCTGTTGTCGACGTTGTACTAC
>NZ_JBFRSD010000143.1:0-432 GCF_041473395.1 Vibrio sp. 10N.222.55.C6
TCGTAACATCAGTGAGAAAGCCGGTGTATCGCATAGCCTTATTCGCCACCACTTTGGCAGCAAAGAAAAAATCTGGCATGCGATAAGCGATTGTTTACACGCCTATTTTCAGTCTTATATTGCTAAGATTATGGAAGAGTTACCAAAAGGCGTCGCACCAAACATTACTATCTATTTATTTAGTATGCGCCTCTTTAGCAACATGATTCACTCACGAAAACCGATGCAACTTATCACTGACTCTGTTCGTCAAAAAGATAACTTGGTCGATTACTTTATCGACAATGTTGGCGATGTCGAAAAAGAAATCAACATGTTAGCTGAACAGTATAACGATGCGAATCCAGAGAGCTTGATCAACATTTATGAGATTAAGTGGCAAATGATCATGTATGCGCACGGAGCAGTATGTCTCACTCCCTTTATGGAAAG
>NZ_JBFRSD010000144.1:0-426 GCF_041473395.1 Vibrio sp. 10N.222.55.C6
ATCAACGATTATGAGTGGTTCTATGGTTGGAGCGGTGTGTTTGCGCTCGATGGATTTGTGACTGTCTACTCTTTAGTTTACCTGTATTACTACCTCACTAGAGACAAAAGCAAGGTGCCAGCTCATCTTCGTTAATAGTTAATGAGTTGCTCATGGTGAATCAATGACACTTATTCAATGATCACTCACTCACTAGCTTACTTATCACTACAGCCCGCATTTGCGGGCTTTTTTCGTTTTGGGGCAATGATCCATAAAGATCTTAATTGACATATCTTTGACATTAACACTCAGACCGACCGGTTTGTATTGGTTATTGTTTAGTCATCAACTAGAAATGAGGTAAATACCATGACAACCAATAATTTTAACTTTCAACTTAAAACCATTGTTCATGCTCAAGAGAATGGCATTGAAAATATCCCT
>NZ_JBFRSD010000145.1:0-469 GCF_041473395.1 Vibrio sp. 10N.222.55.C6
CGATATCGGCTTCCAATCCCGATGTGACTAGGCTTGCCTTAATGTTTTCATGTTCGTTGTAAAAAACAGCAATAGGAGAAGCTTCTGCGCCTGTGCCAGCCGTTGTCGGAACCGCAATGTGGGGCACTCGAATATCTTCATTGTTTGGCCACACATCCATATGACCACCACCCGCAATCACGGTGCGAATGTCATCTATCTTCTTATGAAATGCGTATTTCACACCTTTAGAAGCATCAATCACGCTGCCGCCGCCAACAGACAAAATCGCATCAGCATTGACGCTGTTTGCAAACTCAATGGCAGCATTGATGTTGTCGCAAGTCGCGTCTGGCGCGATATCGGTGTACACACCAACAAGCTGAACCGCTTGTTCATTGCCTGGCTGGTTCACCTTTTCGTTTACAAACAACGCCGAGAACTGCTCAACAAAGCCAAGAGACTCCAAGCCTTTATCAGAAAAGAGCAC
>NZ_JBFRSD010000146.1:0-578 GCF_041473395.1 Vibrio sp. 10N.222.55.C6
ATGTTGAAGCAGTATTTTACTGCGAGAGCCAACTAGAGTTGATTTGTTCAATTTTCTTCTGAAGCTCGTTAATCTCATTGTGAGTCTCTAAGACTTCTGAACGTATCTCTTTCAATTGTTCCAGTCTATCATGGTTGAAAAGAGGAACTTCAATGTTGCTCAAATCTTTGGCTGATAACATCTGAGCGGTTGTTCCTGTAACAAAGCTAGAAAGCTGTCGCTGACCGAATTCAGAAATAAGGTACTGATACAAAGCAACACTCGATAGATTATTCACATGTGGCTTTAGCCTCAAAATTGCAAACGCCTGACTCGCAATTACATTAGCTTCAATGCTTTCATCAACCAAAGCAATGCGCCCTACAGCACCTCTGCACGACACAAGAACATCTCCCTCTTGAATTTTTTGCTTTTCGACTTTGCCGACATCTTTGGCGGAGACCTTGATTCGCTTTCCATCGCCTTCTAACTGCCCTATCGAGTTGAGGCTTGTTAGGTTATGTTCAATGTACTCAACGTCAGCATCCACATTATGCTTTACTGCTTGTGGACGAACTATCTCAACTAACTCAGACAAC
>NZ_JBFRSD010000147.1:0-480 GCF_041473395.1 Vibrio sp. 10N.222.55.C6
CTTAACATCTAGTGTTGAGAGCGCAGGTATTGGTTGATCCATTTAGAAATTTGATTGAGATTATTATGTAACCTGGTTTTTATGTCTACAGAATTAGTCACAATTCGATAATAAACAGAACCCATTAAATCGTTAATTTATAAGTGGTTATAAGTCTACTAGCAGTTAACAGCGAGAATTGGATGCCAAGGCACTGTGAACTTTTTACCTGGAACGAGTATTTATTGAAGGGCGCCACCTCTAACGGTAGGTTGTATGAGCAGTACTACCGATAGCGGATATAAAGTTAACGATTTGCCGTCCTTTAATTTATCCATGAATTATTAATTTAGGAAAATCGCTGGCACATTTTTGTCCAAAAGTTTGTTGCAAACGTGTCTACTATGTCTGTGATCACCGAGCGGTAATGTTATTGATTATCTAGGGCAAAAATTATTGGAGCCGAGAGCATCTCAAGCCGCCGCAGTACTACTGCATATT
>NZ_JBFRSD010000148.1:0-651 GCF_041473395.1 Vibrio sp. 10N.222.55.C6
GCTCTGAAGATCACTATCTAGGTCAAGAGGGCTTTAACTCTGATGACTCACTAGGCTGGGGTTCGGCTAAGGCTGTGTTGCCACTGGCAATTGCTGATAATCAAAAGATTATCAATCAAGTGGTAGATTTCGGTACCTCAACCAATGCACCGCTAACATCACAATATGACTATGAGTATGACGAAGTCAGTGGTGAATTCATTGGGATTGAGTCTCCTGGATTAAGGACTGTATCTGTAGAAACGTCATTAGATGAAATTATCAACGGACGACCTTACTTTCTACCCACCTTCAACTACCAAGAAACATACTTAGGTAAAGAAGAAGTCACTGTACCTGCTGGTACCTTTGATGCATGTAAAGTAGAAAGTGAAACACAATTTGAAAATGACGGACCTCGTGACACTCAAACTGCTTGGCTTACAAACCGAGGATCTATTAAGTCCATTCGAGAGGAACAATCTTGGAGTATGTCGATTAATATGGAAGCAACAAGCTTGCCGACTATTAAGTAATCGATAGGCAACATGAACAAGCCAATATGAATTTGGCTTGTTCATTCTTCCATTAGCCCTTTAAGCCAACATCTTCATTCGCAAAACTTGATAGCAATTCCAGCTGAGCACTCACTTAATTAAACGCTCTGGCAAC
>NZ_JBFRSD010000149.1:0-244 GCF_041473395.1 Vibrio sp. 10N.222.55.C6
GTTGGAGCGTGATTATGCATGATCTAACGCGAAGTGGAGCTGTAGCTCATTCAACTAACGGACAGGCTGCCACTACACGCCATCGTCAGATGAATCCTGTTGTTCGTTTGCTTATCAGCAGTGCTGTGATTCTCGGTTTATGGCAGTTAGTTGTGGTTATCTTCGAGATGCCGAGCTTCATTCTGCCCACGCCAGCAGAAGTCTTTTTAAAGCTGATTGAACGTTACGATGTGTTACTCAAACA
>NZ_JBFRSD010000150.1:0-614 GCF_041473395.1 Vibrio sp. 10N.222.55.C6
TATTGAGACCGATTGAGCATACTTTTCAGAAAGTACCTTTTTAATTGTTTGTGCGTGCTGAACTGATGCAGCAACAATTAACCCTCCAGCCGTCGGGGATCGAGAACGGATTTCTGCAAGCTTTTTGCAACCCAACCCAAGTAAGTACTCCATTGCATCTTCATTATGAATGATGCTTTGATATGAGGCCTTGGTCTGCTTAATCATTTCCAATATTGAAGTAAAAGACTCCACCTTCTCATCGTTCGTCACGGTCAAATGTTCATTATCAACCAAAACAATCTTAGGGGCTCTGCAAACCTTATCGCCGATTGCTTGTTTCAACGTGTATTGATAATCAACCAAAAGTATCCCGTCAGGATCGCTGTACTGTCCCAATACTATTGGCAAAGAGTCTGAACGCCACGGAGTCCCTGAAAGAGCAAGGGTATACGTTGCGAGTCCTTGAATCTTTGCAAGGACTTGTTGGCCCCAAACATTCGCATTTTCAATCTCTGTACCAGAGCAATGGTGTATCTCATCAAAGACCACAAAAACTCGATGATTTCTTAGCGTCAGCCAAAACTCCTCATTTAGAAATTGAATCGACTGATAAGTGAGAGATCGTCCAATAG
>NZ_JBFRSD010000151.1:0-536 GCF_041473395.1 Vibrio sp. 10N.222.55.C6
AACTTGTACTGCGAAAAGAGGGAAATAGATCAGTGTGAGAAGGAATACAGGTGTTAGTGGGAGTTTTGAGTCACCTAGGAGGCTTTTGGGGCTGTTTATAGATAATAAATATCTATGTTAAAAATTGTCCCAATTCCAATTCGTTTTAAAAGAAAACGCCCCCGATTGGTTGAAGCCAATCAGGGTTAGTAAGGCCCAAGAAAATCTAGTTACTTGGACTTTATTGCGAGGATTAATTTTGCTAAGGCACCTAACAAAGCAGCGATAGCGAAAACCAATTCAGGGTTATTCATATTATTACCTATAAAGAAGCTCTCGCCTTATGTGAGAGATTCTTCGTATTATCAACATGCATGTGATGGAAGGCAAGATAAAGAAATGGGGCTACCTGTGGATAACTATATGATTTATTGGGTTTTACTAAAAGGGGGGGAGGCGGTGTAGCCTTCAAGTTGCAAAGTACTTGCTTACAATAGTAATGAGTGTGTCAAAGAGTCTGCTTTTACTTCTATTTTTCAACGTCAATTAATATGGAT
>NZ_JBFRSD010000152.1:0-451 GCF_041473395.1 Vibrio sp. 10N.222.55.C6
CAAGAAGACCCGTGACGATAGAATCATTGAGGCAACCGAAAATAAAACCAAAAATATTATGAACGAGAAACTAATGCCTGAAAGAGTCAAGCATCTAGAAACTGAAATTGAAAATGGTAAATTAAAAATGACTATTAAAAACTTACAAGAAAAATTAAGAATACGCGACGAAAAAGAATGCGCGACAATTAAAGACCTAAAAAACACTGTGAATGCATTTGAATCAGAAATCGAAGCATTAAAAGCTGAAATTGAAAAGCTAAAAGGCTAATGAAAACCGCTATTTACTAGCGGTTTTTTTGTATCTAGCCACCAGCCAAACGCATTCTAAGCGGTCTAATCACAAACCCCACACCAACACATCAAAATACTGCTACACACGCACTGCCTAACGGCCTGTTTGCATAAATACATGCAAAACAGGAGTTACAAATGATTAAACAACTTTTAG
>NZ_JBFRSD010000153.1:0-235 GCF_041473395.1 Vibrio sp. 10N.222.55.C6
GAGTTGTTACTCTCTTGTTCTTGGTTGATGAGTTCTTGCGCTAAAGAGGCCAGTTCATTGGCGCAGTGAGCAAACTGTAGCTGGTCGGCTCGATGTTCCTTTAAGCGCTTTAGGCTGCTTCCGAAAATAGACACGATGCCCGCACGTGTCGATTCAATGGTTTCGGCAATTAGTTCCGAAACTGGGACACTGGTTAAGCGGGTGTGGATGATTTGCATCAGCGTGAACAGTAACT
>NZ_JBFRSD010000154.1:0-407 GCF_041473395.1 Vibrio sp. 10N.222.55.C6
AAATACGACTACGGATGGTGCGCTTCTTGTTGCAAGTCGTATTCATGATGAAGTACTTAAGTTAGGTCTGATACACGAAAAATCAGCGGTCTCTGAATTTATCACGGTGAGTATTGGCATTATTTCTTATATTCCATCACCTGATGACGAAATGGAGTCCGCAGTTGCGATGGCTGACAGTGCACTCTACCAAGCTAAATCTGACGGTCGAAATCGTTCAATGGTACATCCTTCTTCAATTAGCTAGTTCTATAAATTTATGGTTGGGTTAACCTGTCTTTTTGGGGTTGCTTAGCACTATCTTGATTGGTTACCACTATATTGATTGTTTGACCATGATATTGCTGCGGATCTCTTGCTGCGTGTGATGCAGCTAGCTTACCTCCTATCTTCAAACAGGGTAGAAT
>NZ_JBFRSD010000155.1:0-1097 GCF_041473395.1 Vibrio sp. 10N.222.55.C6
CGATTAGAAAAAGTATCTTGAAGCTTTAAATGCTTTATTCGGTGTATTTTGTACCAACGGAAACAATTTTGATAACTTAAATTGAAAAAATAAAACTTCATATGAACAGTGTTTTTTTATAGTGTGGATTCATTGTAAAGGAGTCAAAATATGAAAAAAATCACTCTATGGTCACTTGCTATAATCTGTTTACTGCCAGCTTTATCGTATGCTCAACCGATATCAAGTACCGCTGGCATCAGTTATGAGTTCAGCACCATCAAGGTTGGAAACACTAACACTCATGTTAATGGGCCGAGGTTTCAAGCTTCCGCTGAGCTGCCTTGGGGAAATATTAAAGGCGTAGCTGCGACGCTTTCAGATAATTCCGTAGATTATAGCTATTACACCCTAGCTGTAGAGAAACCAATACCAATCAAAACATCTAACTTCTATATCTCGCCGGAAGCCGGGATTACGTACGCTGATTACACTTATAACTCATATAGTAAATCTGATTTTGGCCCTGAAGTGGGGATGTCGATTGGCTACATCATAAATGAAAAGCTTCAAGTCCAAAGCAACTACAACCATTTATTTGCTATGAAATCTAGTCAAGTAAATTTAGAAGAAGATAGCGTTAGCTTAGGTGTTAAATACCGCTTCAATTAAATGAAAGACCTACCCATATTAACAGTAGGCCCAACTCGTCTAGACATAATGCCCTCCACGAAAGGTGGTCAAAAATTCCGAGCACTAATTTACGTCCGTTTTCGGCCTTAACTGGAACTGACCATCATTTGCTTAGCGGGGCCTTACCTATTGTAGTAGTCCACCAAATAATAGCTGATATCTCTTAGCCTGAGTTTGGGGCCGGTAACCTGTTACTGATACCCATTCGGTTTTTAGACTTATAAATACTTTTTCATAGGAGCATTATTCTAGTAGTTACCGCGACGGTCCCTATTTTAAGTTATGCGATATTGCCGAAGCCTTTGACCGTATTTACGACTGCTATATTGGCACTTGGGTGGACAAAATTTTGTTAGCGGTTTAATTAAATAGACGAGAAATAGATTAGTTTGAGGGCTCTTCTCCGCTTAGATGACTCTATAAAT
>NZ_JBFRSD010000156.1:0-207 GCF_041473395.1 Vibrio sp. 10N.222.55.C6
CCGAAGGTGCGGGTGGCGGCCATGCTCCCGACATTATCCGTGCGGCAGGTGAACCCAACGTTCTGCCTTCTTCGACTAACCCAACACGACCTTACACGGTCAATACGGTCGATGAGCATTTAGACATGTTGATGGTGTGTCATCACCTTTCACCATCAATTGCAGAAGATGTCGCGTTTGCTGAATCTCGTATCCGCCGTGAAACCA
>NZ_JBFRSD010000157.1:0-2409 GCF_041473395.1 Vibrio sp. 10N.222.55.C6
AAGCACATCACTATTTTGTTCCACCTTAATCAAATGTCTATAAACATACTCATCAAAACGAGTCCAATAGTGATTTATTGTAGAGACATAGGATTCAATTACTTTCCCCACTTCAACTGCTTGTTGCTCTGAGTATTCACTTTGCCCACATTGAGTTAGCACTGAGGCGTATTGTTGCCCGTATGTATCACAAACATATTTAACCGCCTCTAGAGTGGATAAATCATGGTCTTTTGTTATTGCTTCTAAAGCCTGAGCCCATAACGAATCAGCTCTTCCATCCCAAAAATACCAGTCTTGCTCAGCAACTCCGCGAAGGCTCAATGCACGGATTGGCGACCCGTTAACTTGTTCTGATAGGTTATCCACATCCTGAAAATTGTGTTCAGGCACATGACAAGATGCACAACTTATATCTTTACCCCTGCTCAGACCTAGGTCATGAAACAACCGTTCACCAAGTTTGGCTTGCAATGAAAGCCCCTCTTTCCTCTCGGCACGATAATGAACATCTAGCATCGTTCGCTTTAGCAACGTTTCCTCGTAGGGTGTAATAGGCTCTGAAATGACTTCAGGAGAGGAGCTCAACCATGTACCAATAACAAGTGCGGAACTAACGAACATCAAAAGACAGAATACGAACCGTTTCATTGTCTCGACTAATCTGTATTTTCCATTTCCCTGGCATATTAAACATTAAACCCTTCACTACACATTGCTGTTCGCCCGTGCCACTAACCACTGGGTTAGTGGGTAGACCGTGATTGTGACCCAACATATAACCAGAAACTTTTAGGTTCTCACAGTCGGTATCGGGCTTTTCAAATTTAAAGGCGTATATAGTATTGGTAGCCATACTTTGTGCTTCGTTTTTAGCAAACACGTCAAAAGAGTAAAACAAGCACATAGCCCCTATAGACAGCACGATAACAAGCATATTCATGGTTTCAGTCTCACCCTATTTTGAGCTCCGCGAGAGTAATCCAATTGCGCGGTATAGACAGTATCTTTGTTCCACGACACTATGACTTGGCCATCGTGAATACCAAGGCTAGGAAAACCTGTTTTCCGATCTAGACTGAGTATATCAAGGGTGTCGGAATCTATGCGATTGCCATCCAAATGGTATCGGTCTACTTTAAGTTCAGCTTTACCACCGTTTACCGCTAAGTAACTAACAATCACATGACCATCATGTAGTACGGTATCGACACGGCCAATCGTTTGTTCAGATACTGTGATACTTTTTCCAAACGTTTTGCCATTGTCCAGAGACACCGCGAGCTTAACTTGCGGCTGTTCATTAGGCGCAGTAAACCACACCAATGCTACATTCTTGCCCGATGCTGCGAGCGAGGGTCCATTGACAGGACACCCGGCTATGCTCCAACTATCTTTAGGGACACTTTCTGAGTGCAACCACTTCCCGCCGACTAGGCGTTGAACACGGATATCTCGGATTTCGTCATCACTGCGATCTCGATAAGCGACAATGATCCCTTCTTCCGTTGTCGCCGCAGCTGTAGTACAACAATCGCAAACGCGTTCATCCACCAACCATTCTTGGTTTATTTTTCCACCTTTGAACATAGCAGCTCTCAGTGTCATTGCTCCGCTATGTCCATGATGGTTACGCTGATCATCGCCATGTTCAGTTGGTGATTTGGTGTTACGACCGTCTAACCACGTAATGAACGTCTCTAAGCCGCTTTGCTGCATAGAAACGAAGCCATGTTCGGCATCTACACCGTCACGGTGCGGGGTAAAAGGCTGGGCCCAGCTTTCCCCACTATCTTCTGAATAAGTGACACGAACTCGATAATCGTATTTACCTGAGTTGGTTTTCTCCAACCAGTGAGCGCGAACTTTATCCCCATCAACAAGTACACTTGGGTAATCCGCCCAATTATTGAACCAGTTACTGCCACTCAAAACCGTTGTCGGCACATTCCATTCATTTCCTTCAAGTAGAGAGTATTTTAAAGTCGCGACAGAACCTTCAACCTCGACCCAAGACAACACAGTTTGTTGGCCGTTCGAGTATAGACGAGACATAGCCGCTCCCTCTTCAGCTGGCGTAGCAACTAGACTAACCTCTGTGGCAAAGCTGGTATTAGGTAATATACAGGCAAGGCTAAGTAGAAATTTCTTCATAGTCTAGAGCCTCTTATCGCGAAATTTTAGCGCGTGCATAATATCGGTATAACTCTGTGCACCGTAAAGGGCCTGAACGACTTGTCCCTGAGACATTATGTATGTGGTTGGCAATACAGGAGGTAGTCGTGTATCGTGCTTACCTTGTTTGTACACTGGGTACTCAATGCCCAGATTTTTGATGACTTTTTGCGTGTACTGATCGCTATCTTGGTCAAAGTTTATACCTGCTACACTCACACCTTGTTGACTAAG
>NZ_JBFRSD010000158.1:0-747 GCF_041473395.1 Vibrio sp. 10N.222.55.C6
AAATTACTCTTAGTGATAGTACCTCGTCACCCTGAACGGTTTGATTCAGTTGCTGAATTGGCCAAAAGCCAAGGCTTAGTTTTGGTTCGTCGAACCGAAGTTGTTGACGAGTTACCGCTCGATGTCGACGTCTACTTGGGGGATACGATGGGAGAGCTTATGGTTATGCTTTCTGCGAGCGATCTTGTTTTTATGGGAGGAAGCCTACTTGGAAAGAAAGTAGGAGGGCATAACTTCATCGAACCTGCGCTGCTTCAAAAATACTGCTTAACAGGGCCGAGCTATTTCAATTTTGCAGACCTGGCGAATCAATTGATCGACTCGAGCGCACTGTCTGTTGTAGCCGATGAGAATGAGCTTGCTTTACAAATGATCAGTGCATTATCCAAGCCTAAAGAGTTAATTGAAAAAGGGCGAATAGGCTATGGTATAGTTCAACAGAATCAAGGTGCGTTACAACAAACACTCCAATTGATACATCATTCAGCCACCAATAATCAGTCAACCAATATTGAGACATCACCATGATCAAAACTTTTGTTATTCATGTAAGCAAAGGCTACGAAGAACGTAGAAAACATATAGATAAGCACCTGCCAGAAGTGGGCATCACTGATTACGAATATATGTTAGCTGGTGATATCGATGATCTATCTGATGACGTTAGAAATGGTTTTTTTGACGATTCACTGAGGCTCCCTGAGAAGTCTTGCTTTTATAAGCACTACTTAGTGATGAAAAAAGTCG
>NZ_JBFRSD010000159.1:0-337 GCF_041473395.1 Vibrio sp. 10N.222.55.C6
GTCAGGTTATCCAAATAGTAATCATCGATTCGAGTTCGTTGCGCTTCTTGTGCACTGTTTATCAGCATCATCAGTTTCGGTAAGTGAGCCAAAGAGATACTTGGCACTTCGCTACTCACCCAACGCCTAAGTTGCCCACGCAGTGCTTCGTCGAGAACCGTGGTCGGCTGCACCGTTTCTAGTTTATCAAGGTGAATCAAAATCGCTTCACGCTTGCGCTCTAGGGTTTCAATCGTATTCCAAGCAAGCTGTATTGAGTACACATTGCCGTATTTGCGATCGTTGTACTCCGCTTTCTCAGCTTCAATTTTATCGAGCACCAAGCTCGACATGACAA
>NZ_JBFRSD010000160.1:0-474 GCF_041473395.1 Vibrio sp. 10N.222.55.C6
CACGCTACTTGCTCCGGGCTCTGTTGCTCAGTTAATGGATGTTGAACTCAGTGAAGTGCCTGCGGCATTTGGCAAAATCAGCAACCAATTCGTAGGTATCATTGTGGGTATCATCTCTGCTGAGATCTACAACCGCTACTCAACGGTTGAACTTCCTCAAGCTCTAGCGTTCTTCAGCGGTAAGCGTTTGGTTCCTATCCTGACCTCAATCGCAGGTATGGCTCTCTCTTTTGCTCTACTTTACATCTGGCCAGCTGTTTACAACGCTCTGATCGTTCTGGGTATTAAACTAGAAAGCATGGGTGCGGTGGGTGCTGGTCTGTTTGGTTTCTTCAACCGTTTGTTCCTATCAGTAGGTATGCACCACGCTCTTTACCCTGTGTTCTGGTTCGACGTTGTTGGTATTAACGACATTCCAAACTTCTTAGGCGGCGCGCAATCTATCGCTAACGGTACGGGTATTCCAGGTAAAAC
>NZ_JBFRSD010000161.1:0-567 GCF_041473395.1 Vibrio sp. 10N.222.55.C6
CAGTTATCGACTTCTAGAATGTTGTCTGCACCGCCAACCGCTTCAATGTAGCTGTTGGTTAGGTTAGCCAATGCTTCTGGCGTTTCAGTTTCTTTTTCTGCTTCCATCTCTTCACCACGACCTGGAGTACGTAGGTTGAACTTGATGATAGCGAAGCGGAAAATACCGTAGTAAAGCGCGAAGAACACCACACCTTGAACCAGTAGCATGTACCAGTTAACCGCGAGTGGGTTTTGGCTTGATAGTACTAGGTCAACGAAACCAGCAGAGAAGCCGAAGCCTGCCATCCATTCCATGCTTGCTGCAATGTAAAGCGATAGGCCTGTTAATACTGCGTGCAGTAGGAACAACACGGGTGCTAGGAACATGAAGCTGAATTCTAGTGGCTCTGTGATACCCGTGAAGAATGAAGCCATAGCTGCCGCAAGCATGATTGCGAATACTTGGTTTTTGTTTTTCGCATCAGAACAGTGATACATCGCCAATGCTGCTGCTGGTAGGCCAAACATCATGATAGGGAAGAAGCCCGCTTGGTACATGCCAGTTTTACCTGGAATACCCGTACCG
>NZ_JBFRSD010000162.1:0-390 GCF_041473395.1 Vibrio sp. 10N.222.55.C6
CTACAACTCACAGAGAGCAACTCAACTGATGCTGAGATAAACAACGCAAATATCGACATTCAAAGCGCGCTTCTTGCGAGTGTGTTGGTTGGGGGAATCGAAATTAACCATTCAGGTGTTAACTCCGAGCTGGCGAACCTTTATAAAACGTTTACCGAACTCAACCAACAACAAAGTCAGCTGTTATCTCAAGTACTTTCAGCACACAGCATGGAGTATATTGAACATATTGAGCATGAGTTTACCGATCTGCAAGACCAACTTAAAAGTATCATCGTTAAGCTTATTATCGTTTTGGCGTTGCTGACTTTAGCGTTCTCATTCACCATGTTTATTTTTCGAGTCTTCGAACTCAAAAGAAACAACCTCTCCTATCAAGAAGCCGCAGAC
>NZ_JBFRSD010000163.1:0-380 GCF_041473395.1 Vibrio sp. 10N.222.55.C6
AAATAAAAGAACTCACGAAAGAAGTTCACGCCATTGAAATGGCGATTTCATCGACATAAGCGAGCTATTAGCTCGCTTTTTTAGGTCTACTACTCATACACTATCTGACAACTGTTACTTAAACGTGCAATCAACACTCAGTAACATCAAAGTCGCTTTTGGAGAAAGATGAGTTACGATGTTTGGGGTAGTCTGATTTTTCAGACAATCCCTATTAACGCAAATCACATACAAACTGATGACAAAATAATCTAGTCCATACATGTTGTAAATAACGTGTAAAATACCCACTCTAAATGACTGGGCATTTCCAAGTTAATTCTAAAGAAGTTACAGCTAAAGTTCTTCGGCTTCTGGCTGGGGATGTTCTAATTCAATAA
>NZ_JBFRSD010000164.1:0-464 GCF_041473395.1 Vibrio sp. 10N.222.55.C6
GGATCACGTTGTGCTTATTAACCTGAATGTTGATTTCTAACAGGTGACCATTTTTATAGGTATTGAAGTTGTGGTTTATCAGCTTAGTGTCGACCACTGTCGCGTTCATCGGGTTCTGCTGAGCTTCAGAAAGGGCAGATAGCTTTGCTTGGCTATCGTTATTCAAAACGCCTTGCGACAATTGATTGCCTTTTGCCCAGTAACTGTAGTTCTGTACCCAATCTACAAATTCCGCTTTGTAGTGTTCGATGTCTTTCTCTGCTGCTAGCTCGACATTGTTTGTGAGGGTGTGAAACTTAGATTTGTTACCCAACAGTATATCTAGCCAGTATGGTTTGTATTCATTAAGCGCTTCCATGGCTTTGACTTTATGGTCGAAGCGAACTGTTGGCATTGCAGGCGCAGGTTCCATGGCAATCGACTCCCAATTCACTTTTGGTGTTGGAATGGTATGCACGGATTGG
>NZ_JBFRSD010000165.1:0-231 GCF_041473395.1 Vibrio sp. 10N.222.55.C6
ACCTAGCTAACAACACAGTATTTGAATACAGCCGCAACTACTTCACATCTAACGATTACCGATTCACTTTGGTCGCCAGACGCCAAAGATCAGGCTGAATCTAGCACCGCATATAGCCAACACAGAGGACGCCAGTTCTCTGTATTGTTGCGCATTCCCTACTCATCACACTGCTTTCAACCACTCCAAATATTCCTAAACCGATATCAAATAACCTCACGAAAGATCATT
>NZ_JBFRSD010000166.1:0-200 GCF_041473395.1 Vibrio sp. 10N.222.55.C6
TAACTGCTCACATCAGGTGGATTACTGCCAACATCAGGGATATCACTTAACGAATAAGAGTCATAGAAAGCCGTGGAATTCGTCTGATAGCTCAGCTCGTAATATGCATCACGCTCATTTCTCAAGCCTCCAATGCCTGCATCCTCATCGCCATACCACAACAAAGAACTCCAAGCTTCACAAGTCGCGTAGCCAAGTTC
>NZ_JBFRSD010000167.1:0-318 GCF_041473395.1 Vibrio sp. 10N.222.55.C6
AGCCAACATCACCCTTAGGCTTGAAGTCTTGTTCAACAATGTCTAGTGAGTGTTTGTGAGATTGGGGCATCGTTAGATAGAAAACGAGGCACAAAAAAGCACATCATGTGATGTGCTTTTTCAGTTCTATATAAGGCTTAAACTGTAGTCTTAACCTTTGTAATTTCTTACTCGCGCCGCTTCTGCTTCACGTTTATCGACAACCGTCTTACCGATTGGCGCCAGCGAGATAACCGCTAATTTAAGGTGCTGAATCGCGAACGGAATACCGATGATGGTAATGAAACACGCCACAGCTGACATGATGTGACCAATCGC
>NZ_JBFRSD010000168.1:0-223 GCF_041473395.1 Vibrio sp. 10N.222.55.C6
TCTTAAGTGGTACAAACAAACAACCCAAGGTAATCAAGGTGAAGCCAAACCATTGATTAGGTGACAGCTCATAGCCTATCAACACCGTGCCTAAACCCACCATCAACACGGGCAGTGCCCGTGCCATTGGGTAAATCACACCGATATCAGCTTGTTTATAGGCCGCGCCTAACCCAATCAAATAGATGATTTGACAGATCCCACTCAAGAAAACCAGTTGCCA
>NZ_JBFRSD010000169.1:0-275 GCF_041473395.1 Vibrio sp. 10N.222.55.C6
TGGATAACAGCCCCACATCCAAAGGCTTTACTCTGGTAGAGCTGATCATCGTTATCATTATCCTCGGTATTGTTTCCACCTTTGCCGCAAGTCGCTTCGTCGGTACATCTAGCTTTTCTACTTTTACTGCGCAAGAGCAAACCATTTCCGTAATTCGCCAAATCCAAGTCAATCGAATGCAATCGAACGTTTCAGCGGCTAATGACAGTTTTCGCCTTGCTATTAATAGTGATTGTTTAGGCTCTGTGGCCGCGTGTAACTTAAATCTTTCGAAT
>NZ_JBFRSD010000170.1:0-549 GCF_041473395.1 Vibrio sp. 10N.222.55.C6
GGTGAGGAAGGTTCTAGTTTGACCAACAGCGGTAGGATTGAACGTACTGGGGCTGAAACTCAAGCTGCCACAAATTTTGAAACTGACGGGTTTGAGTCTCAAGGTCTGTCGGAAACTCAAAGTCTTGCTCTTTTTGATATTATCGCCTTTGCGCTTATTTCAGGTGAAACTAATGTTATTGAGTTTGAGCAGGATGAACCTATTGAAACTGGGGGCGCTTTAACGAGTGAAGACCCAGACGTTACCTTTATTGTTAAAGAGGTCGCTGGGGATAATGATCTCGGTACTTTTGTTGTAAACGAAGATGGTACTTGGACCTTCGTGGCCAACAGTCCTTATGATGAGCTTGCGGATGGTGAGCAAATTCAAGACTCGACGACAGTACAAACCTCCGATGGAGGCGAACAAGTCATTACAGTAACGATAATTGGTACTGATGATGTAGCTGTGGCTACTGATGACTCGGGCAGTGTGACTGAGGACATTGATGTAGATGAAATCACCAATCAATTAGTGACATCCGGTCAGATTGTGATTACAGATGTAGAC
>NZ_JBFRSD010000171.1:0-375 GCF_041473395.1 Vibrio sp. 10N.222.55.C6
GGAAGTGACCGCTTCCCCTCAATTGAAAATTTAGATAAGTCGAGATAAATCAATGGCTAAAATTCATGTAATTCCACATACGCACTGGGATCGTGAGTGGTATTTTACTCAGCAAGACAGTGACGTTTTGGCTACGTATAACTTCACTAAAGTTATCGAAACGTTGGAAACTCAGCCTGAGTACAGTTGTTATCACTTAGATGGTCAATCATCTATCGTTGAGGATTATCTTAAAGTCCTGCCGCACATGCGTGATCGCTTGGCACAACTCGTTTCTGATAAGAAGCTATTTATAGGACCTTGGTATACACAGACCGATACCTATAATGTGGCGGGTGAGTCGATCATTCGTAATCTTAAATACGGTATGCATAT
>NZ_JBFRSD010000172.1:0-333 GCF_041473395.1 Vibrio sp. 10N.222.55.C6
CATTGTGTGACCAGCATCATATTTTGGTTGTATTCTGGATGAAAATCAAAAATTTTATCTAACTTATAGATTTACAAGGTGTTTTTGGCGTTTATATATCGCAACAAAAATATCTAAATGCAATATGTGGCTGTTTAGTATTGATTTTGTGAATGTGTGTGGTGGGAAGGGAAGCTGATTACAATATTGTTAGAATGAGTAGAGTCTACTAGCTTTATACGCGATGTTATTAAGCAACTATGTGGATATTAATATGAGACTTAATGCAATTACGTTGGCTCTCGGTTTGGTTAGTATCGTCGGGCTTTCAGGATGTGATGACGATGATACAAC
>NZ_JBFRSD010000173.1:0-222 GCF_041473395.1 Vibrio sp. 10N.222.55.C6
TCAGCAAAAGCCGTTGCAGTAGTTAACGTCAGTGCAATCGCAATAAGTGTCTTTTTCATGATCGTTCCTTAGATAAATTCAGTTATTTATTTGTTAGTTTCACATGTTTGTGTGGTACGCCCTTACCCACTCTGTTTTGGTCAGTAAGGGCTAATAATCAATACGTTATTTGTTTGTTTCGTTTTGACTGTGCGTAATCTCACGCTGTTTCCAGAGCTTAAA
>NZ_JBFRSD010000174.1:0-452 GCF_041473395.1 Vibrio sp. 10N.222.55.C6
TAAGTGGAGCATTCAATGAAAGCGACATCTATTGTTGAATTTGTTAGAGATACCTACAAAACGGACGAATTCATTCCGCTGCACGCACCAACGTTTAATGGCAACGAAAAAGCCTACGT
Source organism: Vibrio sp. 10N.222.55.C6 (assembly GCF_041473395.1). Taxonomy (NCBI): domain Bacteria; kingdom Pseudomonadati; phylum Pseudomonadota; class Gammaproteobacteria; order Vibrionales; family Vibrionaceae; genus Vibrio; species Vibrio sp. 10N.222.55.C6. The sequence continues at coordinate 120 of NZ_JBFRSD010000174.1, forward strand.
AATGGAAACGATTGACAGTACCTTTGTTTCTAGCGTTGGCAAGTTTGTTGATGATTTTGAGCGAAAGATTGAAGCGTATACTGGTACAGCTAAAGCAGTAGCAACCGTCAATGGTACAGCGGCATTGCATGCGGCTTTATACATGGCTGATGTTCAACGAGGCGACCTCGTTATAACACAAGCTCTGACATTCGTTGCGACTTGTAATGCACTGTATCACATGGGCGCCGAGCCGATTTTTGTGGATGTTTCTCCAGTAAGTTTGGGCCTTTGCCCTAAAGCGGTGGATGCATTCTTAAGTGAGAATGCCGAAATAACCGAAGCGGGTTGCAT
>NZ_JBFRSD010000175.1:0-551 GCF_041473395.1 Vibrio sp. 10N.222.55.C6
GTTTGTGCCCGCAAGGATCTCTTCTCTACTTTTTTTATCTGGGCAAATAATGGCATTTAACCAGTAATTCGACTCAGCATAATCTGGCTCAGTAACAAACTGAAAATCAGTCCCACTGAAAAGATTTTCGTAGCATTTTGCCAGTTGTCTTTTTTGCTTTAAGTACTGCTCAATAACTTCCATCTGTGCACAACCCAATGCTGCGTTTAGATTAGGCATGCGGTAGTTAAAGCCCGGTTCATCATGGAAAAACTCGTAGGGGTGAGGCACTTTCGCTGTCGTCGTGACATGCTTGGTTCGTGCTCCTAGTTCCTCGGTTTTACATAGAACCATACCGCCACCACCAGTCGTGATGATTTTATTGCCGTTGAAGCTGACCGCACTCACGTCACCCATTGTCCCTGTGTGCTTACCCTTATAAAAAGAACCTAGGCTTTCTGCAGCATCTTCGACTAAAACAAGGTTCCATTTGAGGCAAACTGCAACCAACTCATCGAGCTCCACAGGGTGACCAAACGTATGCATAGGGACAACTGCTTTAATTCGTTTGC
>NZ_JBFRSD010000176.1:0-372 GCF_041473395.1 Vibrio sp. 10N.222.55.C6
AAAGCATTAGTGATGGACACTCAACCTATCGCATTTGAAAGCGCAGCTGACGCTTACACTCTTGGTGCAGCATTGGCTCTGTTCCGTAAAGCGAACAACGCAGAACAAGCAGCGAATATCATTGGTGAAGGCCTTCAAGCATTCACAAAACCCGGCAGTGTTGCGGAGCAACGCCAAGTCGGTATCGGCCATGGCGCACTGGCTGCTCGCCTTCTCAATGAAGAGAGCCACTGCTTTGCTTTCCTTGCAGGCCATGAGTCTTTTGCTGCTGCAGAAGGTGCGATCAAGATTGCACTGAACGTGAACAAATCACGCAAAACACCATTGAAAGTTATCTTGAACGGTCTAGGTAAAGATGCCGCTTACCTAATC
>NZ_JBFRSD010000177.1:0-272 GCF_041473395.1 Vibrio sp. 10N.222.55.C6
TCTGCGCTCTGACCACCAAGAGCTAACCATTGTTGCAGCTAATTTCAGCCAACATACCACTGAAAATATTCACTTAAAGATTCCAAGTGATGTAATCCAAAAACTCAAATTAGTTGATGGTCGTTACATACTCAATGAATATATTGAAGGCATAGCGCAACAAGTGCTCGACATTGAGAACAGTGTTGGCAGTTTTAATATTGAATTGAAACCGCTGGCGTCTTTGGCTTGGGTGTTATCCTTAAATGGATGATATACCTATCAATATAAAT
>NZ_JBFRSD010000178.1:0-339 GCF_041473395.1 Vibrio sp. 10N.222.55.C6
TGCAGGGTATAAACCACTGTTGCCAGGGGCTGTACCGTTGTCGCTATCATTATCACTACCACAACCCGCGATCAAAGTAGCGGTGAAGAGCGGTAACATTGCTTTGGCCAATGTAGAGCGTTTGAAGCTCTTCTTTTTGGTATTGTTGAAGGTATTTCGTAGAGAGATAATTTTATTAATATTTATGTTGTTCACGTTTTGATATCCATATTTCACTTTTTATGAAGATGAATATCCTAGCTTTAACCAAGGTCAACTATTTGTGATGGCAATGTATAAAGTTATTTTAAATTCGTAAATATAGGAAACCTAGTGTCAATATCACGCTTTGTATTTGGT
>NZ_JBFRSD010000179.1:0-435 GCF_041473395.1 Vibrio sp. 10N.222.55.C6
AATCTACACACTAAAATAATAAATTAGGCTTATCCGTGGTTAAAAAATTATTACAGATTTTTGTTGATGAACTTTATCGTCTCAACTATAAATCGACTAGCATTACACATCGTCTTCCATTTTATTGGTATCGACCATTTAAATTAATAAGCCGATTACTTGTTTTACCCATCATATTTCTATTTATGGTTTAATTGTAATGAACAAAAACTTATCAAAATTAGAATGGTCACTATTGGTGACAACAATTACTTTCATTAGTCTTAGTGTCTTCCTTTACTACTTCTTATGTAAGAACTTGTTTAATGGTGGATTCAACGATGTTCTTGAAATAATTGCTGTATTGGTGCTGACTTATGGCTCATTTGTTTTTGCAAACTATAGCGTAACATTATTGGCCGAGAAGTATTGCAGCCGTAGGGTTCAACATGAAGA
>NZ_JBFRSD010000180.1:0-318 GCF_041473395.1 Vibrio sp. 10N.222.55.C6
GATATAAAGTTTTCCCATATCTAACATAACAGTATCACCTGGTATACCAATCACTCTTTTTCTGAATGAGATGTTTTCAGAACGGTGTTTTGGAGGGTGCAGGAACCGAATGACATCACCGTGTTCAGGATTGTATCTACCCAAACGAACACCATTGACCATAGTCCAGTACTTACCTTCAAAAGTAGGCGCCATACTTGCTCCAGTGTTGGCGTTGATTGAGTTAGAGAAGTAGTAACATAGTATGAAAATCCAGAATGTTAGCGAAGTTGATGCCGAGATTACCCATTTAATGATCTTCATGTTGAACCCTACGGC
>NZ_JBFRSD010000181.1:0-295 GCF_041473395.1 Vibrio sp. 10N.222.55.C6
CGAATAGCTTCTACTGCAGCTTCCGAACGGAATGTAATTTCTGCTGCAGGTAAACCATTTTCAGCTAACACTTTACCCAGAGGGATGACGTCTTCAGCGTTGTCGATAGCGATCACAGGGATAACTTTCAGTGTTTTCAGTTGTTGTTTGATGTTAGACATTGGTATTCCTTAAATGGCTGTGATGGCCGCTTGAGTGAGTTCTTTTGCAATAATGGCACCACGATGTTGGATAACGACGCCTGCCATGGTATTGCCGCGCTGGCATGACTTTGTTAAGTCTTCGCCCGCAAGGT
>NZ_JBFRSD010000182.1:0-2645 GCF_041473395.1 Vibrio sp. 10N.222.55.C6
TTGTGTTTCTGATAGCGTCACGCTTGGTACGGATTCGATGGTTGGAATATCACCATCAGTAATGGTCAGAGTGACCGTTGACGTCACCACATCGTTATCTAAATCGCTTGAGGTCACCACTATCGACTTGACGATATCTTCGCTAACCGTGTGGTCTAGATTACGATTTGGCTCAAAGCGTACTTCACCTTCAATAGTGATGAACAACTCACCCTCTGTGAAGCTAAATTGCTGCTCACCTGAAATGCTTTGATCCAGTGTTCGAACTTGACCGTCATACGTAAACTGAGTGATCGTCGCACCATCGGCACTCTGCTCTGGCATCACATCAATGGTACTGGTTGTCACTGTGCCGTCTGCAAGATTTGGCTCAGTGATATCTAACGTACCATCTTGCATGATTTGAACATCATCACCGATGGTCACATTCAGTTGAGAAACCAAAGAATCATCGCCATCGCTGTCTACTGCATAAACAGGCAGGTCAAAGCTCAAACTGTTATTCACCAGACCATCTTCGTGGTCAAGCGCTTCAAGTAACGTAAATGTGTATTGACCTAGATTTGTACCAGAGAAGGTAACGGTAAAGACGTTGGTTTCAACATCCGACGCGTCTTTAACAAAACCGATGTAATCGCCAGCACTGTTAGGATCTTCTTTTAGCTGAACCGCCAAGTTGTTTGACGTTAACGTACCTAGAGTATTGAACTCTGTTGGCTCGATACGGAACGACTCAACATCGTCACTCTCATGAGTAAACTGAATGACTTTGGTGTCACTGACCGCAGAATTCGACGGATCAGAGCCATCGGCTAGATTCGTTTCAGATAGTGAAATTGGTGGAATGACATCAATGGTTGGAACATCACCGTCCGTAATCGTAAGCGTCACTGTCGAGGTAAGAACGTCATCATCACCATCGCTTGACGTCACAACGATATTTCTAACGATATCGCCAGCCGAGTGGTCTAAATCTCGGTTCGGCTCAAAGCGCACTTCCCCTTGAGTCGTAATAAACAGTGAGCCTTCGGTGAAGGTAAACTCTTGCTCGGTCGCATCATTCGGGTCTAGAGAGTAAGCGGTGCCGTCATAGGTAAATTGAGTCACGCTCGCGCCATCGGCACTCGCGAATGTTAATACATCGAAAACGGATGTCGTTGGCGTACCTGCAGCTAAGTCGGCGACAGTAGGCTCTTCAATCGTCAGATCACCACTTGCCATCACTTGAACATCATCAGTAATCGTCACCGATAGCGGTGACATTAACGAGTCATCACCATCGGTATCAACCGCGTAAACTGGCAAGTTAAATGTTAGGTCGTTATTGCCTTGAATTGGTGTGTGGTCAATCGCTTCCAGAAGAGTGAAGGTGTATTCACCCAAAGTGGAACTGCTGAAATCGAGAGTAAACACCGTGGTTTCGACATTCGAAATATCGGTCGTGAAGCCAATATAATTGCCAGAGCCTGTTGGTTCTTCTCGAATCTCAATGATCAAGCCGTCTGACTTGAGCGCGTTGTTAGTATTAAACTCACTTGGTTCTAAACGGAATTTCTCAACATCGTCGCTTTGATTAGTGAACGAGATGGTTTCTGTTTGACTCACTGCCCCCATGATTGGTGACGAGCCATCCGCTAAATCTGCTTCAGCAAGCGCGATGCTTGGTACCGATTCAATGGTTGGGATATCACCATCAATAATCGTCAGTGTGACAGTGGCCGTTTCAACATCCACATCACCATCGCTTGACGTAAAGACGAGAGATTTAACGATATCGCCATCTTCGTGGTCTAAATCACGGTTCGGCTCAAAGCGCACGTTACCTTCGATGGTGACGAACACATCACCCTCAGTGAACGTAAATTTCTGCTCACCTGTGATTGTTGGATCTAAGATTTGAGCCGTGCCACCGTCATAGGTGAACTGGGTAATCACTGCGCCATCGGCACTTTGCGCTGTCATTACATCAATCGTATTGGTGGTCACCGTCCCGTCAGCTAAATTCGGCTCGGTAATACCGAGCGTACCGTTCGCCATGATTTGGGCGTCATCACCAATGGTCACCGACAACGGAGTCATTAATGAATCATCACCATCTGAGTCGACGGCATAAACTGGCAAATCGAAGGTCAGTTCGTTGTTATCTAAGCCATCGGCATGGTCTAACGCCTCAAGCAACGTGAAGGTGTATTCACCCAACGTGGTACCTGAGAAGCTTAAGCTGAAGACAGGAACGTCCGTTCCACCGTCATCAATAAAGCCGACATAGATGCCTGAGTCTGCTGGGTCTTCTTTAAGCTCAACCGCAATGTTGTTCGACGTTAACGCACCACCCACATTGAACTCAGTTGGTTCGATTCGGAACTTCTCGACATCATCACTTTGGTTGGTAAACGAGATAGTCTCGGTTTGGCTCACCGCACTGCCGCTTGGTGTCGAGCCATCAGAAAGTTGTGTTTCTGATAGCGTCACGCTTGGTACGGATTCGATGGTTGGAATATCACCATCGGTAATGGTCAGAACAACCGTCGCCGTTTCAACATCCACATCGCCATCGCTTGAGGTCACGACAATCGATTTGACGATGTCTTCGCTAACCGTGTGGTCTAGATTGCGGTTTGGTTCGAAGCGTACTTCACCTTCAA
>NZ_JBFRSD010000183.1:0-371 GCF_041473395.1 Vibrio sp. 10N.222.55.C6
AGCCTAGTGACTGGAAGGCGGCATTAAGCAATATTAGAGCGTACGCAGGATAAAATAATGAAAGTAATAGATACCCGCATAGCTGATGTGAAAATTATAGAGCCCAAAGTGTTTGGCGACGAGCGTGGCTTTTTCATGGAAACATGGAACAAAAAACAATTTGAAGAGTTAGTTACAGGTAAACCAACACAATTTGTACAAGATAACCACTCTAAGTCTAAGAAGGGTACTCTACGCGGTTTACATTACCAAACTGAAAACACCCAAGGTAAATTGGTTCGGGTTATTTCGGGAGAGGTGTTTGATGTTGCTGTTGATATCCGCAAAGACTCTGCGACTTTTGGTCAATGGGTTGGGGAGTTCCTTTCTGC
>NZ_JBFRSD010000184.1:0-1139 GCF_041473395.1 Vibrio sp. 10N.222.55.C6
GGATGCACAGTGTCCTGTTGACTTAAAAGCGTCGTTAGTCGCTAATGGAATGATTCATGGCGAAGGTGAGTTATCTGGGCAGTTGAATCCTAGCTATCCATTAAATTACATGGAGAAACCTCTGACTCGTATTATGTTGGGGCGCTCATTCTGGGATCATGAAATCGTTGTTGATACCACAATGTATCCGGGTCGAACTTCGGGGGCATCTTCGTCAAGTACGGTAATGGTTCAGACCAACGGTAAAGCGGTGACGTATTCGGCAGGAAACAATCAATCGACAGGTCTGTGGGCACCTCAATTACAAGAAGTAACTATTCAAGATGGCGTGGCAGCTACGATTACTGTGATGATCGCGGATGATCTTACAGGTAAGCCGAATCACGAAACGAGTTTGAAACGCCCTCCACGTATGCAAACCAGCTTTGACTACAATGGTTCGAGCTTAACTTTCAAGGTTCCATATGGTGGCCTTATTTACATTCAACCGAAAGTAAAAGAGCTTGGTGAAGTCTCGTTTAGCATTGATGGCGCGTTAAAAGCGGCTTGGTGGAAAGAGGGACAGTGGATTAACACTATTCAATCGGCAGACGCACCAATTGCAGAAATCGATACGGGTTCATTTATTTACACTACACCAATCAGGAATCTAGAATCCGCTGATTTGAACCAATTCGCAACAGATATGAATCGATTCGCTGAAGCGGCAAGTGACTTCTACGGGCGTGATGAGAAACAAAGCACTGGTTTACACCGTAGGTTCACTTATCCAGAACTGAATGCGTTCCGCCATCGTTTTGTGAATGACGTGCAGATTTCGATTGGCGCTGCTCACTCTGGCTACCCAGTGATGAATTCAAGCTTTAACGCAAATCGGACATACATTCCAACCAACCCTGTGAACGATTGGTTGTTGTGGCATGAAGTTGGTCACAACTTAGCATCAGCTCCTTTCCTTGCGGCTGGTAGTACAGAAGTGACCAATAACCTTCTTGCGTTGTATATGCAGGAGTTAGAGGGGCGCAATGCAAACCCTGAAATGGATCGTATTAAATCGGATATTAAGAAAGCACCTAAATGGCTAGAGCTTAATAATGAACATGCGTGGTCACATGGTGATGCAGGTTTACGATTAGTTA
>NZ_JBFRSD010000185.1:0-396 GCF_041473395.1 Vibrio sp. 10N.222.55.C6
CTAGCGAGATCACAAATATGGTGCAAACCTCTAAGCAACTGCGTGAATTTTACACAATTCAGACAAAAAAAGAGGAATAACGGCAATACCATCACTCCTCACAAGCTTTTCAATACAGGTTAGCTACTCTATAAAGAGGTTTCTAGTGGTCTAGATGCTCTAGGCCCCATTTGTATAACGCGTTCTTTTTCAGATTGTAGATTTCTGCCGTCATCGCCGCCGCTTTTTTAAGAGGCAGCTCTTTGGTTAGAATGCCTAGTGTGCGAGTCGCTTCGTCTGGCAGTTCTGTGCTCGCTTCTTCACGGTGGCCGTGAATCAGTAACACCATCTCACCGCGTTTACGGTTCGCGTCTTCTTCAATCCACTCAATAAGTTCACCAAGTGGCAGCCCTTGGA
>NZ_JBFRSD010000186.1:0-343 GCF_041473395.1 Vibrio sp. 10N.222.55.C6
AGGTTTATCGTTTCAAATATTCCCACTATTATTTATCCATCGACACAGACTGCAGCTCAATGAACAAAGAGTGGCACTGTAAACACAGACAAATCACCATTTCGGTGAAAAATAATATAGGTACGAACATGACTCAACTAACTATCGTCGCAAACATCGTCGCTAACGAAGACAAAATTGAATTGGTTAAAGCAGAGCTGCTAAAACTGATTGATATTACTCGCGCTGAAGAAGGCTGCATCAACTACGACCTTCACCAAGACAATGAAAACCCAGCACATTTCACTTTCTACGAAAACTGGACATCACGTGAACTTTGGCAAACACACATGGGTAATACCTG
>NZ_JBFRSD010000187.1:0-783 GCF_041473395.1 Vibrio sp. 10N.222.55.C6
TCTGGCTATAAACTTGTTGGCGCAATGAGCCTGCTTCGGCTAGCTCCGCCTCTAACTCGTCTAAACCGAACTTCTCACGATTGATTCTGCGGTTAATACCCGATTCAACCATCCCGTTAATATCATTCTCACTGCCCAGTAAACTGTGATAGTAAATCGCAGGCACACCAATAAATGAAAGCAAGATAGATTGAGCCGCCAAGAATTTTCTCGCTTTCTCATCATCACTATCGGAAGCTTCAGTTAATGCACTTAAGTAATTGATATTCAACTCATAAGGAGACTGAGACCCATCACTGTTGTTTTTATAGTTTACGCGACCACCTTTACGCTCAACCTGTTCACACATTAACAAACGATCTTCATTGGTCAGGATCCCTTCCGTTGGACGAACACCGACACCATCATGGCTCGCAAGGAAGTTAAAGTAAGTTGTCTTATTCCCTTGCTGCAGTGAAGCCATTGCTTCTTCGGTTAGGCCTTTCGCCCATTCGGTCAATACAGAACTGTTTTGACTCATGAATGCATGCAGAGTCAAAGGCGGAAGCGGGAACTGATACACCATGTGTGCTTCATTTCCTTGTCCGAAATACGAAATATTTTCCTTGTGTGGCACATTTGTTTCAGTGATTAGTAACGCGCCAGGAACCGTCTCATCAAAGATGATTCGCCATAGCTGGATAATCTGATGTGCTTCCGGCAAGTGAATACACGTTGTATTTAATACTTTCCAGATAAAACCGATGGCATCTAGGCGTATTGAACGGCCGCCGTTTACTGCAT
>NZ_JBFRSD010000188.1:0-321 GCF_041473395.1 Vibrio sp. 10N.222.55.C6
ATGATGCAGGCTTTTGGCAACAGTTTATGGTTGTCGATTTGGTCGAGCATTGTTGGCTTAGCGATTGCGACTCTGCTCGTTTCTTCACTGCGCCGCGTTGATTCTAAAATCCGCGATGCGGTGATTGCTTTCACCAACATGAGCAGTAATTTTTCTGGCGTTCCGTTGTCTTTCGCTTTCATCATCATCCTTGGGACCAACGGTGCGATTACCTTGTTGCTCAAGCAGTATGGATTACTAGGTGATTTCGACCTGTACGGTAAATGGGGCTTGCTGGCGATTTACATCTACTTCCAGATCCCATTGGCGGTGTTGTTGCTG
>NZ_JBFRSD010000189.1:0-391 GCF_041473395.1 Vibrio sp. 10N.222.55.C6
CACCACAGATGCAGTATTCCGGCTAACCCAACGTGTGTATCAAGAGAAGAAAGAGACGGGAGAGATCACTGATATCGATTTTGACCTCTCTTTGAGTGACGATTTCTTAGCGCGTTGGTCTAACTTTGCTGGCTATAACGATGACCTCAAAGGCTGGGAGTATGGTACGGGCATTACCTTGTACCATTACCTTTCTCAAGACCAAGCTCTGTAATACAGCGCCACGATAACCGCGACCAGCGAACCGTATAACCACAACGAATATTCGCAAGTGTCGGTAACGTATAGAGAAAATGTATGGAAGGAATGGCTGTTTTACGAGGTCACCCCGCGTTACCAGTGGGAACGAGAGCCTTACGAGAAACACACGGAGAAGCCAACATCACCCTTA
>NZ_JBFRSD010000190.1:0-246 GCF_041473395.1 Vibrio sp. 10N.222.55.C6
ACATAGCCAAGTCGAAGGGCCGTTAGGGCAACCAGTCAATGCAGAATGGGCAATGCTAGAACCGTCGGATCAGAATCCTAAGAAAACGGCTTTAATTGAGATCGCCGCTGCCTCTGGTTTGGATTTACTTAAATCAGAACAGCGTAACCCGTTAATAGCTTCTTCATTTGGTACAGGGCAATTGATCTTAGAAGCCATTGAACAAGGTGCTGAGAGCATTATTTTAGGATTGGGTGGCAGTGCGAC
>NZ_JBFRSD010000191.1:0-222 GCF_041473395.1 Vibrio sp. 10N.222.55.C6
ACTGGTTGTTTATACAGTTAACATTCAAAAAACTACTGACTACCAAATATGCACTACTTAAAACATGCCTTATACAAACTTTCGTAACTAGCTGCCTTGTTTTGAATCTACCAATGACTATACGGCCACAACCTATAATGGCTCTAGAAAAAGCAACGATTTTCACACTATATTATTGGTTTTATTTATTTTTTCCTAAAGAGAGAACTAGCGTAATAATAT
>NZ_JBFRSD010000192.1:0-276 GCF_041473395.1 Vibrio sp. 10N.222.55.C6
GGTATAAGCACAAGATAGTAGATTGTTCTTGCCACGTTGAGTAAAACAGTTGTTAACTCAATCAACTTCATAAACACCGCCTTTGTTATGCGATTGTCGAATGTTGTCTTTAGCGTGAACTTTGATATGATTATTAATGTAATACGTCATCGTACTCTCAGTTCAGAAGACTGCAATCTTCTTGCTAAAAACGTGTATGTGACTGATAAATCAGCCCGCCTTTGTGTGGGCTTTTTTATTGCTTAGATTCTTGCATCTTACCTCCCGTAATTCGAT
>NZ_JBFRSD010000193.1:0-802 GCF_041473395.1 Vibrio sp. 10N.222.55.C6
GCAAGAAGCTCGTAAGGCCAATGGCGAGCGACAACTCACCAACAAGCGCATCAATAATATTTTATGGCCGCTGATTGCCATTCTGAGCCTCGCCGCCGAAGAGCATCACTTTGATTACCCATTTCGACGCTACAAATCCCTGAAAGAGGAAAAAGCGGATTCGAAACCGCTGACCATGGATGAAGTCCGTACTTTCTTAGAATGCTGTGATGAGCAATGGCATGATTATTTTTTACTGCGATTTTGGACGGGTATGCGAAGTTGTGAAGTGCATGGCCTGTATTGGGAGCACATTGATTTTGACCATCGCTTGATTCGCGTGAGACAAAATTATGTGAATGGAGAGATTTGTGATGTGAAGACGCCGAAGTCACGTCGTGATTTGCAGATGTGCGACACCTTGTTCGCGGCGTTAAAACGTCAGTGGGAAAAGAGAGATGAGTGCAGCTCATTTGTGTTTGCCTCAAAAAGTGGGCGTGGACTTGATACCCATTACGTTAGCCGAAAGATATGGCACCCCACATTGAAAAAGGCCGGTCTTAAACCTCGCCGCGCCTACGAGACGCGCCATACGGCTGCGGTACTGCACATTGCCGCGCATGAAAATCCGATCTATATCTCACACAAACTCGGGCACAGCGACACCAAATTGCTGTTTGAGGTCTACGCCCCGTACGTGGCGAACGCTTCTGGCCAAGATGGACTGGCGTTCAATGACATGATGTTAGGAGGCGCGGCATGATGATACTGACTTTTAACCGCGCTCAATACTTCCATCAAAACCTAACCGATAATGATCAAC
>NZ_JBFRSD010000194.1:0-286 GCF_041473395.1 Vibrio sp. 10N.222.55.C6
ACCGTTCAGAAAGGCCTAGCGAAAGGTGGCGCGTGAAGCTTCTCTCCTGAAGAAGCAAAAGTGTTTAACGAACTGTACGTACCGCCTTCAACGGCAGCGAACTATCTAGGATTCCGAGTAGTACGAGAGCTGTAGGCTCCCAGTCATAGGCTCAGAACCCCAAATATTTACTCTAGGTTCTCAATTATCACATTGAGCAACATTTATAGGGGAATTCCCCCCTTATGCATAAGCACTCCTAGGAGTAGATTCGTCGATAGAGTAGTAAGTCACTCTGGGTATCAAA
>NZ_JBFRSD010000195.1:0-350 GCF_041473395.1 Vibrio sp. 10N.222.55.C6
ATCCTCAACTACTTAAGATTGATCGCGTTGGGATGAGCCTAACCGAAGCACTCAGCAACGTAGGTGGTATTAACCAGCTGACGGCAGATGCAACGGGTGTGTTTGTGATCCGAACTTCTGATGATAAATCAGAACGCATGGCAGACATCTACCAACTGAATATGGAAGATGCATCAGCTTTAGTGATTGGCACCGAGTTTGATTTAAAGCCTTATGATATTGTTTACGTAACGGCAGCGCCAATCAGCCGCTGGAACCGTGTAATCGGTCAGCTTGTACCAACCATTTCAGGCTTCAACGACCTAACCGAAGGTATGTTGCGCGTTCGTAATTGGTAATAAACCCTGGTT
>NZ_JBFRSD010000196.1:0-273 GCF_041473395.1 Vibrio sp. 10N.222.55.C6
TTTGGCGAATCAGCGAAAATATGTTCCGGCAAAAAGCCTTTGTAGAGGCTGTGCATCGAATTGTCAGGGTCGGTCACTGACATCGCCGCAAAGGTATCACCGTGGTAGCCATCTCTTAGTGTGAGGAACTTTGAACGAGGTTGTCCTTTAGCGTGCCAATATTGCAATGCCATCTTGAGGCTAACCTCTACGGCAACTGAACCTGAATCGGCCAAAAATACATGCTCAAGATTACTTGGCGCGAGATTCAAAAGCTTCTTACATAGATCGATA
>NZ_JBFRSD010000197.1:0-858 GCF_041473395.1 Vibrio sp. 10N.222.55.C6
ATAAAGATCACTGTGGCACAAACTAGCCAAATGACAGAGATAACAATGATATCTTTATTAAAACTCTCACTTTTAGGCGACATGAATATCCTTTTCACTGAGCCAAAATTTAAACGACTATTGCTCCATCTCTCTCACTTCCGCTAGTGCTCTGTTTAAGTTTTCGTTCGCAACTCTGTAATACGATGGTTTCTTGTCTATTGCTTGCTGAAGGTAAGGAACGGCTTCATCCGGCTTACCTTGTAATATTAGGAAATACCCTACATTATTCAACGCTTCAGGCGTATCCATATGTCGCATAAACATATTAGTGGCTTTCTTAACATCACCGGAAGCCAGATAAATGAGGGCTAGATTGTTTTGGGCCTTCTCACTATTTGGCTCTAACTCTAGAGCTGAACGCGTGTACTGATACGCTTCCTTGTAATTGCCGTACATGTAATGGGAGTAGCCCATATTCAACAGAGCTTTGAATGAGTTTTTGTCTATCTGCAGTGACTTTTTGAAGTACTCTTGAGCTATCTGATGCTTTCCGTCGACATCTTCCAACACACCAATTCCCATATATGCTGATGCAGGAGACATACTGTCAACCTTCAAGCTAGCGACTTCACTTTGGCTTAACGCTTGGTGGTTTTTAATCGTTTCACTGCTTTTCAAACGAACTTGGTCGGCATTAATCGCTTTAAAGAAATAACTTCGACCTTCATCCGTTCGTCGCTGCTTCGTATACAAAACGCCTAATTCCTCCAGTACCTCGGTATGTGCTGGATTGAAATCTAAGGCCGCCAAATACGCTTTCTCGGCAAGCGCCGAGTTACCGCGAGACGAATGTATTTGCCCAATAGTGAACAGGGT
>NZ_JBFRSD010000198.1:0-345 GCF_041473395.1 Vibrio sp. 10N.222.55.C6
TGGCACAACTCGTGGTGCTTCGAATCAGTTTGATATCTGGCTATCTAAAAGCTTTGGTGATGTGGGGCTAATGTATAACCCGAGATACCGTTATCAAGACGGTGTTGACCAAGGCACTGGTCGAGATGATTATTGGGAACATACTGTTATGGTTAACTATAAGGTTAATGAAACTTGGACGCCATACATGGAGCTAGTGTCTGTCGATGAAACCTATGTGGACTCTAACGGCAATCGAGAAAACGATTATGCAGTACGTTTAGGGTTTGTCATGAACTTGTAATTTGATGAATATACAGAGCATTCCTTGTCCATAATATCGTAGAAAACAAAGAGCAGCCTTAA
>NZ_JBFRSD010000199.1:0-363 GCF_041473395.1 Vibrio sp. 10N.222.55.C6
TTTCTATCCTTAGCTAACGTACCTCACTTGGTAATCACAGATATTCACCAGCTCACCCGTGCCGAACTCGGTACTCTGCTATTGATCAGCAAGTCTGGTGAAACCAACGCTGTAATAGAAATGGCGCAAAATGCTAAGCGTAAGGGATTGAAGGTGGTAGGAATAAGCCATCAAGGCTCAACACTCGACCAGGTTTGCCACCAAAACGTAGCACTAGAAGAGCAAGTGGATGGCATCTCTTTATATGGTAGGGAGTCTCAGATTCATTCATTGCAAATCGTAGACCAAATTGGTAAAGAACTGCTGACCTTTTAATCTCACCCTTTTCCTGTTCTCCAAATACAAAAAGAGCAGCGCTTAAGG
>NZ_JBFRSD010000200.1:0-382 GCF_041473395.1 Vibrio sp. 10N.222.55.C6
GTTCAAAAAAATGGTGAGTTCTCATCTTTGGCGCAAGAGGATGTACTTTTAGCGTTAAGAAATTCAAAGCAGTTTATCTTGAGATCGTTTATTGAAGAGGGAATGTCAGAAAAAGTAACCATCAGCTCCGATAACGAAGAAGTCGATCAATTGGCGTTAGTTATTAAAATGGTTGAAGCCGGTTTAGGGTGGGCACTGTTACCAAAAACGTTTGCTCATTCTGAATTTTCCCATTACGACATTGAACCTATACAGTCGTCTGAAATGCACCAAGGATTCAAATTCGGTTTTGCGCTTTGGTGCAATCATTCTAAGCAAGTGAAGGATGTAAAATTATCGGTTTTATCTGTTATACAAGAACATGTTGATCGAGTATTGAGTC
>NZ_JBFRSD010000201.1:0-252 GCF_041473395.1 Vibrio sp. 10N.222.55.C6
GGATAGTTAAAACACACATTTACATTCGTGCTATTTCACATCGAAGATAAGGATATCAATATGGCTAAATGGCATTACCTACTCGCATCAGCATTGGCTGCCAGTTCAACCGTAAATGCTCAGGAAGCAAGCACACAAGCGGATACAAAAAAGTGGCAACATAGCTTCGAAATTTACGCGCTCGCACTCAACATCCGCGGAGACAGCACCATTAGTGATTTGTCTGCTGATGTCGATGTTGATCCTGCATTC
>NZ_JBFRSD010000201.1:961-1271 GCF_041473395.1 Vibrio sp. 10N.222.55.C6
TGTTGATCCTGCATTCATCATGGATCATCTTGATATGACCGCAATGGTGCGTTTAGAGGGTATCTATGACAATCAGTGGGGCTATTACATTGACTACAGCTTCATGAAGTTAAGCGGAAAAACAAACTCAGTGTTAGGTAGCAACCTAGAGGTATTGAGGGGCAACCTTGATATCCGACAAGGTGTTTTAGATGTGAAGGGGTTTAAGCGCTACCAGTACGATTTTGGCACGATTGATTATCTGTTTGGGCTTCGTTGGTGGGATAACGACATCGATGCCAAGCTTTACGGTTCAGGTGGCAATCTAAGT
>NZ_JBFRSD010000202.1:0-514 GCF_041473395.1 Vibrio sp. 10N.222.55.C6
CAATGATGGCGTAACATACAGTGAATATTGCGTAGGCAAAAGCTACGAGCAATGCGCGTTTATGCCAGAAGATATTGCGTTGGTGTTCGATTATCCGACTAAACAGGCAAAGGTATTTGTACACCCCGATGGTTTAATTAAGGAAGTAACCCAACAAGAATATGATGATGGTATTTTAGATAACAATGCGTTGATTAATTCAGTTAGTCTGGATGCGTCATATGATTCTGAAAGTAACACTGACTCTTCACTATATGGTGATGCCACGTTAGGAGTTCACTATGGCTACTTTAATGCAAAATACGAGATTTCAGAGCAGTCAGAGTTTTCCAACTTAACCTACACTTTAGATAGACCGGGTTATGCTTTCGTCGCTGACTACGCCAAAGATGGCGCAAGAACGTACTCCTCTTTTGGGCTATTCCCCTCAAGCAACCCAAACGGTGAAGTATACTCCCTTGGGGTAGTGACGTCTGAGAACCTGAACATTGATAAAGGTGATAATGGCCAGGTG
>NZ_JBFRSD010000203.1:0-840 GCF_041473395.1 Vibrio sp. 10N.222.55.C6
GGTGAGCGGTATCTACCTTTGTGCCAACAAGCATTGGATTTGTTGCAACAAGGGCAGGTGTTGGTCAATGAAGAGCAGCAATCCATCAGTGGGGAAGTTCGTATCGCGGTGTCTTCTGAGATGGGGCGCAACCTGATGCGCGTTTTGCTTAATGATGTAATGGACAAGCATCAAGACCTGTCATTGAGGCTCCATGTGAGTGATAGCCGAACCGATTTTTACCGCGATGGGGTCGATGTGGCATTACGAGCTATGACTAAAGGTGCCGCGCAAGAATCCAACTTGTATGGATTTAAGATCTGCGATATCCCTCATGTTCTATGCGCTTCTCCTGATTATATTGAAAATCATGGTCGACCTTTGGTTCCTGATGATTTATATCAACATAAAGCCTTGCTCTACAAACTGTACGAAGTCGTGCACGACGGTTGGGATCTTTATTATGGTGATCAAAAATACAGAATAAAAATGAACAGTGATCGAGCTGTGAATGATGGTGATATTGTTCGTCGGTGGTGTATTGATGGGGTGGGGATAGCGAAGAAATCCGCTATTGATGTCGGTGAAGATTTACTCGCGGGCCGATTAGAGAGGATATTAGTTAATAGCGATATACCACTGACCGAAATGTGGCTGATATTACCGAGTCGTCAGTTGATCTCTCCAGCGATTCGATTAATACGTGATGAGCTAAAAGTCAGGATTCACCAGCTTCGCGACAACTTGCTTGAGCAAGGGTTGATTGAAACTCGTGAATGGCCGTTGGATAACTAGCTATGGTCGCCAATAATTGTTCTAGAGACAAGCTAAACCAGCGTTTGCCATACTTCAGTTAATTCG
>NZ_JBFRSD010000204.1:0-1042 GCF_041473395.1 Vibrio sp. 10N.222.55.C6
AAATAGGAATGTGCTCAGGCTCGTCGATTAGGTTGTTTATCCATTTCTTGGATTGAATCCTATGACTGGTCAGAATTATTTTGGCGAGCTCTTCCAGCAGTACAATCATCAAAACCCATTCTAGCGGCCAACCCAACACCAGCGCAGTAAAGTAGGCAAGGGGGATACCGATTGCCCATTGGCCAAACAAGTCGATGAATATACTGTAGTTGATGTCTCCACCACTTTTCAGCACGCCACCAATACCAACCATATTGAAGACTCTTAGTATCATGCCGAGTGCCATGACTAAGGTGACGTTAACGGCCGTGTCTTTAAGCTCTAAGTGAGTAAGGCCGATCATGTATACGATCGCGGGTTTAGCAAACCAACACACCAAGGCTAATATAGCCGCAAGCCCACAGCTGACCAATACATAACCCCATGCGGTGTTCTCAACACGTTGATAGTTCTTCGCGCCGATCTCGTTGCCTAGAATGATCGAAGCGGCGACCGCAAACCCCATGAACGCCGAGATCAAGATACTTTCTACTGGCGATAACAGCGAAATGATCGCAAGCTCTCCAACACCCATTTGCCCAACTATCACGTTATAAATAAGAATCCCGCCCGCCCATGCTGTGTCATGAACCAACATAGGTATTGCTATCGTGAAGTACTTCTTTCTATGCTTCGGTAATATCGCTTCTCGCCAATTACTTAATGTCGGGAATAGATGCGCGTAGTGTTTCTTCGCCATGATAAGCAGCGCTATCGTCTGAAAGAATCGAGACACCGTGGTGCCAATAGCCGCACCAACTACGCCCAGTTCTGGAAATCCAAACAAACCAAAGATCAGCAATGCATTGAGAATCGCATTAACGATGATTGCCCCAATACTGATCTTGGTGGGTAGCTTGGCTTCGCCGACCGATCGCAGTGCGCTTTCTAAGGGCACTACGATCGCGGTACCAAAAAGGCTGGCTCCTGTTATCCAAAGGTAATCCGTTGCCAAGCGGACGTAATCAGGGTCTGAGGCCACCACAGACACGACTGATTCAGG
>NZ_JBFRSD010000205.1:0-348 GCF_041473395.1 Vibrio sp. 10N.222.55.C6
TGCTAATAGTGCAAAGTTATCAAGGCCTGCCGCCATACGTTGAGCAACTACAGCAATTGCAGGCTCAAGCGGTAAGCTCATTAAGATGGTTGCTAGTGACGATAAACCAATCGCAAAAGAGACCGGTACACCGATTGTAAGCAGTACAGCGAAACTACCGAATAATGTCAGTATTACTTGCCATTCCATTGTGAAATCCTTCTATCAATCAAGTTGTGAGTCGGTGATCAAATCGTCACCTGACATTAATTGTTTAACGCGTTCGTAGGTAAATACGACTGAGTAAAAAATCATCAAAGCGCCACTAACCGGTAAGCAGAAGTAGATGTAGCCCATTTCTAAACCTAG
>NZ_JBFRSD010000206.1:0-299 GCF_041473395.1 Vibrio sp. 10N.222.55.C6
TAGCCATTCAGTATGGCTTTATAGGTACCTGCTTGAGTTGGGATCTTCCAGCTGTCTAATCCAACAAAGCCATCGTTGGTTGGCAATAACATCGCGCCGAGTGACAAGTAAGCCAGATCACCCGTATCAATATCGAATGTGGTCGCGACACCTGGGTCAAGAATACCGCTCGCAGGGTTTTCAACGACGACACCACCTGCATTGGCGATGACACCAGATAAGCCCGAGATGTCACCACCTTCCGCCATGGATTCCAACTCAGCAGAAGCTGCCTCCCCTGTTCTAAACATGAACAAGCT
>NZ_JBFRSD010000207.1:0-1051 GCF_041473395.1 Vibrio sp. 10N.222.55.C6
GAAACAATGCACTTCTCTTCACCAAGGAGCGCCACTGATATCTTTTCACCATTTCGAGAGGTTACTGGCCCATATGCGAATTGATGGTGCTCAACAACCTTATACTTCGACATATCAGTGCCGACAGTATTAGCAATTGAAGGAATAAACTGTTTAGTAATGCTAACGCCAAGCAGCAACTCAACGCTTAGATCTTTGTTCTTAACCGAGACTTCTTTTATGAACTGACCTAGTTTTTTATAGTTTGATCTCATAGCCCAACTCTTTGAAAACGTTTAGAAGCTCTTTTTTCGATTTTTCTTCTTGAGCAAGAAGATCGCTAAAATCTTCTTTTAAGCCGTTCATCTTTTGGTCAAAATCAATATTCTCATCACGGTTAGTAAACTCAATGTACTTACTTGGTACTAAAGAATAATCCTTTGCGGCAATCTCTTCTTTTGATGCCGAGTAACAATATTCAGCAACATCCTTATAATTGTCTTCAGCTTCCAGTTGTTGCCAAGTATGAAGCGTATTGGCAAAGTCTTGAATGTCTTGCTCAGAGAACTGGACAAACTTCTTCTCAAACGGTTCACCACGCTGACGCAGATCCATAAACAAAATCTCGTCTTCACGGTCACGATAGTTACGAGTGACATCTTCGTGAGGAACCATATGTGCTTTTTTGTTCTTGTTCAGAATCCACAACGTCACACTGATATCCGTGGTATAGAACATGTTGCGAGGTAAAAGAATAATTGCTTCAACAAGATTATTTTCAATTAGCTTCTTACGAATTGCTTTTTCCGTACCATCGCCAGAGAGCGCACCATTTGACAGAATAAAACCTGCAACACCGTTTTCAGACAGCTTAGAAACCATATGCAAAATCCAACCATAGTTAGCATTGCCTGTCTGTGGTGTTTCGTAACCGTCCCAACGATGATCATCAACCAGTTCATCGGAAGCTCGCCAGTCTTTTTGGTTAAATGGTGGGTTTGCCATAATAAAGTCAGCTTTAAGCGTTTCGTGCTGATCATTGGCAAAGGTATCTTTTGCGGCTGCGCCAAGA
>NZ_JBFRSD010000208.1:0-435 GCF_041473395.1 Vibrio sp. 10N.222.55.C6
CTCCAAGGTGTAGCGTTGGAACTCGATCTTCCGCTAGCTGAGGCAAAATCTTCGGTATTGCCATTACTGGCGAAAGGAGAACTAGTCGCAGACTTAAAAAGTGCAGTGTTTGGTACGGAGACGGTGCTAACAGTGGGGTAAAAAACAATGTCTATTGGCCCTTTTGATGATGAATCTGAATCAATTCGTAATGTACAAGTTAGCTTGGAAGAACAACGAGAAGATGAACATAATACTCTGAAATATCGGAGCCTTTCTGATTCAAAACTAATAGAGCGGGATTTAAGCTCTTACCCTGAAGAGCAGCAAAACATTGCTTTGCAGCGATACAAGCTCATCTCCCTAATAGCGAAAGATAACAACCATGGGTGGTCGCCTACTACGCTCAATCCACTTATAAGCAAACATTTCGAAGCATGTGGTTTGTCGAAAAAG
>NZ_JBFRSD010000209.1:0-220 GCF_041473395.1 Vibrio sp. 10N.222.55.C6
CCCATCTCACCAATGCCACTACGCGCATCGATAATGTGTTCACCGCTCAGCACTGCTTTGCGAGCAACCACGACACGATTACCATCTGAATCTTTCAGAGTTTGAGTATTGCGCGTTGGGTTGTCGTAAACCGAGTAGAATGCCAATGATGCCGTGGCACCAATCACGTCTTTTGCAGCTGCAGGATCTTGTACACCCGGCAATTCGATACGGATACGGC
>NZ_JBFRSD010000210.1:0-372 GCF_041473395.1 Vibrio sp. 10N.222.55.C6
GTTTAATGATTGATGTAATAGCAGTTTCAACTTCAGATGGGTTATTGAAATCGACTGACATTGTCTCAGCTAGACATGAGGAATAGCATGACTTGAGCTCTGCTTTAGTCCGCTCAAGGTTTTCATTATTTAAGGAAAGTAACACCAAAGTGTATCCTTCCTGAGCAAAGTAATGAGAAATAGCTTTACCAATACCGCGACTAGCGCCTGTAATTATGGCAACTTTAGACATAGTGTATCCCTAAACTGTGTAATAAGTGCGTTGTTAGGTTAATGTACTAAATAGTTTCCAAAATTAGAACTGGTCTTTGCACCGTAAGCACACTAAGGTTTCAAGATACTTTTTCTAACCTGACCAAAACGGTTTATAGC
>NZ_JBFRSD010000211.1:0-212 GCF_041473395.1 Vibrio sp. 10N.222.55.C6
ATGTGACGTGGAAGAAGACGATTGATCAGTGATTCAGACCAAGTCTCTAGCGCTTCTGGAAGTAGTGTGTGGTTCGTGTAAGCGAACGTGTGAGCACTGATTTCCCATGCTTGATCCCAAGATAGACCTTTCTCGTCAATCAGGATGCGCATTAGCTCAGGAATCGCGATCGTTGGGTGTGTATCGTTCAGCTGAATCGTTTCTTGCTTAGG
>NZ_JBFRSD010000212.1:0-592 GCF_041473395.1 Vibrio sp. 10N.222.55.C6
GCCTCCGTCCTCTCACACCACCGTACAAGCGTGGGTCGCATACGGCGGTTCCGAATATACTTTCAGTGACTCGTACCCATCTCTTAGTGAGTACAGCCCCAACCCCTCGAACCATTTTATTGGCATGGCGTGATTAACCTGTGGCGTTGAAGCTAGATGCCACCAACCCTTATCTGACATCGCTAGCTTCCACGCATTACGCTCCGTTACACCTTGTCGCTGTAACCATATCGCTATGCTGTGTCTGCGTTTGCGCTGCTTTAGTCGGTAGCACCTTAATCTACGCCGTATCCATTCGTCTAAGCGCTGCATTGCACTTTTACTAACAGTAAGCTTGAAGTAGTGTTGCCATCCTCTTAGATATTGAGTTAACTCCGTGATTATCACCTGTAACTCTCGTCCTCGATTTCGCTTCGTTATCTGACGTACTCGCTTCTTCATTTGAGCTTGTGCCGTCTTCGATATCCCGATTCTTCCGTCTATCTGGAAGCGGTGGCTTAGGTAAGTTCGCTTTGTCACTCTCGTTGCTGCACTTTTCTTACGGTTTACCGTCAGCTTTAGTTTCTGCTCCAAGAACTCCGTTATCGACTCT
>NZ_JBFRSD010000213.1:0-1097 GCF_041473395.1 Vibrio sp. 10N.222.55.C6
CTCTAGTACTGATAAATAATCTGCAAAGTATTGCTCGACTGGAGCAAGATTCATTTCATCCAAACAGAGCCAATAAGATCGTACTTTTTGTTGAGTTTGACTACCACCAGTGACCACCAAACGTTCTCCACGCTGTTCATTAGAGTGAACCTGAACACTTAAACCACTATCAAAGATTCCACGCCAAGCTTTTGCGATGAACTGCAACACATCAGTGGTGATGTATTCCGCTTGACCATCTTTTGATAAGCGCGAGACATACCCCAACAAGTCGCTTGGTTCATGCCAATCAGGACGCACGGAAGTAAGGCAATAAGTTTCATTTAGAGAGCCAGTCGCTTCTACTTGTTTACGAACAAAGCGAGTCTTACCCGTTCCTGAAATACCGGCTAAAAGAAGGAATGGTTTAGATAAGCATTGCCGCTCTACGAAAACTGTAGGTTCTACAGGCTCATTACGTGTATTAATACCTGCATATAGTTCTAAAAGCTCTTTGATGTCAGATATTAAAGCATCATTATCTGGCATCTGGTCTGTCGGATAAAACTTAGCACCGGCAGAAGCCCACTCATAAGACTGACCCAATGTAGTATTCGATCGTAACTCAACTGTCTGATCCCATTGCATAAGCTGTTGGTTTGAGGTACGTATTCTATCTCGCATCTCTTTTGCTTTTTGCTTCGCTAAGGTTGTCCCATATTTGCTTTTTAACTCTGTGGTTCCGAAACCTAACGACAAGTAAACCCCAGAACCATCTGAGCGAAACAAATAAACAGGATATACACCTGATTGTGTTGAAGTTGTAATTTTTGAGTCGAGGATGGATAACCAAGCGACATCGGCCCAATTACCGGCTCCGGCACTCGCTTTCATCAGAAATCGTTCATCAAGATCCAATTCAGCCTTTAAACATGAAGTTAGATCTTTCCTTAGTAACTTAGCAATAGGGTGACTAGAAAATGGCTCTGTCTTTGCTTGCACCCAGTTACTTGCTATTTCTGATAATAGAGCCCTTAACTTCATAAATTCACCTTCATTTGACAACTCGAAGCTTATCGATTAAATCTTAGCTATTAATTCATGTACACTCTTTGAAT
>NZ_JBFRSD010000214.1:0-299 GCF_041473395.1 Vibrio sp. 10N.222.55.C6
GTACCGAGGATGTGACGAAGCAGTTGCTAGAGATGGTTGAACAAGAGCCTGGCGTTGACGGTGTAACACTGGTTAACGGCTATGCATTCATGACAGGCGCTTCTGCTTCGAATGGTGCGTCGATGTTCATCAAGCTCCACGATTGGGAGATGCGTAACGCACTGGATGGTCAACATTCTGCGCAAGCAATTTCGCAACGTATTAATGGCCGAGCAGCCACTGAATTACCTCAAGCTATCGTGTTTGCAATGGGACCTCCAGCAGTACCAGGTATGGGTGCAGCGTCTGGATTTGAGTTT
>NZ_JBFRSD010000215.1:0-872 GCF_041473395.1 Vibrio sp. 10N.222.55.C6
TATTAAGTCTCAAACCGATATATGTGCCATCAAAGTTGAGCTTTTGTTCATTAATGATGTTTCCTTGAGACACCAATTTTGCGGAGCCACTACCTAACATAAACCACCCGAATGATGAAACAAGCTGCTCTAACACATAAAGCCCAAAACCTGAGTTATCATAAACATTGTCGGTATCAGCAATCTTTGTAGTGCTTGATATGCCAGGCTTAATCGCCATTCTTAGTGCAGATAGTTCAGAATCAATCATAAATGATCGTTCTAATGAAGAGGATATACCAACTCCTTCATCAATGACTGCGACTTCCACTCTACCATCCGCCCAACGTTGTCCACACAAATAACACTCTTCAGCTGTTGAATGCTCAAATACATTGCGAACAATTTCTCTCAAAGCGTAGTGATAGAGTTTATTTTCTTCATTGTAACTTTTTGTTCCTGATAGCAAATTAGCAAAGCGTCTTGTTTGAGAGATAATTTCATCGTACCACTCTTGAACATCTTGAGTTGTGGAGTCAAACGATGGCTTATATATTTTGGTTATAGGCAAATACGTCATTGAGCCAAGAGCTTGTCCCACATTATTCCCTTCACCCATACCAATGAACTGAAAAAAGCCTAAATGACGTAAATAACAATGAACATTCTTGTTACTGTCATGACCTTTCTTTTTAGTAATTAAACCTAATTCACGTCTGTATTTGATCCACGCTCTCATTTTTGAGCCAGCAATTAACATCCCACTAGGGTAAGAAAAATTCAATGTTGAGCAATCTATACAAACCTCCGGTTCATTTAGGCTTTGTTCAAGTTGGTAAAAAAATTCATACAAGGTGTCTCGTCCAAGCTGGCTCGGAAAATAAATAGTCTTC
>NZ_JBFRSD010000216.1:0-250 GCF_041473395.1 Vibrio sp. 10N.222.55.C6
ACGACGCAGATTCTGGCGAAGTTAAATCAGCAAACAGTAGAAGCTTCTATGACGGCAATTGGTATATTTACGGTATGGAAGTAGAAAATACAGCAACTTACAAAGTCGATAACAACTGGTATCTACAAGTTGGTATGCCGATCGCTTGGGACTGGGATGAGCCGAACTACAACGGCGGTGATTGGAAGATGAAAAAAGTCACTTACAAACCTCAATTCCGTGTTGGTTATAATGCGGATATGGGATTAAC
>NZ_JBFRSD010000217.1:0-386 GCF_041473395.1 Vibrio sp. 10N.222.55.C6
ATTTCTAATTAGAATGAGTAAGCAACACCAACACGGTATTTTGCTTCGCGATCTTTAGAAGATGAGCTGATATCAGAAGACCAAATCTCAGCAAAAGGTTTCCAAGAACCGAACTTGTAGTTTACTTTTAAGCCAGCATCCCATTCCCAGTCATCA
Source organism: Vibrio sp. 10N.222.55.C6 (assembly GCF_041473395.1). Taxonomy (NCBI): domain Bacteria; kingdom Pseudomonadati; phylum Pseudomonadota; class Gammaproteobacteria; order Vibrionales; family Vibrionaceae; genus Vibrio; species Vibrio sp. 10N.222.55.C6. The sequence goes on from NZ_JBFRSD010000217.1 coordinate 157, forward strand.
CTATTATAAAGAAGTACGTTATCCAAAGATTTTACATAGTTTGCTTCGTAAGAAAGACCAAGCTTCGGTAGAGACTCAATTTTATATGCACCTGTTAGCGTTATTTTGGATTTTTGAGCTGATTCTAAACGTTCGCCAGTTTCTGAATCCTTATCACCAAACTGTGTATGGTTGCGGAAATCAGCATACTCGTGACGGTAACGAATGGCAGTCGTTAATCCCATATCCGC
>NZ_JBFRSD010000218.1:0-331 GCF_041473395.1 Vibrio sp. 10N.222.55.C6
CTACATAACTGATGATGAGTTCTTCAAACTCGATAACCTCTACAAAACACTGTCTAGCAGCAAAGCAGGCAAGATAGTCGTTATGGTTGACAGTTGTTTCAGTGGAGCGACTGATGGTGTATCGGTCATCAAAGGGGTTGCCGCCTCTAGACTAGCTCCGAAAAAAGTCAGTATCGATCCTGAGCGCATGGTCGTGATCACCGCGGGACGCGATAAAGAGTATTCCAATATGTACCAAGAAAAAGGTCATCGCCTGTTTAGTTATTACCTCATGAAGTCAATGATCGAGGGAAACAAGGATGTGAATACACTTTATCAAGATGTTTACGAC
>NZ_JBFRSD010000219.1:0-580 GCF_041473395.1 Vibrio sp. 10N.222.55.C6
CCTTCAAATTCTTCACGCTCGTCGAATTTTTTCTAGTTTTGGTTTTGTAGCGATGTAACTCCCAAGTCATTTGAGCCACCTTATCAGCCATGACAACATGCTCCGACTCTAACTGCTCATTCTTAGTTTTGAGCCTTTCGTTTTGCTCCAACACTTCCTGATATTTATCCTTTGAAACCTGAGCTTTTGACTTATTTTCCTTCGCCTTAACCACACCTACTTTCTTTGGATCTGAAAGGTATTTTTCTTTTTCTTCAAGCACCCTCCCCAACAACTCAGCATGATTCTTCAAAGAGCCGTTAGACACTCCCGCACGTTTTTCGACAGCGAACGGACTAATCTTTTTCCCTTCCTTCAAAAGTGCTTTAAAAGCGTTCTCTAGCTTTACAGCTACCGCTGCCATGCTTATGCCTCTACTCTATATTTATCAAATTCAATGCCGTGATCTGACATCACCTTTTCAGCCGCCCTAATGTCACTAAGCTGAGTGGCTAAAGAGCTTTTATTAAACAAATTCATCTCTTTCATCTTTTCAATTTTAGTTATACAGCCCTCACGTCTTCTAACCCAATTCTCAGCT
>NZ_JBFRSD010000220.1:0-420 GCF_041473395.1 Vibrio sp. 10N.222.55.C6
TTCTAAATCAGTCCCTTCAGGCATCGTTAACGAAGGTGCCTGTGATTTCATCATCATGTCAAAAGCGGCTTTTCGGTAGCCAGCATCCGTCATAGTGTCGGAAATATGGTCGTAGCCACCAAGGTATCCAAGGTAAGCAAGGAAAGAGTGACTGCCATTGAGCATGCGCAGTTTCATCTCTTCGTAAGGCACTACATCTTCTACGAACTCTGCGCCAGCGACATTCCAATCTGGACGACCTGCCACAAAGTTATCTTCAATCACCCATTGGCGGAAGGGTTCACAGGCGATGCCACATGGGTCTTCACAACCAAGCAGTTCTGCAATTTCTGTCAGTGTTTCTTCTGTTGCTGCGGGTACGATACGGTCAACCATGGTGCATGGGAAGGTGACATTGGTTTCAATCCAATCACGTAATTC
>NZ_JBFRSD010000221.1:0-288 GCF_041473395.1 Vibrio sp. 10N.222.55.C6
TCTCAACATCGTATACCGAAACTGCAATTAGCAATGCCCAAAAAACTGAAGGCTCATTAATCATATATTTAATTCATACACTCGAAAAAATGCTCTGGATTTTACTAAGTAAGGCTGTTGCCATCCCAGAAAAAATCAATCCTATAGCAATAACAAGTAAGGCTGCAGCGATAATATAGGAAACCGAAGTAAGCCCTCTTTGCTGCCTCACTACTTTCCGATCATAAACCATTAACAATTGAATTCAGTTTGGCTGACAGTGTAGTTCCTAAACCTGAGAATACAGTT
>NZ_JBFRSD010000222.1:0-449 GCF_041473395.1 Vibrio sp. 10N.222.55.C6
GCATGCTTAAATCATCAATGAAGAAGCGGCTAGTCATTGTGTGCTTACCACAATTGATGAATATTTCGATGACCGACTTGTCGACATAGACCTCGATGGTTTGCTTGGCGCTCAACCTCGGCGCTTTTCTAACACACCCAAACTCTTCAGCGTAGAGTTGAGACATATTGCTGCGATCAAGAATGAACTCATTATCTGCCGCACTGAACACGATGTTATCACCCGCAACGTTGGCAAGTGTAAACTCAAACTCGTCAGTATCCGTTTCGAGCTCAACCATGAAGCTGGTTGTATCCAATTCAAGAGCATTTTCAATCGTAACAGCTTCCCCCTGTAGCGCTTTCAATTCAGGTAAAGCAGACTGAACAAGATAGCCATCTTGGATTTGAAGTTCGCGTGGTAACGACAACATGCCCGCCCACTGATGCGCATTAGAAGGTGTATCAATC
>NZ_JBFRSD010000223.1:0-558 GCF_041473395.1 Vibrio sp. 10N.222.55.C6
TCATTATGTCCATGATAATCACGTCATAATGATTCTCAGACGCTAACTTTAACGCCGCTTCTCCATGATAAGCACAATCGATCACCATCCCTTCTAACTCTAGGTAATCGGCAATGGTTTCTGCAACATTGTGGCTGTCATCAACGATCAAAACTTTCATCGATTTATTTCACCTTTCTTCACGAGTGCTTCACGTTTGAGTTTATAAGATACACCCTCAATAAACCAAATAAAGAGTATATAGATGAAAAAGTTAGCGCTGATTTCGGTTGTCGGTTTAATTCTAACTGGCTGTGGCGGTAGTGACAGCAATAGCAATGGAAGCAACGATAACAACACGCAAGCTCCATCAGCAATTCAAGGTACCATTGACTCTGTTTCTGGCAACACCATTGTTGTAAATGGCTATAGCTATCAAGTAGACAGCGCCACTTACGCGGGTGAGGACGTGGCTATTGCAGACTTAGAAAAGAACATGATGGTCTCTATTTCATCTAATGCTCGTAGCGCTTCAGCTCACACTGGCGGGGCTCAAGTTGGTCTTGAACCGACCATCGT
>NZ_JBFRSD010000224.1:0-219 GCF_041473395.1 Vibrio sp. 10N.222.55.C6
GCCAATCAATCGAACCATTGACGATAAAAAATACGATCGCTGCGAGGGAAGCACACGCGGACACGAGCAGTTTGATGCCATTCATCACGTTGATGTTGGTGTAACCAGCCAGCGCCAAGTAGCTCAATGTCACAATGCCTAAGCCTGCATTAAAATAACCACCATAAACACACACGATCAAAAGCAATACAGCGGAAAAGAACACCCCTGCGCTGGTGG
>NZ_JBFRSD010000225.1:0-588 GCF_041473395.1 Vibrio sp. 10N.222.55.C6
ACGTGACCCCGACCGTAAATCGCAGGATCCGTTGCTGTGTTTGTTGGTCAGGAATCGGCTTATCGGACATAAGACAATACGCTAATCAAACGAATCCATACTTTGCCTATCGCGTTGAATACAAAGTTATCGCCGCTATAAACAATCACATCCGCTTGGCCACCCACTCGGAGCATGCCTGTCACTTCTTCATTATCAAATTCAATGGTTATGGGAAGCATCTGTGTTTGGCGCAACCAACCCGTTTGTTGGCTAGCTTGAGCAAGCTTACCTGCTTGGTCATTTTGCCCCCAATCAACACCCCAATCGATACTACTTACGCGCCCTTTTACCACTTTGCCCGGTGCGAAATCTAACGCCACTTCAACTTCATCACCGACCGTTACATTACCTAGGCTGTTCTCTCGATAATAAGCTTCAATCCAAATATCTTCGGTTGAAACAAAGGTCATGATTGCTTGCCCTGCTGATGCATAGAAACCTTCAGACAGGCTAAAGTTAGAGACACCACCTTGTGTCGGTGCAGTAATCACGGTGCGTTCTAGATTCAATTGAGCTTGTTCAAGTGCCAGCAACGCCGCTTTCACT
>NZ_JBFRSD010000226.1:0-236 GCF_041473395.1 Vibrio sp. 10N.222.55.C6
AAGGCTCCTGCAAAAGTAGAATCTAAGCCTGCACCGAAACCTGTGGCTGCTAAGCAAGCGGCGGCGGTAACGAGTACTGCTGCTATTCAGACATTACCAAGCGGCAACGTGAGCTCAGACGATGATCTAGAGCTCGAGATTCGCGTGAAAGCAGACATTGCGGGTAGCCAATATGCTATTCCTTACCTTCTAGATCATCAACAACAGTTCTACATGGAGCAAGGTAAGCCTTGGAG
>NZ_JBFRSD010000227.1:0-405 GCF_041473395.1 Vibrio sp. 10N.222.55.C6
TCAGCCAGCAAATACAAAATACCATTGATGATGAGATCTCTCGTGTAAGAGGAAACCTTCGAGGTGGTGAGGGTTTGCGTTATTGTGATGAGTGTGGTGATGAGATTCCGGAACAAAGACGACGCGCGATCAAAGGCGTTCGTTTGTGTATAGAATGTCAGTCAATATTAGAGCATGACGCACATCGACATTCATTGTTTAACCGTCGAGCAAGTAAAGATAGCCAATTACGTTAAACTGACGGTTACCTTCAAGCAGTTAAGGCCTTACTTTTATGTAAGGCCTTTTAGTTTAATTAAATGATTTATTAATGAAGATATATAGAAATAATCGTCGCTCTTGTTTAGAGCAATAAACGCCTTATTTAAAGCAATGAGTATTTTGTAATGCAGTGTCGATAGCCTG
>NZ_JBFRSD010000228.1:0-315 GCF_041473395.1 Vibrio sp. 10N.222.55.C6
CCAAACGAGAATAGAGCAACACCCATCGCTTCTAAAATCGGGTTAAGGTTCATTGCCAGAACAACACCTAGTGCGCCGCCGGATAGTGCGCCAATCACGCCACTACTCGCGCCCTGAACCATAAAGATGCCCATCACTTGGCCGTCAGTCATGCCCTGAGTTTTAAGTATCGCGACCTCAGATTGTTTCTCCATCACCACCATAATCAGCGCAGAGATAATATTAAATGCAGCAACCCCGATGATCAGACCAAGCATTAGGCCCATCATGTTTTTCTCCATACGAACCGCTTGGAACAGCTCGCCACGTTGGTCA
>NZ_JBFRSD010000229.1:0-781 GCF_041473395.1 Vibrio sp. 10N.222.55.C6
CGTTTAAGGTGCAGCGACATGATAGACTCGAACACACGCTGAACCAACAAGCCGTCGCGCTCTAAACTTTGAACAAGTGCAGTGGTATCAACAACGGCTTCTGCCAAGTAGAAAAAAAACCAACGCTCACCTGCGCTGCCTTCCGTATAGACACGTGCCGTCTCATAGGTCACGCTATCACGCTTGTTTAAGCCGAGTTTGTTACGGATGATTTCTTTAATTTCACAATGCATACGCTTAGCATATGCTTCAGCCGATTCCTTCTTACCCCCATCAAGCCGTTTTTTCTTTCCGTCACGGAACCCGTACACCACCGACATACTATGATCGTCATGACAAAGTAAACGACATACATTCTCTTTCAAAGCTCCCTGTACATCGATGATCTGGGTCTTTGCCACCGGGGCGCCTTCACACTGCAACAGCCCTTTAAAAAGTCCCATCTTAATTCTCCTCGCGGCTCAGTAATTCAGTCAACTTCTCGTTTATGCAGACTGTGTCTGCCAAGCGTCCGATCTCTTCAGGGATCTTCGTTCCATCAAGCTTTTTACGGTACCGCTTCGCTGGCCCATACCCGATCACGTCCTTGAACATGTTCAGGTAGAACAGTTCCTCACCCGGAGACACTTCGGCGAAAATATAGTTAGCATCATTCTGCTCTTTTCGGGTGTTCACATACACCCCCTTAATGGCATCAAAACGCTCACCCACGTAGCCTTTAACAGTCCCTAACTTGTCCACAGCTTTTTTATGGGTAGTCATCGACATATCTTCTTTATCT
>NZ_JBFRSD010000230.1:0-658 GCF_041473395.1 Vibrio sp. 10N.222.55.C6
ACGGATCATAATGGCCATCATATCAATCAAAGGCACTGCAATTAACCATAGGGCCGTCACTGGTCGAATCATGTAATGACCGTGTTCAGGTTGAGTACCTCGGATTAAAATCCAAATCACAAGGAAGCCGATCATCATGCTACCGGCATCGCCCATAAACACTTTTCGCAGCTTGCCAAAATAGCCCAAATTAAACAGAACAAAAGGTAATAAAATCACCACCATCACGGCCATAAAGAAGGTGTAGAACTCAAGCCCATGGGCATAGAACAGCACACCTAACGATGCAAACACCACCATGCTTAAACCACCCAGTAGGCCATCGATACCATCAACCATGTTAAAAGCGTTAATAGCTCCAATAACGGCCAGCACGGTCACGATACTATCCACCACGATAGGGAAATCCCATACGCCTAGCCCAAACGCATTACCAACATGAGAAAGGGTTAAACCGGTATAATGCATGACTATTAGAGTTAAAATAGCCTGCACACCCATACGAAGCTTAAAGCTGATATCAAAACGGTCGTCGGCCACTCCAATCAGCACCAGTATCGTTAAGCACGTGGCGATAACCTCTATATTATTGATTTCTGAAGCACTCACGTAGAAGAAGTACAACAAGGTAATACAGAGGGAAATACCACCCACCAAA
>NZ_JBFRSD010000231.1:0-521 GCF_041473395.1 Vibrio sp. 10N.222.55.C6
TAGGTTGATAGGTTGATAGGATGGAAGTCTAACAATAAGTTAAAACGGGGCTGGTGGTCTAAAATCTAATGTTCAATATTAATTAGTGCCAGATATAACAAAGCCCGCTGGGCTACGGGCTTGTCATAATCATGTGAAGGATAGTGGGATTTTCTTCACTTTCTTACTTGCTTTTTTACTCGATTTAATTGGTTTCCTTTTGCTTTGGTTTGCGAACATTTCACCTCCTAAATCTTTGTTTTTTACTAATCTACTGTTTGTTACTAAGTGAGGGGAGTCACTTTTTGTTACCGTCTTACTGAACTTGCTTTGTTGCTAACTTCTCGATGGAGAGAGACCGACAAGTTGCTTACTTAACTTATCAACGGAGAGGGTTTAATAAGTTGTTTTATACAAAGCATAAACGATGCCAAAATGTAACTTATTGATAAATCTATTATCAGTATTGTTGGTGTTTTAGGGTTCGTCAATTTGAATGTCAATTTGAGAAAAAACCAGTGGGATCTGTTTAAATTAAGAAC
>NZ_JBFRSD010000232.1:0-217 GCF_041473395.1 Vibrio sp. 10N.222.55.C6
AGCCAGAGGATGCGATCTGGGATGGCGTGACTGTACAAGAATAGGATGACGCCCTGAACTAGAAGAACACCACTCAGAATCAATTCGGAATACTCAGGATTGATGACTTTTCTTACATATAAAGCGTTAGAAATGGCAATGATGGCGAAGCACAATTCGAATATTGACAGCGTGTAATGCTCGCCTTCGAAGTAAGCCCAAGTATAGAAAATGAATA
>NZ_JBFRSD010000233.1:0-649 GCF_041473395.1 Vibrio sp. 10N.222.55.C6
AAATTCTATGGACCACAATTAATACTCGAGCGTAATACGATAGATCGTTTTAAAAATATCAGCATTTCTATCCGTTCTGCTTCTGATACTTATTCCTCGAAAACAAAATCAATACTAGCCAGAAATGTAGCAACGACTTCGCAAGGTGACATCATTGTTTATATCAAAGGTAATGTAAGACAAGGTAAAAAAAGTAACACTTACAAAGCCAAGCAAAACCTAATACTGCAAGTCTTTGAAGCTAAAAATCCCAATGTGGTGGTTAGTCAGAACATTTTATCAGAGATAGGAGAGTCTCCGATTAGTAAAGAGCTTGCACTTGATGACGCTCATAAAAAAATAACAGCAACACTTAATGAAAACTCAATTTATACACTCTTGAATTAAAGGCTTTGAAAATGCTTAAGAAAACAATCCTTGCAGGTTTAGTAGTATCAGTTATGGCTGGTTGTTCATCAATTCCGGGTATGGAATCAGCTACAGTAGACCGTGAAGCTACAAGCAAGGAACTTACTCAGAACTGTAAAGAACTAGGAACAGAGTTCACACCTGTATCATTCGCCGTTGATAAAGCATCAAAGGTGATGGTGTCACTACAGGAGCGCCAATGTTCAGTGTTCAATGACTACCGTACACTTGCATCTAAACA
>NZ_JBFRSD010000234.1:0-518 GCF_041473395.1 Vibrio sp. 10N.222.55.C6
ACAGGAACCTCTGGGTTGGCGCCATCTTTCACAAAGCCAATGTACGCCCCAGTCGTGTTGGGATCCGCTTTAAGCTCAACGACCAATCCATTCGATTTGAGTGTGTCGTTGGTATTAAACAGGCTTGGCTCAATGCGGAAACTGGTCACATTGTCGCTTTGATTGGTAAAGGTGATCGTCTCTGTTTGACTCACAGGCGCGTTGCTTGCGGTTGAGCCGTCTGCAAGATTAGATTCCGATAGCGTGACGCTTGGAATGGTATTAATCGTTGGAATATCACCATCGGTGATGGTCAACTTCACGGTAGATGTCACTGGGTCTTTATCAAAGTCACTTGACGTCACTACGATTGTTTTAACGATGTCTTCGCTACTCGTGTGGTTTAAATCGCGATTGGGTTCAAAACGCACTTCACCTTGAAGGGTGATGACTAACGTCCCTTCAGTGAAACCGAAGCGCTGCTCACCAGTATCTGTTTGAACCAATGTTCTAAGTTGCCCGTCATAAACGAACTGGGT
>NZ_JBFRSD010000235.1:0-262 GCF_041473395.1 Vibrio sp. 10N.222.55.C6
AAAGAGAACCCATACCAATGTTCTCTTTCGCAAGATTGTAAGTTAGGTTCTGCGCTTATTATCCCACTGCGTGCCGGTAACGAAGTCGTCGGTACCATCAAACTGTATGAGCCTAAGCTAAAGCTATTTTCAACCATCAACATGTCGATGGCTGAAGGTATTGCTCAACTATTGTCGAGTCAGATCCTGTTCAGCAACTATCAGCAACAACAGACGCTACTGACACAAGCGGAAATCAAACTACTGCACGCTCAAGTGAACC
>NZ_JBFRSD010000236.1:0-1622 GCF_041473395.1 Vibrio sp. 10N.222.55.C6
TGAAAGCGGCGGTGGTAAAAAATAACTTTATTGATTCTCTAAGAGCAATCGACCAAGATCTCGTGAAAACAGCGGTTGGAAGTGAGCGTTTCCAACAATGCTTCTTTGAGCATTGCCAAAACCAAGAAATCGTTGATTATGTTCGTTCACTATTAGATTAATTAGAGCGTTTAGTTCTGATAGAGCCAGCCTTGTTTGAAGTGACCCCGTAAAGTTGGACATTTCTGTTAAGCGGCTTTCAAGGCCTGAGTTCGATATTCTATCGGAGTCAGGCCTTTTAGTTTCACTTTTATACGTTTGGTATTGTAGTACTCGATGTATTCTTTAATTTGCTCTATCAGAGCATCTGCATCTTCAAAGCTTTGGTTGTGATACATCTCTGTTTTGAGTAAAGCAAAAAAGTTTTCAGCAACCGCATTATCCAAGCAGTTACCTTTTCTCGACATGCTTTGTGTTAACCCACTCTCCGCTACCTTTTTCTGATACTGTCGATGACGATATTGCCAACCTTGATCGCTATGTATAATTGGCTTTGAGTTGGGTTTGAGCTTTGATATGGCTTCCGTTAGCATATCCGTGACAAGCGGCAAGCAGGCATTTTTGGCCACTCTATAAGCCACTACCTCCTGAGTAAACAAGTCGACCACGGGAGACAAGTATACTTTCTGCTCTTTGACTTTGAACTCCGTGACATCAGTTACCCACTTTTCATCGGGTTGAGTCGCACTAAAATCTCTTTCAAGCAGGTTAGGAGCAGCTGTTCCAGACTCTCCTCGGTATGAACGATACTTTTTAATCCTGACCGTCGATTTAAGGTTGAGCTGAGCCATAAGCCTTTGAACCGTTTTGTGATTAAGCACGAACCCCTGATTTTTTAGTTCCAAGTGAATACGGCGGTAGCCGTATCGACCCTTATGTTCATGATAAATTGACTTTATCAACCGCAGCTCACGTTCGTAGCTATTTGGGCGCTTGTTTGTTTGAGCTTGATAATAAAAGACACTTTTTGCCAGCTGTAGAGTCTGCAGTAAGTGCTTCAGCGGGTACTTGCCTTTAAGAGTTAGAGCTATGACCGCTTTTTCTTTGTTCGACGGTTTTTTTCCTGCTCCAACTCTTCCAACTTTTTTAGAACGGCATTCTCGGTTCGTAAGTAGACCAACTCCTCTTTTAGCTCCTCAAGTGTCATTTCATTATCAGGCTTAGTGGTACGTTGAGGTTGCTGTTTCATTGAGGGTCTTCCTTTCTGGCGCATTTTGAGCCCCTTGATACCGAGCTCATTAAATCTTTTGAGCCAGACAGAGAGTATCCCAGGGGATGAGAGGTTTAATACAGCGCTAGTGTGCGTGAGAGACCATTCATTCGTCCACATTAAATTCAATGCTTTTCGTTTTGTTTGAGCAGTCGCGGCATGCTTAGTTGGTAAAAATGAATCAGTACCATGGATGGCAAAGACTTGAGCCCAATACCGTATCTGCCTTGAAGAAATTGAATATTGTTTTGCTAAATAGAGAGATGACGTGCCATCTAAGTATTGCTTAGCAATGATACATTTTAGCTCACGGCTATATTTGGACATAAAAAGACCCCCAATAATTGGTGTCCAACTATTGGGGGTCAGTTCA
>NZ_JBFRSD010000237.1:0-676 GCF_041473395.1 Vibrio sp. 10N.222.55.C6
TGAATACGGTGTAGAGGAAGCTATCGAGGCTGGTATGGATGGAATGTGCATCGTTACTGGACGTGGTAAGCACTCGATCATGGATCACTTTGATAAAAACTACGAGCTTGAGCACCAGATTAGCGGCACCAATAAAGAAGACCTATTGGTTAATATCCGTGAAACGATTGAAGCGGCAAACTTCACCTACATTCGTCAACGTGAGATGAAAGGCCTTGGCCATGCTATTTTAACGGGTCGCGAACTTGTAGGCGATGAACCGTTCGCAGTAGTACTTGCTGATGACCTTTGTGTGAACGAGCAACAAGGTGTGCTAGCTCAGATGGTTGCGCTATACAAACAGTTCCGCTGTTCTATTGTTGCTGTACAAGAAGTTCCAGAAGAAGAGACTCACAAGTACGGTGTTATCTCTGGCGAAATGATCAAAGATGACCTTTTCCGAGTTGATGACATGGTAGAGAAGCCAGAGCAAGGTACAGCACCAAGCAACCTAGCGATCATTGGTCGTTATATTCTGACTCCAGATATCTTTGAATTAATCGAGCAGACAGAACCAGGTAAAGGCGGCGAAATCCAGATCACTGATGCATTGCTAAAACAGGCAAAAGCAGGCTGTGTATTGGCTTACAAATTTAAAGGCCAACGTTTTGACTGTGGTAGTGTTGAAGGCTATATC
>NZ_JBFRSD010000238.1:0-1133 GCF_041473395.1 Vibrio sp. 10N.222.55.C6
GGATCTTGAGACCATCACTCAAGGTGTTCAGCTTACTCGCCGTGCCTTCAGGCCTTGAGTGATAATGAGTGGATACTTCTTTGATCGACATATTGTGGTGCAATGCATGCACGGTTAGTTCCGTCTCAATTTGAAAGCCATCACTGAAAATAGGGACCGTTTTTACAAACCGGCGACTCATCACTCGATAGCCAGAGAAAACGTCATTCAATTGAGCATTGAACCCTTTATTTATCAGAGTCGAAAACATCTTATTACCCAAAATATGTCCCTTGGGATAAGCCATTGAAGTTCGCTCGCGACTGCCAATGATCATATCGAGCTTTTCATTATTTAGTTGGTCGATCAGCTCGGGGCATATTGAGGCGTCATAGGTATCATCACCATCAGCCATCACATAGATATCGGCGTCGATATCAGAAAACATCCGCCTCACAACCTCCCCTTTACCTTGGCGCGGCTCATGTCGCACAATCGCCCCTGCTTGTAACGCCTCGTTGACCGTGTTGTCGGTTGAATTATTGTCATAAACATAAATGGATGCATCAGGTAAGGCTTGTTGAAAAGACGTGACCGTTTCACCAATGGCTCCGGCTTCGTTATAACATGGGAGTAATACTGCGACTTTCTGTTTATTCATGCTCACTCCTTACTTTAAAAACTCGATAACCATCCTCAATTCCATCATATGTAACGTCTAACCAAGCCGGAATATTATCCCCATGAAGTCTCCTAACTAAAGAGTCCTCGCTTCCAGAGTCCTTTAGGAGAGTTAAATGAGGGTCATTACCGATCAATATATAATCAACCTTTTTATCGACTATTTTGTTTCTTGCTAGAAGCATGTCCTCTTCTAACATCACTTCGATTAAAAATTGGTTACCCACAATATTTCTATGATAAGGCGCGGCGATTATATTGTTGTTCGTTTTGGCCAATACAGGTGCACCTGTTTCTATTCCTGAAAGAATTGTATGAGAGTTAATACCGTTATCTTTTAGTACATTAAAGATACTTGGTGACTTGTATTCATCATCAAAGGTAGTGGTAATTTCCCCTGTTGGAGACAATGCAATAATGAAAAATGCTACCGATAACGGAGATCCAGAAAAAATAATGATGATTTTTAATAT
>NZ_JBFRSD010000239.1:0-347 GCF_041473395.1 Vibrio sp. 10N.222.55.C6
AAATTGTCACGGTGGATGAAAAGACGGGCAAGATAACGGTGGTTGCGATTTCATCTTACACTCAGAAGTACGATAGATGTACAGAGACTAGATGGGCGAACTGTTAAAGTTCGCACCTTTTTTATAGATTCACAGTAACTAATGTCGCTAGTGGACTATTGTTGGCAAGCTTTTCCCAATCGTCGCCTTGTACACCGTCAACTTCACTAAAATCGGGCGATGATGTGATTGCATAGCGAGAGATTAAAGCGGGAACAGGTTGTAGGTTGTTTGAGTCTGTAGCAATGAGATATGTACCTGCCGAATCTGACTCAACGTATGGGCTGTAATGGATTGGTGCAACCGTA
>NZ_JBFRSD010000240.1:0-397 GCF_041473395.1 Vibrio sp. 10N.222.55.C6
AATCTAGACGGTTCTAGCGCGGTTGAGGACTTGCTTGCTACATCGATTTCAGACGAAATTAACAGCGATATTATTATGAAAACTATCACAGTAGCTAAGAAAGGCACACCTCTCAACCTAAGCAATGGCGAGCTGTATCAACAAGGCCGTTCATTAATAGCACGTGCCCTAGAGCTAGGTGCTGATATCCAACGCAATACTACATTCCCTGCCACGTTCGTATTAGCTTCGCCTAAAGTAGCTTCTGCTATCCGCGCGAGTGGTCAAGTTGGCAATGACGATATTATTGATGGCACTAACCTAAAGCTTGTAACTGATAGTAAAGCGATTGGCGAATACCTATTAGTCGGTTCTAAGTTAGAGTTTGATGGAACTGATACGGTTGCACCAATCCATT
>NZ_JBFRSD010000241.1:0-361 GCF_041473395.1 Vibrio sp. 10N.222.55.C6
ACTCTGAAATATTAAGCAGGGCCTGAACATCGAAGATTTCACCCAAAACAACGGCGCCCGCGTAAAGTGTGGTAGGCAAAATGTTGATCACGTATTGGCACAAGAAAAGTAACGTCACAAACTTCTTCACCGACATGTCGTAGCGGCTCTCTAAGAAATCAGGAATAGTGGTGATGCCTTGCTTCAAATAACGAGGAACTAACATCAAAGCGATGATCACCAAAGTGACACCAGAGGCCACTTCCCAGCCCATGACACTCATATTGTGGGTATAAGCTTGTGCGCTCATGCCCACGAAACTGGTGGCGCTCAAGTTTGTTAAGATAAGTGAGCTGGCGATTAAGCCGCCGGTTAAGCTTCT
>NZ_JBFRSD010000242.1:0-228 GCF_041473395.1 Vibrio sp. 10N.222.55.C6
GCTAATGTATCTGCAGATTGCCCACCAGAAGAGATGAACGCAGAAGATCCACTATTCATCCTTTATACGTCAGGCTCAACAGGTAAACCTAAAGGCGTTATGCACACCACAGGTGGCTACCTTGTTTATGCTGCGATGACCTTCAAATACGTATTCGATTACCAAGAAGGCGAAACTTTCTGGTGTACAGCCGATGTGGGTTGGATTACCGGTCACACATACCTTGTT
>NZ_JBFRSD010000243.1:0-288 GCF_041473395.1 Vibrio sp. 10N.222.55.C6
AGAAAAGATAACAAGCCAAGTCTATAATCATTACAATGTGTCGCTGGCGATTACAAGCTACCCTGATTGGGCTGGAAACCTATATTTACATGCTTATATTTCAGATCCGACCTTGCATTAAATTACCCATACAAAACGAGAGAAAAGTCACAATGTGGCGTTAATTTCGTATCAAAATAGCACACGGTAACCGATATTACCGCCACTTAATCACACGCCTATAGAACCAAGAATGTTTCGCTCCATTTTTACTTTTTTGATACTTATTTTTAGTACTTGCCAAATAAC
>NZ_JBFRSD010000244.1:0-467 GCF_041473395.1 Vibrio sp. 10N.222.55.C6
AACGTAGAGTGAATATTCTCGCTTTGATAACTTTCTCTGAGTAGTTGCAACTCTCTTTCTAAAGCAACCAAATCTGCAGACATTTGATAAGGGTTGGAAATACCCGCAAGCGCTGCATTGGTGATATGATCACGCATTTCTAATACTTCATGGCCTAACTGCCGAATAGGCACTCCATATTCGGTGACCTTTTCATGCTCGGAGTAGGTCAGCATAATAAAGCTAATTAAGCCGATGAAAAGCGATACAAACAGTAGAAATATGAGTCTGATCTTATTCATTTTCAAACTCCATTAACATTTGAGGACGGTTACCGGTTAGGGATTCGAGGAAGACTTTAATATCGTTTATGGTCTGTTTTTCAAACGTTTTACCGAGTTGGCTTTCACCCATTATTTTGATCGCTTCTTCGAGTGTGGCTGTTTGCCCGTCATGAAAATAGGGTGCAGTGATCGCCACGTTTCTTA
>NZ_JBFRSD010000245.1:0-404 GCF_041473395.1 Vibrio sp. 10N.222.55.C6
GCCCAGTGCACAACGTCGATGAAATGGATTCAAACTGGCAACATATTACGGATTATGTGTCTCAATCGAAAACTTACATCGACTTATTCCAAGAACAATCAACGCCCATTGACGAAGCTTCAATTAAGGCTGCTCTTATTGAATTTATGCAGGGTTTGACCACACCCAATGCCCCTTTCGACCTGTATTTACAAGGTGACAGCGCAGCACTTTCTGAAACCGCCAAACGAGGTTGGGAAACTTTTCAAGAAGAAGGCTGTATTCGTTGCCACCAAGGTACCAACATTGGTGGAGGCATGGTGATGCGATTTGGTTACTTTGGGTTATCGAAAACAGGAGCCGAGCGAAGTGAAGACCAAGGTCGTTTTATGTTTACCGCTAAACCACAAGATAAGGATTTATTT
>NZ_JBFRSD010000246.1:0-243 GCF_041473395.1 Vibrio sp. 10N.222.55.C6
GGAAAATTGAGAAGTTAATGTTCTTATCAGTGCTTTTCCCTATTAGTGTCTTTGTTACTCTTAATTTTGTACCAAGTGGTATATATAGCTATGTCTTTGGTGAAAGTTATTCTCAAGTTTCTTATTATTTACCTCCATTAGCGCTATCACAGTCTATACAAGTAGTGTATATGATAATGTCAACTACTATTATATATGTAGGGGAAATTAAGAAGTTATCATTAGTTACTATTGTAAGCGCTG
>NZ_JBFRSD010000247.1:0-378 GCF_041473395.1 Vibrio sp. 10N.222.55.C6
CGGCTTAGCAGAGTGAATCTCTTGTATACCTTTATATCCATCGTATCTTCGTTGCGTATATTTAGCTTGCATTAGAATATTGCCCGACTGAGTCAGGATTACACCATCGGCACCATGGTCAGTACCAGCATTCGTTAACCACGCGCTTTCACTATCATAATGCTTGGACAGGAGCGTCAAACACAGAGCCTCAAATTGCTGCCAACTCAATTTGTCCAACTCGTCAGGTGTTATACGTTTATTAATGAGATCCCCAGTAATGCTCCCTCCGACACCAGATGGCTGCGGTACAACATCCTCTGGAGTGACTACAGCGTCTTTCAATAAAGTTTTCTGCGTTAGTAGCCTATGAAGGTTGACATCAAACGACTCAAACTC
>NZ_JBFRSD010000248.1:0-507 GCF_041473395.1 Vibrio sp. 10N.222.55.C6
CGCCAAGATGTGGTCAGCAATGTATTTATGAGTAGCCGTCGTTGGGTGTGTCACGCCCCAAAATACATAGCTGTCTGAACCATAGGTGGCACAGTCATTGGTTAAGCTATGGCTTCGTAAGTAGTCCGCGGCTGAGCTTCTATTTAGGTCAAGACAAGCGTCGCTCGCATTTCTAAAGCCATGCTGTTCAGGGTTATCAGTAATGCTGGCGAACAACGCACTTGCATCGAACAACACCACGTTTTTACCCATACTTTGGTAATACTCAGCCTGCGCTTTAATGAATTGGTTGAACTCTAAGATCTTTCCTCGGACTTTGATGATCTCTTGCTCGGTTGAATATTTGAATTGCGGTGCTTTGGTCGCATCAGGCAATGTGAACAGTAAGATATTACTCGCCCCAGACTCGGTTAGTCGTATCAAGGCGCTGCTGAAGTCGGCTTTCACATCGGCGATTTCTCGATCGTAATTCATAAAGTCATTGAGCCCAAACTCGAGCGTAAACAG
>NZ_JBFRSD010000249.1:0-436 GCF_041473395.1 Vibrio sp. 10N.222.55.C6
TATTAACATCATTGTTATTTAATTGCTTGTAAGGGATGGAACCATTAATGAAAAAGCTTGCTTTAATTACAGGGTCAAAAGGCGGTATCGGCTCAGCAATTTCCTCTAAATTAGTTGCAGACGGCTATCGTGTTATCGCGACTTATTTTACTGGAAATTACCAATGTGCCTTGGATTGGTTTAACGAAAAACATTTCACCGAAGATCAAGTGAGATTGTTTGAATTAGATGTTACCAATACTGCGGAATGTGCGCTGAGCTTAAGCAAGTTGTTAGAAGAAGAAGGCACGGTGGATGTACTAGTCAATAACGCAGGTATTACACGTGATAGCGTCTTTAAAAAGATGGATGCCGAAGCGTGGAAAGACGTGATTGAAACAAACCTAAACAGTCTGTTCAACGTGACTCAACCTTTGTTCGCTCCTATGTGTGAGAA
>NZ_JBFRSD010000250.1:0-246 GCF_041473395.1 Vibrio sp. 10N.222.55.C6
GGTGGGAAGAGTCACTCACCCAGATAACATCGGTGGTAAGCAACCGATTTCTTCCTCCGCATTAAAAGCGGAAAACGTCAAAGTATTCGTTGATAATGGCAGTGATGAACCTGGTTTTGTTGACGTCGTTCAGCCTAGAGCGATGACAAAAGCCGATATTCAGCAAGTGATCGAAGATTACCGTCAAGCCGCATTGAATGCCATTGAGGCAGGCTTTGATGGCATTGAACTGCATGCCGCTAATGG
>NZ_JBFRSD010000251.1:0-218 GCF_041473395.1 Vibrio sp. 10N.222.55.C6
TAAACGACTCGATATATCCATAACGCCCTTTGTTGCATTTAAGGCACCAATCAAGTGCCAATATGACTATTTTTCTCATCTTATTACAAATCTATAGTAGCTGCACATAACGGAGACAACATTCAGTCCCGACCTAATAGAGGAACACCCCATGACACTACTATCTGTGACTAACCAAAATGGCATCGCAACAGTATCGATCAACAACCCACCAGTGA
>NZ_JBFRSD010000252.1:0-297 GCF_041473395.1 Vibrio sp. 10N.222.55.C6
GTTGTGCGAACGCCGAGTTTTCAGTGCCGTAAGCAAGGTCACACGCCATCACAAATTCATTACCGCCCCCACGAGCTACGCCATCAACTACCGCGACAGAGACTTGTTTCATCGCTTTAATGTTCTCAATCATGTGGTTGAATTCAATCGAACCAGCTTGTCCACCTTGTGTACCGTTGATCACATTGAGATCTAGGTGAGCCAGAAAGAAGCTCTCATGTAATGATTTGAAGACCACAACCTTAGTATCACGATCATCTTTCAATGAAAGTACAAAGGCATTGATCTCGTTGATCA
>NZ_JBFRSD010000253.1:0-317 GCF_041473395.1 Vibrio sp. 10N.222.55.C6
GGGTAATGCAGACATCTAACTGCACTACCACGGCTGAAAGGTTAAATCAGGCCTTTCTCAATCAACCAATCATGTGTCACTTGATCTTGTGTTTTACCTTCACGGCAAACTTTGTAATCCAGCTCTGCGATGATGTCGTTCGAGAAACGTAGCGAATCCAACTTCTGAATCTGTTGTTCGCTGAACAGGTGCTTCTTATCATCTCTTAAAAGAAGTACCGCTCTATCAACAATTCCGAGTAGGCCTTTTGGTTCTTTGAGCTCCCGAATATCGTAACGATAGTGCAAAAACTGAGGTTTCCACAGTGGCACTACCAC
>NZ_JBFRSD010000254.1:0-209 GCF_041473395.1 Vibrio sp. 10N.222.55.C6
TCCGTTGGCGCGTTGGCATCCTTAATCACTTACGGATCTATCTGGGTGATGCTAGAACAGCTGAAGCTCGACTTTGCTTGGGTGTACGGTATTACTGGCGGTATTGGTTTTATTCTGGTTTTGGTGATGACCTTTGGCTTCCCTGAGTTTCAAACCAAGACGCCACAGAATAAGAAGTTGGTACTGCGGAAGCGTTACTGGCTCTACTA
>NZ_JBFRSD010000255.1:0-420 GCF_041473395.1 Vibrio sp. 10N.222.55.C6
CAGTATAGAAAGATAGTTAGCAAAGTAGCGAGGACTAACGAAGCCACCACTGTACCTAGAATGCTGACTTGGGAGTAAGAATCATAGAATTGCTTATTTGAAGAGAGTTGCAGTGTGATATTTAATGGACCCTCTTTTCGGCTTACTTTTGATACCGCATAAACCGAATCAATAGGTTCGCTTTCGAACCGTAACTCGGGGTCACCTTCAATTTCGATATTATATGCAATGCAGTTAGAACACTTAGACTCTTCTAAGTGTCCAATAAGAAAGGGGGTTAGGCTGGCAAAAAGCTGCTCGGTATTATGCTGTTTGACCAACAAAAGCTCATCACGAGAATCATAGGTATCTTTGGCCGCCATTAATTTTAGATCGTCAGTAACGTTGTGAACCGAGTATCGTGAAAGGTGAAGTTTGGGC
>NZ_JBFRSD010000256.1:0-347 GCF_041473395.1 Vibrio sp. 10N.222.55.C6
TTGATGGAAAAAACAGGCAATGCAACTCCAGTATTCTCATTCACAGTGACTTACGCAGTAGCCAACGTGCTATTGACCCTTTGGGGACCAATCATCGTCGGCATTATCTCCGTCAACGCTGGTATGTAATTCAGACTATAACGTCAGTCTAAGACGTCAATCCAATTAAAACACTAAGCGATTCCCTGGCCAAACATAGGGAAGGGGATCGACTTGCTAAAATTTATGAAAGTAAGGTATCTATTATGACTACTCAAACTCCAACTATCGATTTTTCAAAATTCGCTGACCTAAGCCCATTCGAGCTAAAAGACAAACTGATTGAAGTGGCGCAAGCTGTGCCAGAT
>NZ_JBFRSD010000257.1:0-1639 GCF_041473395.1 Vibrio sp. 10N.222.55.C6
GTTACATCTCCTCTGCTCTCGTCAATGCCATTCTCCTTGTTATCAATGCCTTTCGGCTAGATGGGTCGACTAACTCCAACACACGCCATCTGATGCTGACAGCAAGGGCATACTCGTATTGCTTTGGTTCTTATCGGTGCGGTTAGCGGCGGCATTATATAGAGCAAGTTCAATAACAACAGTTGAATGCGGGCTCTTAAGGCGTGAGCTTGACCACGTAAAAATCCGTAGTCTCGTACTCTCTGCAACCCTTTGGGCAGCACGTGTTGCAAAATGAGCAGCAAAAACTTCAGAATGGGCAAGGTGCGCGTTCGCCATGCATTGGTCTGACTCTCTTTATAGCGGAAGGTGACAGTATCATCTGTGATACTGATGATGTCTTCATCAGGCAGCACACCGCGATAGAGATAGCGCGCCAAATAGTTGAGTGCAGCCTGACCGTATCCTACTTGTCTGCAATCGACCACCCATTGTTTGGGTATGCCACTCGGCAGCCACAACGTTGGGTGTTGATTAATGGCCTCTAGCATTCTTGCTCGCCATACTTTGGCCAAAGCAAACGCGTTGAAGAGGTAATGCTTGTTGCCTTTGTGCCACGTTTGCCTCGACGCGTCGTATTGGCCTGCCGCCACGATAATGTGCAGATGTGGGTGCAAGTTTCGTTGTCGGCTGTGAGTATGCAACACGGCGGTAAAACCAAGTTCACCTTGCCGTTGTCGGTTGGCAAAATCCTTTAATACCCCTGATGCCACCTTAAACATACCGTTATATATCGCTTTAGGTTGATGTCTTGCCAGCACTCTCAATTGATACGGTAAAGTGAAGGTCACCATGAAATAGTGAACAGGTAACCGTTTTTGCTGTTGACGCTGTAGCCAGTCAGAAGTGGTGCGTTGTTGGCATTGAGGGCAATGGCGATGACCACAAGAAAGAGGCAATCGGTCATCGTGATGGCAGTGACTGCAGAACCATTGTGAGCGTCCTTGTTGCTCTGTTTTGCAACGGAGCATCGCCCCAATAGCTCGATGCATATCGCCATTTATCTGCGCATGATAGTGATGCTTAAGCGCACGATGATGCTGGCGAAGCAGTTCAATGAAAGTACTCATTTTATGCTCCATGTTAAGTCTAGATCATCCGTTAATTGGTTGATGGCCATTGCCGCATCACGCTGCTTTATCTGAGTCATTCGGGTGTATCGTGCCGTGGTGTTGAGGCTTGCATGACCGAGCAGTGATTGCAGTGAACGCAGGTCGACTCCTTGCTCAAGTAAGTGCGTTGCGAAGCAATGTCTGAGTGAATGAGGACTCGCATGCTTTTTGATACCACACTCTTTAAGTACAAGTTTCATCGTCTTTTGAATTCCGCCACGATCCATGGGGGTGTCGTGACATGTACCAAGTCCAGGAAATAAGTAGCAAGGATGCTTATGGGTAAGCCAGTGCGTGCGGAGTGCCTTAAGCGTTCGCTGCGGAAGCGGCACCATTCGGTCTTTTCCGCCTTTTCCTTCCCGTATGTGAACGCGCATTGTTTGGCTGTCGATATCATGAACCGTAAGATTTAATCCCTCACTGAGTCGTAACCCCATGCTGTACAGAGTAAGAAAAAACACCTGATAACGTGCTTGTCGAGTGTGAGT
>NZ_JBFRSD010000258.1:0-263 GCF_041473395.1 Vibrio sp. 10N.222.55.C6
AACAATGGCAACGCTCGAGTGAAAACTTAAAAGTAGGCGATGCCATTACTCGAACGGTAACCATCAAGGCCAAAGACAGTTTGTCTGTTTTACTGCCGGACGTGTTGAACAATGAATCGACCCAGCAATACCAAGCTTACCCGCAGCCTAATCGTTTAGATGATACTCAAGATCGTGGTAACTACCGTTCCAGTCGAATTGAGGAGACGGTTTATGTTATTCAGCAGGGTGGTGAATTTACGTTGCCAGAGTTTTCATTTCAG
>NZ_JBFRSD010000259.1:0-706 GCF_041473395.1 Vibrio sp. 10N.222.55.C6
AAGACTCGCTACACAAACAACTCACACGCCATCACGCGCTTAAGATCGTATAACAACTCATATGCTAGTGTGGCTAACTTAGCCACACTACTCTCCTTCTCAATGGGTTCATTTTTTGTAATCGAAACTACCTGCTACCCAACCTAATTATCTACTGAGAAATCTAAGTAAGTACTGAATTGAAGCCCATCATCTTGAGTTTCAAAACTCCAACCCATTCGCTCACAAATTCGTTGCACAATCACTAGGCCACAACCATAGCCAGCATTGTAAGTCTCGTTGCCATCATGACGGTTAGTGATCACTAATTGAGAACCTGTCACCACAATTCCAACATCGCCAATACTGTAGCTAAACGCATTTTTAATTAAGTTATTCAATACAATAGTAATAAAGCTCTCTGGCGCATACACAGTGACAGTCTCTTTGACGTCCAGATCATAACTCGCATCCTGCTTGGCAAACAAAGGCGCCATTTCAAGCAACTGATTCTGAACTTCGACTGCCAAGTCATAGTGACCGAAATAATGCTCATCGATACTCTCTTTACCAAGCAGCAAAAACATCTCAGTCAGCACTCGCATCTGTTCACTCGCTTCTTGCAAGCGATTAATCGCTTTTAACGCAACAGGAGGTTGATTGGGTACTTTAGTTAGCAGCTCTGCCGACCCTTTTATCACCATTATCAGGGTTCTAAGTTCATGAG
>NZ_JBFRSD010000260.1:0-1151 GCF_041473395.1 Vibrio sp. 10N.222.55.C6
GGCATCCTTTTTTGTTGGTTCTGCAAGAGAGTCACAGACAGCAAATTTAATACAACCCGTTAAGCGAGTGCAGCTTGTGGACTTTGCATATCACTGTATTGCTCTCGTATCGACATGAAGTAATCAAGGTTTTGCTTCAGCGCAGAGACGCACTCTGGATCAAACATCAACCCTGTATGCGCTTCAATGTAGTCCATTACTTTAGATGCTGACCATGCGTGTTTGTAAGCTCGTTTACTCAGTAAAGCATCGAACACATCCGCTAGCGTTACAATTCTTGCCTCCAGTGGAATCGCTTCTCCAACGAGCGCATCTGGCAACCCTGAGCCATCAAACCGTTCATGATGGTGACGTACAATATTCTTGATGAACTGAACTTCTTCGCTACACATTGAGCTGTGGTGGGAAAGGGCAACCACGTCATCAATCATCTCTTCGCCATATATCGTGTGATTGTTCATGATGTTTCTTTCTTCTTCCGAAAAACGCTCAGTACTGAAGAGCACTTTGTCTGGGATTCGGTACTTCCCTATGTCGTGAAACGGGGCATACAAGCGAATGCGGTGAACGAATTGGTGGGTAATCTCATTGTTACTGTGCGAAAGCGTACGTGCGAGCTGTTCGCTGTATTTTCCCATGCGAATCAGATGCTCTTTGGTTTCAGGATCGCGTGCGTGCCCCATGTTTAGGGCGATGGCTAATGAGGACTGAAAATGTCTCTGGCGTTCGAAGAGTTGCACAAACAGGTTCGAAATCGCTTGGGTGAGGTAGGCGATGTCGCTTTGTATTGTCTGCTTAGCAAAAAAGTCAGTGCATGAGGCGTTGATGAAAACGAACCCAAGGTTACTCTCTTGGTAGTGGATTGGAGTGGTGTAGCTACTTTGGTGACCAAGCTCGAGTAGATGAGAGATTTGTTTAGTCGGATTCATCAAAGAGAGGTCATCAACAATTCTTGTTTCCAATGATTCAGCCAGACGACTCAACGCAGAGTTGGGTTTGATCTCCTGTTCGATGTAATGATGCTTGGCGTTTTGGCACAGTGAATCCGATACAAAATAATTCGATGCTTTATTTTCACTGCACAGCACCACGGATAGCCGAGATAATATGGGGTAGTGTTCACGAGCTAGCTGGAAGAGATCATCGACTAT
>NZ_JBFRSD010000261.1:0-291 GCF_041473395.1 Vibrio sp. 10N.222.55.C6
GAGCTGCCTCTGTCACTGAATAGTTCTGATCTAGGATTAGTCGAACAGCTTCTAATTTGAACTCGCGCCAAATTGTCGCCTTGTGGGTTTTGTCATCGTGTCACCTGTTAACTTAGTTGGAGATGATATCACCTCTAACTAAGTGACCAAATTCAGCGTACCACTACAGTCAGTGTTGAATCCCGTACTTTCAATTTCTGTCGCAGGGGCGTTCAGATTCTCCATCATGCTTGCATAGACATGGGCAACACGCCTGATATTTTCCTCGCTATCTACAACCCAGTGCTTGGA
>NZ_JBFRSD010000262.1:0-337 GCF_041473395.1 Vibrio sp. 10N.222.55.C6
TAAGTCCATTCGCCATCGTCGGTAATGGTCAACATACCCAACGCGGTATCATTGGTCGAACCTTCCGGATTAAACGTTCCGTTGGGTTCAAAAGCAGCAACGTCGTTGTCGTCTACATCGGTGATGGTTAGCGTTCCGGAGGTTGTTAAGTTGTTGCTCTCTTGGTCGACATCGACATCTTCCGTCACTTCACCCATGTCAGAATCACCTTCACCAACAGTAATCTCTGACGGATCATCGGCACCGTTGATGGTGATGGTCACTTCACTGGTGGTTCCGTCAATCGCAGTAACAGTATAAACCTCGGTGACGAACTCATCGTCATCAAGATATTGCA
>NZ_JBFRSD010000263.1:0-328 GCF_041473395.1 Vibrio sp. 10N.222.55.C6
GAACACCACGCATAAATACGCTAAGCCATGTTGGCTGTCGACTTGAAGTAAAACGGCGATACCGCCAAAAGTTACAATAGCAAGCCCACCTAACAATCCATCAATGCCATCGACCATATTGAACGCGTTAATCGCACCAATCACAGCGAGTACCGTCACTATAGGGCTCAGGAAGCCTAAATGCAGGTCGCCAGTACCAAACAGGTTACCAATGTTATCTAATCGAATGTCGGCGAAATACATCATGCCGATGGAGAGAATTGCTTGCACCACCAGTCGTATTTTGAAGCTAATGTCGAATTTGTCATCAAGCGCCCCGATAATAATA
>NZ_JBFRSD010000264.1:0-263 GCF_041473395.1 Vibrio sp. 10N.222.55.C6
GAAGGCCTGAGCCAACACGTTGCGTGTAACGGTGCGAAGAAAGTACTACTGACAGCGCCAGGCAAAGGCGACATCAAGAACGTAGTATTTGGTGTGAACGAGAATGTCATTCAACCAGAAGACACGATCATCTCTGCTGCAAGCTGTACGACAAACGCAATCACGCCAGTATTGAAAGCGGTTCACGATAAATTCGGCGTACTGTCTGGTCACATTGAAACGGTTCACTCATTTACCAATGACCAAAACCTAATCGATAACTT
>NZ_JBFRSD010000265.1:0-711 GCF_041473395.1 Vibrio sp. 10N.222.55.C6
CTGTTGCTGTTGCTTCTGGGCTTGTTCGACGACCTCTAAGTTCTTCTTGGCATAAGCATGCTCAGGGTTGATTTCGAGAATACGTTGATACTCTTCTATTGCTTGATCGTACTTACCTTGTTGGGCTTGGGCGTTAGCAAGGTTGTAGCGAGCATCTTCACCAGAAAGGTCTTGCAGCGTCTGCTCTGCGGCTTCGAAATCACCGGCTTTGTATTGAGCAATGCCTTTCCACTCTTGTTGGGTGAACTGTTCAGCAGCTTGTTGGAAGTCCTCGTCCTGATACAGCTGATAGCCTACTTGATCATCGGTTTTCCACGGGTTCGCAAACGCAGTATTTGGTTGGCTAAAAGAGATAACTCCAGCTAAGGCACACCAAATAACGCCTTTTCTGAAAAGCCCAAGTGCAGGTAGCAATAGGAATGGCAGTAGCCAAAAGCCATTGTTGACTCTGGTGTTGAGTGAGTTATTGGTTTTGGTTACTTCTGTCGTAGTTGCAATGCGGTCGAGGTAGTTTGCGATGTGTTCGACATCTGAATTATCAAACTGAACTTCAGCAAAGGTACCACCATAGCTGCGTGTCAGATCGCGCATGTCCTTTAAGTTGGTTCTTGCTACTACCGTCTGTCCAGAGTCGGTTTGCATCATCGAGCCAGTTGGCAGCGAGATTGGTGCGCCACTTTCACTCCCTACAGCTAGAATCGACAATGTCCA
>NZ_JBFRSD010000266.1:0-276 GCF_041473395.1 Vibrio sp. 10N.222.55.C6
CGCACGGTCTCCCCGTCTACTTCAAATAAGTAGTCCATACCATCTATGCCAACAAATTCTGCGACGTAATCCATTTCACCGGTTCCAGGAGTAACTGTAGGAATACCAGGTTCGATAGGCTCACCGGGAATGATCGGTTTGATTGGAGTATCTGTACCTGGTGGTGTGATAGGACGGTCACCAGAAACTAGATAAAAAGATTTGCCATCAAAGCCATACATTTTACCGTCGTAATATACGATGTTATCGGTAATCGAGATTTCATGTTGTGGAACA
>NZ_JBFRSD010000267.1:0-352 GCF_041473395.1 Vibrio sp. 10N.222.55.C6
AAGTACGCTTGCTACGTTCACACCACGGAAGAAAGCTTCGACATAATCATTCGCTGGGTTACTAAGAATATCGTCTGGAGTACCGACTTGAACCACTTCGCCATTTTGCATAATCGCAATTCGGTCACCGATACGCATCGCTTCATCCAAATCATGCGAGATAAAAACAATGGTTCGTTTATCGTCATTTTGAAGGCGAATAAGCTCATCTTGCATTTCAGTACGAATCAAAGGATCGAGCGCCGAGAACGCTTCATCCATCAACAAGATATCTGGGTCACATGCTAGTGCACGAGCCAAACCAACACGCTGCTTCATACCACCAGACAACTCATCTGGGTAAGATTCTGAA
>NZ_JBFRSD010000268.1:0-457 GCF_041473395.1 Vibrio sp. 10N.222.55.C6
CAATAGAGTAGAGCACGCCTTTTTCTGAACATTCGATATCCAGAGAAACCATCGAAAGCGTGGGTAAGTAGTTACCCGCTCTGCACTTAGCATTGGAGACTCGACGATGTTGATTTTTTTGTACCGCCGTTCCAGTAAACTCAATACTTCCTTTGATAAAACGTTCCATTAGGAAGCGATCCGCAAGGCGAATATCGCTCTCAAAAGTCTGGATTTCTTCGTTGTTAAAGGCTTGTGCCAAACCAAAACTGCTTCTTGATAGTGAGGTATAACAAGCCGCGAGAAGGGTTTGTTCGAAGGTCGCGATCTCAAGCGGTTTAAATTGGCAGTCTATCGACTCTTTAGTCGCAATAACCTCACAAGCGGCCACATCAGATTGAGCAACAAAAAATACCGGCTTTTCGTTTTGAATAGTCAGAAGAGTAGGGCCTTGAGGCGTGCTTAACCACAAGTCGAT
>NZ_JBFRSD010000269.1:0-284 GCF_041473395.1 Vibrio sp. 10N.222.55.C6
ACTCTCGGCTTTTTTGTTCTTGTTATCTATTTCTGAGATTAGTCTAGGTCAGCGAGTGGCAGCCAATCGACTTGCACGCCAGCTTGCTCAAACATATCTTGGCTAACTTTGATTTTATCACCCCAGCGAGAAAGGAAATCTTCACTTTGCTCTGGGCAATGTACTGCTGAAATTCCTGTTTGAATGATTTTTGCTGCACAGTTCGGACAAGGGAAGTGGGTTACCCATATTTCACAACTGTCCAAATCACGCTTAGCGAATAGAATCGCATTTTCTTCAGCGTG
>NZ_JBFRSD010000270.1:0-581 GCF_041473395.1 Vibrio sp. 10N.222.55.C6
ATAATAAACCGAGAGAATTATTATGTTTAACTACCACAATATTGAAACAGCACCAGAAGCATCAAAGCAAATGATGGAGCAATCTAAAAAATCACTTGGTTTAATTCCAAATTTACATAAAGTGCTAGCAGATGCTCCTGCAACTTATCAAGCTTATTTGAAGACTTATGAGTTATTCACGCAAAGTACACTATTCAGTCCACTCGAAGCTCAAGTGGTTCTGATGACATCAAACTTTGAAAACAACTGTCACTATTGCGTTCCTGGTCATACGTGGATCATGAAATCAGCTAATATGCCAGAAAGCATTATTGAAGCACTACGGGAAGGAAATGAGTTACCTGATGTCAAACTACAAGCGTTGCATGTCTTTACTAAAGAGCTACTAGATAATCGTGGTCATATAGGTGATGAAAAGTTGCAGAACTTTCTAACGGTAGGATACACAGAGCGGCATGCGCTTGAAGTGTTGACAGGCCTAGCTTGCAAACTTATTTCAAATTTCACCAATGCATTATCTCATACACCAGTTGATGCCCCATTAAAGGCTTTTGACTGGACTCACCCTTCAGAGAGGTAAG
>NZ_JBFRSD010000271.1:0-416 GCF_041473395.1 Vibrio sp. 10N.222.55.C6
GCCCAGCGCAATGCATCAAAGTGTGAAACATTTGCAGAGCCATATTGCAGGCGCTGTAGATACATCGCCATGCGAACTTCGGCAATCATATTGGAGCCGTCGTTTGAAGCAGAACCGTCCACACCCAGCCCGACCTTTACACCCGCGGCCTCGAGGTCATTATTCTTACAAATACCGGAAGCCAACATCATGTTGGAAGTTGGGCAGTGGCTGATACCTATTCCTGCTTTACCCAAACGCTTAATCTCTTCTGGGTTGAAGTGAATACCATGAGCAAGCCAAGTGCGTTCATTGAGCCAGCCGGCATCTTCTAGGTAATCGACAGGGCGCAGGCCAAACTTCTCAATACAGAAGTCTTCTTCGTCTAAGGTTTCGCACAGGTGGGTGTGCATCATTACGTTCTCACGCTCACTGAT
>NZ_JBFRSD010000272.1:0-236 GCF_041473395.1 Vibrio sp. 10N.222.55.C6
TGGAGGGCTTGTTGCGCTCTATCAATCATGCATGGAATACCCAATGGCCTGAGCTTACCGTTCTTTTTGGGGATGTAGATACGTTTGAGTGGTTTTGCAGAGTAAGCCTTGCGGCTCAGTTGATTGACTGCTTTCATACGGCGTACATCTGTGTTCCAGGTGACACCGTCTATTCCAGACGTTTTACTGCCTTTATTCTGAGAGACTCGCTTAACCGCAAGAAGCTTGGCTGAGCG
>NZ_JBFRSD010000273.1:0-580 GCF_041473395.1 Vibrio sp. 10N.222.55.C6
ATGCACAACTGCACACCAATAAAGTAATACTGTAATACACCCAATCCCATGCAAAGGAGACCTGTTTCATCTCCTCAGGGGCAACAAACCATTGGACATGCGCGAATGATGTCGAAGGCAGTATTAAAAGTAGTAACGTAAACCATTTATATTTATTTGGGATTCGATGGGGGGATATATTCATCATTTAGGGCCTGCAAAAATAAAATTAATTGTTTTCTTTGATGAGGCAATAGCCTCAGCGGCGTCACATCTGTATGCACTAAAGGATATTCGTAAGGGTTAATGTAAAAATCGATAACCTCTTCCAAACTTTTGAATCGACCATCGTGCATAAAAGATGGACTACCTGCTAAATTTCGAAGTGATGGAACCTTAAATGCTCCTTTTAAATCTGAGCCTTCAAACCTCGCGTATTGAGCGTGACCACAATGTTCTGGATCCTGCCAATTTTGACACTGGTAGATGGAATCCTGATACTTCTTTCCACCGGCAATGCGATCATGTTGTTCGTCTCGCCCAGTTCCGATGGCGAAAAAGCCTCCATTAGTGAATCGCGGCCCGCTATGGCAGTCAATAC
>NZ_JBFRSD010000274.1:0-315 GCF_041473395.1 Vibrio sp. 10N.222.55.C6
TCTTGATGGTGATGCTCGGCATATTACTGGTTGTTTCTGCAATCATTACGGTGTTTCCGTTTGTGTGGTCAGCTCTGCTTTCAACACGTGACCGTTCGGAAATCTTTGGTTCGGGCATCAGCTTTGCCATTGGCGATAGCTTGGCAATCAACTATGCAAAACTGCTTGAAATCATGCCGTTTTGGAAAGCGATGTTTAACTCGATTTACGTGGCTTTCCTAGGCACCACCATCTCGCTGCTGTTCTGTAGCATGGGTGGTTACGCATTTGCTGTGTTTAAGTTTCGCGGCAAGAACGTGTTGTTCGGCATGCTGG
>NZ_JBFRSD010000275.1:0-231 GCF_041473395.1 Vibrio sp. 10N.222.55.C6
ATGAGATCTCCGCCGTGTCCGTGTAGGATGTTTCGACAGATTCCAAGCCCTAAACCGTGTCCTTGGTCGTCAGTGGCGAGCCTGAAGTAAGGTTCAAACACCAACTCTAACTTGTCTTCAGGAATACCTTTTCCGTGATCTTGAATAGTCACGATAACCCACACCGAATCACTGTTAATATCGACTTCAGCTGATGTCCCATATTTCACAGCGTTGTCGATAAGATTGGTC
>NZ_JBFRSD010000276.1:0-341 GCF_041473395.1 Vibrio sp. 10N.222.55.C6
GAACTCACTTGCGTCCGTGGTGATTTTTCCTTCAAAGCCGGCAGGCAGTTTGATCATTGAACCACCCATGTCAGAAGTGCTACCCCAAACATACGTTGATTGAACACCGTCTACTTTGATATCGTGAAGATCACTGCTGTTTAGCCACACGATATTGTCTTTATGCAAGTTTAGAGGACGTTCGCCATTATCGAACTTCTCTTCAGATGGTTGAACTAGATATGGACCCGCATCAATCTCAAGGTAGATTAGGTTTGTTTCACCGTTTGCGGCAGTGGTGTGGTCTTCACCTGCTGGTTGCGTCCAGAACGAGCCTGTTGGCATCCACATCTTTTCTGATG
>NZ_JBFRSD010000277.1:0-406 GCF_041473395.1 Vibrio sp. 10N.222.55.C6
ATCTAAAGGCCCGGTAATACACGCGATATCTGTATGTCCCTTTTGCAAAAGATATTGAGTAGCGAGTAGCCCCCCGACTTCGTTATCAATATCAATGCAACTCATCGCCATTTCTGGGATGAAGCGGTTAATCAAAACCACAGGGGTCCCCTGTTCTTCCAATTCAATTAAATAGTCATCACTGAGCAGTTGAGTATGAAGAATCAAAGCATCGACACGACGCCCCAACAGAAACTCCACAGACTCGCGCTGCCCTTGTTCGGTGTTCGAACCCGCTGTAACCACAGCGTGGTAACCGAAGCGGCGTAGGTTTTCCTCTATGCAATGCAAGATGCCTGAATAGAAAGACCCGCCCAGTTCTGGAACAACAACACCCACACTTCCGGTACGACTTGAAGCCAAAGCC
>NZ_JBFRSD010000278.1:0-463 GCF_041473395.1 Vibrio sp. 10N.222.55.C6
TTCAAAACTTCCGCGACTCTAATAACTTAGAGAATTACGCAGTAGAAGATCAAGATACATCTGCAGATAACCTATTGGTAAAATTGCAATACCAATTGAACGAAAGCCACCGTATCGAGTTTCTAGCTGAGCTAATTAAGGATACTTCTGACTCTGATATTTATCACTCAAGCTACGATAGCTACACGGGTGCAGATGATACAGAGCAAAATCGATTTGCGATTAAACACATTTGGTTCGCTGATGGCGCTATCGCTGACACAGTGACGAGCAAAGTGTCATACATCTCTAAAGAAGAAAATGGGGTGACGAAGCGCTTTAAACCGGCAGGTCCCGGTTTCCCACCTTATGTTCCTGCTAACAATGACAATCTTCAAACAAAAGACTATGAATACACCGAAGATAAGCTTGAGATCGAAACTCAGCTAGATAAACAGATTAACAACCATTACCTAGTTTATGG
>NZ_JBFRSD010000279.1:0-850 GCF_041473395.1 Vibrio sp. 10N.222.55.C6
GGTTTGTATAACCTTGTTATCAAAGAGATTGCTAGTAGCTGCCATGATAATGAGTTGATGTTGTTCAACGGCCAAATTAAACCATACACAGGGCTTGTTAAGGCCGTGGTATTTAGTTCGCATGAAAGCATCGCAATCTCAGATGGCAACGAACAATGTGCTATCGAAGTGATTAAGCGAGAGACGTTAGATGGTGGCAAGGTTATTGAAGTTACCAAAGACGGTGAAAAAGAAGTTGCGGTTCCTCCTTACTATCGTTTCGAGTTGAATATCTCAGTTAATGACTTACCAGCGATGGGATACCAAGTATTTGAAGTACAGGCATGTGACGTGATCAATCGTCAAGTGGAAGTACGTAAGCAAATATCGATTGAAAATGAAGTAATGATGCTGACGTGTGAGGGAAGCCAGCTTCAGTTAGTCGATAAAAAGGCTAATCGCGTTATTCCTCGACTTCTTACATTTGAAGAACAAGCTGATGATGGCGACTCCTATGATTTCTCACCGTTGCGAGGAGATACACCGTTATATAACCACGCTATTGAGCTTATCGAAACGCGGGTAGGTGAAACTGAGCAAGTGATGTTAGTGCGCGCGACACTCGATATTCCATTTGATCTTAGCGCCCGAACTGCGAATCAGAACGATCATCAGGCGACGTTTGAAATTAGCTTAACGCTTAGCCATGGCAGCGAGCAGCTAATAGTCAACATCACAACGATCAACCAGGCGAAAGATCACCGAGTGCGTGTGTTAGTTAATTCTGACGTTCAATCCAACACCTCGATTAGCACCCAGCCATTTGCATTGATGGAGCGTTCAATTGCGCCGTCAATTGAAGGTTGGAAGG
>NZ_JBFRSD010000280.1:0-1949 GCF_041473395.1 Vibrio sp. 10N.222.55.C6
GCCCCTAATAGGTTCAATAACAGCTCATTCATAGGGTTGCTTTTATCAGCACTGAAAAGCATATTCTCTTTTACAAATTGAACTGCTACTGACTTAACATTAAAGAACTCGATCAATCCAAGTAGATCTTTCATATCACGAGCAAGACGAGATATGTCATGAACAACCAAAGTGTCGCCTTCACGAACGTACTCTTTCAATCTCTGTAGCTCTACTCTTTCAGTTGTTGAGCCACTGCATTTATCGGTAAACACTTTGTCCAATTCAACACCATCCAATTGTCTAACAGTGTTCTGTTGAACAGTTGAAACCCGAACATAACCCACTTTGCTCATAAACCACCTTCTGTATTCATTTAACTTTAGACGTAACTACAATAGGCTGTGTTCACGGCATATAGCAACCTAATTGAATACATTTAGCGTATTCATCAAAGTGTGTTCTTAGACAGTAGTCAAATGAATACAAAAAAGCCCCCGTATCTCTACGAGGGCTTTCTTTAATCGATAAGTAGCTTTTCAAGTGACTCTATTCGCTCACCGTTTTGTATACTTGTTTGTTTAATTGACTCAATATCTTTCAAGAAAACATCCGTTCTTTCAATCATCAATCCTTGCTGTACAACCAAAGTATCTAAAGTCGAGTTTAACTCACCGTAGTTGCTTGAGAATGATATGTTTGAAATTGCTAACGGCATTAGCATGATAATAAGTCCTGATAATAGCTTATTCATTCGTGCCGCCTAGTTGTTCCAACTCATCCCTACGCTTTTTTTGACTTCTAGACTGCTCAAGCAAAGCTTCTTCTTGTGAAGCAAGACGAGTTTGTTCATGTTGCCTCATGTTTTCTCGAATCTCATTGATTCGTTTATCTGCCTCTTCTTGATATTCTCGGTCTTTAAGCAATTCTCGTTGATGCTCGTCTAAAGAACCAACTTCACGAAGAAGATCAAGATGTATCAATTCACAATAAGCCGAGTCCGAGCCCGAGCCTTGTTGCACTTTCTTAACTGGCTTAAGCATTATGTGACTCCATGATTCGTTCAAGTTCGTTCCTTGATAATGTCTTCAAGTAAGCAGCCGATACAAGGTCTTCTTCATCGAGTCTCTGTTTTAACAGTCTGTCTTTTTGCTTAAGATGGTATTGAACTAACATCAACAACACTTGTCTCTGTGTTATCGCACCGTAATCACCGTTTAACGCATTCTTTGTTAGTTCTTCATCGTCGAGTGTTGAATCGATGACTAATTTCTTTGCCGATGTTCTTCTAGACTTTCGACCAGCTTCAGAAGCTGATTGTGAATTGAATAATGTCATTGTTCCGTTATCCCGTTATTTCTATTGTTATTTTCTTTTATTTATGGAGTTAACAGATACAAAAAAGGAGCTATCAGCTCCTTTCAACGTTGTTCAATTAGGTTTTTTATTTGTTCGTTTCTGAGTCAACGACATTACGAAGACTAGCGCACGCGTCAGAAAAACTCAGATAATCATTGTCCCATACACTTCTAACCATAGTAAAAGCTGATTGTCGACGTTGTTGATAAAAGGATTCATCCCAATAATGTTTTCCATCAACTTTCGAATATATGTCATTTCTGGCATACGACTTCCAATCATTGATTACTTTTTTTGCTCGTCGATCTGTTGGTAGAAAGTACGTGCCTTTTTCCATACACACTTCAATGCCAACGATAGCAAAAGCCATATCGCTTAATTCATTTTTATGCCAGTTCGCTAGTTGATCTTGTTTCTCTTTCTCAATAGCTGCCTTCTTAGATGCCTCTTCCGCTTGCTGCTTTAATTTGCCTTGTTCACGTGTCAATTCAATCAACTTCGGTAAAACTGTATCGGAAAACGTTTTCGTTAGTCTAGTTTTAGGCACAAACACATGATACGTTTCCAAATACGGACGACACTCTGAAACATCTAGTTCATCACTACTTACA
>NZ_JBFRSD010000281.1:0-436 GCF_041473395.1 Vibrio sp. 10N.222.55.C6
GTATTGGAATATAGGTTCGAGCGCCCTCGGTCAGTTCGAGAGTGAAAGCCACGATCGCGCCTGCTTTTTTCAGGTAAGGGGGACGCTCGTTAAGCGTTGTAAAGACGGGAATAAGTGCGCCAGTGGTGGGAAGCCTGACATCACAAAAGGGTTTAATATGACGCTGGTTTATTTGGGGAATGAGTCTCTGTAAATAGCGGTTGTGCGCACAAAAAATCTCATAGCGAATTTGATCGCAGTTCAACATTTGGTAACTCAGTGCACTGTGATGGTGGACTTTCTTGGCGGTGATGAGTTTTTGGGCTGGAAGTGAGAGATAAGGATCGCAATGTGCCATTCGCTCGATGTAGGAATACAAGAGGTCTTTTCGCAGCACAAGTTGGCTTCTCAGCGCCTCCGGCGTGCGTAGCTTTCTCTTTTTTAATCGCCAAAAGAG
>NZ_JBFRSD010000281.1:1201-1470 GCF_041473395.1 Vibrio sp. 10N.222.55.C6
AAAGAGCTGTTTCTTTTGCATTTTATTGAGGTGAAGCTCCGTGTCATGATGAGTGAGCCAATAGCTAAAGACGGCATTGAGCGCGTCTGGCATGGGTTGCCATAAATACACGGTTTCCTTTGCCAAGGCGCAAGGTATGGCATATTCGACCCATGAAACGCCACCTTCACGCACTCGGCGAAGGTGATGAAGCGCACAATCGACTCGCCCTGAGACCAACACCAGATCGGGAATATCCTGTTCTCTTTCGATGTCAGACAGGTGGCCTG
>NZ_JBFRSD010000282.1:0-511 GCF_041473395.1 Vibrio sp. 10N.222.55.C6
GGAATATACCAACAAGCAACAGGGAAGAAGTGGCAAGACTGGATACGTGGTAATTACGCAGCGGACAGGATAGAGAAAAGACACTCAATCGACCTGAAGAAATAGAACCCATAAACCTAAACGTCATATTTTTAGGTACTCACATAAAAACATATGCTGCTCATAAAGCCGAGTTTGGTCACCTTACCAAGCCCGGCTTTTTTGTGAAATCATTAAACCTAATCAAATGGCTTAACTCAATTGAACGAGAACAATGTAGTCCGGTATTTCCTTAGTGATAACAACCTAGACAGGGCAAGGCAATGGTTAGCAACGTCGCGCAAACACCATCCAGCCAACTCAGATGTATGGGCATTTCTTCATCGATATGATGAAAACAAACAAAATTTCCTCCACATATTCACTAGTGGCAGATTCTCATTGTGTTCAATGCAAGTGCGCCGGACAAAGTTGGGTGATGTTGCAGTTTGGGGTGCGCGGGATGCATGGGTCCTGCGGGCTTTAACGGAAG
>NZ_JBFRSD010000283.1:0-411 GCF_041473395.1 Vibrio sp. 10N.222.55.C6
GAGCAATTTCAGCAGCAAGGTCTTGTGGATCAGCAAACAATGCTAAGGCAACCAGTTGTTGGCGCTTACTTAATTCACATGAACTCGTTTCTACTTGCCCAATAGAGAAAAAGTCACTGCTTCCGTACGCTTTCACCAACTTTGCAGAAAGTGATTTGATTACTTTCTTGATTCGTCGTCGTTGAATATATCTAAACATATAGATTGCCTTGTATTGATGAGCTTAAGTTAACCAAACAGCAGATAAGTTTGATTGTCGACCGAGATGCTTTTTACTTGCGTGTTAAATACGGATTCTAGCTGTTCAGGCACAAGCACTTGCTCTGCACTGCCAGATGCTTGTAGTACGCCCTTTTCGAGCAGCAGTACTTGGTCGGCATGCCTCAAGGTTCGGTTCAGGTCGTGGTTAGC
>NZ_JBFRSD010000284.1:0-325 GCF_041473395.1 Vibrio sp. 10N.222.55.C6
ACCTCAATCAAGCTGCCCTTCATCTAAAGCAGAAGTAACCCATACTAGCGGCGCATTCCAGTTGATGGTTATCTCGTTCAACGTCCAAGCTCCAATATTATCGCTGTAACACGTTTGTCCAACACATTTGCCTTTCATCACAGCGGCAATAGGATCACTAAAACTTACCGAATTTGGGCCTCCAATTAACGCACCCGGCGCTGGTTTTGGTGAACTTTCATCAGCAGCGTAAGCCCAGAATCGATGATGAGGATTCTCAGCAGGTTTCGTTCCATAACCAGTAACATAAGAGATATTCATCGGGTTACCTCCGAGGATATAATCC
>NZ_JBFRSD010000285.1:0-278 GCF_041473395.1 Vibrio sp. 10N.222.55.C6
TTCAGTAACCGCAGTATCTGCATTACCGGTGTCGTGGGTATTTGCCGCGAATCGCCCTGAAGGTTTAGCTGCACTGGACATCAATGCATTAACGTGGGCAAAAGCAGAAGATCTACCGGATTACTACACCGTTTTAAATACCAACCCTTTGAATGCGTATCCGCCAGAAAGTATGCTTGCACCTGCTGTGACTCCTGCAGATGTTCCCTTTGTTCGTTGGAATGGCTTGATGCCAGATTTTACGGAGATGGATCCAGATACTTGGACCTTTGAAGTGA
>NZ_JBFRSD010000285.1:1052-1236 GCF_041473395.1 Vibrio sp. 10N.222.55.C6
AGTATTGGAGTGTGGTGGTAACAGCCGTAACAATTTTTATCCAAGCACTAAAGGCAATCAATGGAACAATGCTGGTGTCTACTGTTCACAGTGGACAGGTGTGTTGTTGAGTGATGTGCTTAAAGACTGTGGCATTAAGGATGATGCGGTTTACGTTGGTAACCATGGCTTTGATAAGCACTTG
>NZ_JBFRSD010000286.1:0-403 GCF_041473395.1 Vibrio sp. 10N.222.55.C6
GAAATAATAGGGTCAATTTCGCCCCGTATATTACCGTCTGCTGCGGGTTCATCTCCGAATTGTGCTTTCTGATAAACGGAACTTGAGCACGCTTATTGGCACTCTGGGAGCAAGTAACAGAGCGCCGTTTTGATAAGGTGAGCAAGAATCTCATGAAACAGTTTCATGGCGTGAAGTGAATCTGTAAGCGCTTTCAAGATTTCCAAATCCAGCCTTTTTACCTCCAAGTTTAGTGTGATGACACTCACTTCAACTAAAACGTAATTTCTTAATAATCGTTTTGTAAGCGGTTACAAGCTAATGAAGTATCGAGGTTCGAGTGGCAACAATTAAACACGTATCAGAACATGCAGGTGTGTCTCAAGCGACAGTGTCTAGGGTTATCAATGGCACCAGTAGAGTG
>NZ_JBFRSD010000287.1:0-258 GCF_041473395.1 Vibrio sp. 10N.222.55.C6
AGCGAGCCAGATCGTCACCGCATCTTTATCCGTCCTCAGCACCTTGTGTTTTTCACCTGCGGAAATATTGAGATAATCCCCTTTAGACAAGGTAACAATGCGACCATCTTCAAACTCAATCACCCCTTGCCCATCGATCACCATCACCCACTCATGCTCATCTTGATCGTACCAACCCTCTTCAGGAGAACTGTGACCATATGAGAGTATTCTCTCGATTCGAATGTTGTCGTTGGCAATCAGGTCATTGAATATTTC
>NZ_JBFRSD010000288.1:0-712 GCF_041473395.1 Vibrio sp. 10N.222.55.C6
CTACCGATGGTATCGGCTTCGAAACGGCAAAAGTACTTGTTCAACAAGGTCACCACGTTTTATTGCATGGACGTAACCCAAGCAAACTCAAAGACGTAGAGCAGCAACTTGTGGCTATCTCTGCTGAAGCGAAAATTCAAAGTTACGTAGCAGACTTGTCTGTTCTGGCTGATGTGGATGCGCTGGCTGACAAAGTAATTGCTGAGCACGATAAGATTGATGTACTGATTAACAACGCAGGTGTGTTCAACACTCCGAACCCGATCACTAAAGACGGTTTAGATGTTCGTTTTGTTGTGAATACCATTTCACCATACCATCTGACTAAACGTCTGCTACCTGTACTCGGTGCATCTAGCCGAGTGGTTAACCTGTCCTCAGCAGCACAAGCAGCAGTGAACATCGAAGCGCTAGAAGGCAAGAAGCCAATGTCTGATGGCGACGCTTACGCACAAAGCAAGCTTGCGATCACTATGTGGACTCGCGAGATGGCAAAAGAGTTAGGCTCTACAGGGCCAATGGTGGTTGCGGTCAACCCAGCTTCGTTACTAGGCAGTAAAATGGTGAAAGACGCTTACGGCATTGCAGGCGGCGACCTAAGCATCGGTTCTGATATTCTGGTTCGCGCATCATTGTCTGACGAGTTCGCACAAGCGGGCGGTCAATACTTTGATAACGACAACAACACGTTTGCGAACCCGCACCAAGATGC
>NZ_JBFRSD010000289.1:0-278 GCF_041473395.1 Vibrio sp. 10N.222.55.C6
GTGCGGCAGCGCTTTCATATGGCGTGTTGCAAGCATTGCGCGACACCAACATCGAAATCGATGGTGAAACGGTCAATCTGTTAGATGAAGTCGATATGATCAGCTCGGTATCCGGTGGCAGCTTTACCGCCGCCTATTATGGTATCTATGGCGACCAGATATTCGAAGATTACGAAGAAACGTTCCTTTATCACGAAGTCTCGAAAGATCTGTTTTCCATCCTTTTATCTCCTACTTATTGGTTCTCGTACGCCACCAGAACAGACAAAGCCACCGAC
>NZ_JBFRSD010000290.1:0-313 GCF_041473395.1 Vibrio sp. 10N.222.55.C6
AAAACTGGATAACACAAGGAGTTGGCGGCCTGGCTTTTTGTATCGGTGTAATGGCCTTTTGGCAAAAAGATGATATGCGTTTTCGCTACCAGATGATGATCTTTTGTTTTGTAATGAGTATCCATTTCATATTAATGGGCGCCATAGTGGCGGCTATAGGCGTAATTATTAATGCTATTCGCAGCTATGTATCGATAAAAACTCAATCGCGCAAAGTGATGTGGTTCTTTATTGGCTTGATGTGGTGCATGACTTTACCCAACATGAATCATTTCTTTGAATTTATTACGGTTGTTGGTTCATCCGTTGCGAC
>NZ_JBFRSD010000291.1:0-251 GCF_041473395.1 Vibrio sp. 10N.222.55.C6
CATAAATGCTGACCCCATGATGCCGAACATGTCGGTAACATCATTAGCAACCATAGTTTCAACGAACGCTTCTGATGGTGTCATTGTTACTGTGCCGGAAACAACCGTACGTTTTTCTTGCTCACTCATTCTTCCATTCTCCTTGAGTTAACCAAAATTTCATTTTTCGGAATGAATTGTCTCTTTTTCGAATTCATTTTCACCTTAGTAGTAGATTTTTTGCGCGTCAACTTTT
Source organism: Vibrio sp. 10N.222.55.C6 (assembly GCF_041473395.1). Classification (NCBI taxonomy): domain Bacteria; kingdom Pseudomonadati; phylum Pseudomonadota; class Gammaproteobacteria; order Vibrionales; family Vibrionaceae; genus Vibrio; species Vibrio sp. 10N.222.55.C6. Next base: position 236 of record NZ_JBFRSD010000291.1, read on the forward strand.
TATATTAAATTGGAAC
>NZ_JBFRSD010000292.1:0-472 GCF_041473395.1 Vibrio sp. 10N.222.55.C6
GCTTGCTGCCAAGCGTGTTCTATCTGTTGTTCGCCATGGTGCAAATCGCACGATGCTGAAATGGAACGCGTGCGCTTGGTCGTTGTTTGTTTGAGGTGCTGTTTCTCAAACACAAAGGGCGTGTCTAATGAGGTTTGGTTGAAGAGAGTGTCGATGCACTCGCCGACGATTGAGGTTTGATCCAGCAGCTGAGAGGCAACTTGATTGTGCGCGACTACCTCGCCAGCTTCATTGGCTATCACTATCCCTTGCCAACCACTGTGTAGTAAAGATTTCTCACACGCAAGATCGATTCGAGTGGTGCCTTGTGGGATGTGGCTCAGTAGCTGGTTCTCAACAAGTTGAACCATATTTTGAACCAGTAATTGGACGGAACTGTCGTGTTGTTGCTGCTCACTGGTGATGTCCAATACGCCAACCATTTGACCTTGGTGATCGAACACTGGGCTTGCTGAACAGCTGATAAATCGAT
>NZ_JBFRSD010000293.1:0-617 GCF_041473395.1 Vibrio sp. 10N.222.55.C6
TATGTTGTTGAGCTAGCATGGCGGCTTCCCTTGAGAACAGATCTCGTGAGAAGAAAGCTCGTAAGAAGAGAGCCACCATGTTTATGCTTTCTGTTTAAAACACTGATACTTCGTGTTTTCTTCACAACAGTAACAACGCAAATCACACGCCAGAACTTCAAAACTTGTTGTTAATAAATTGTAAAACTATGATTACCAAACGTTTACAACCCAAAGTGAGTTGGCATTGAACGGACGTCTGGAAACCACACCAGTGTTCAACTGTTCCAAATTGGTACACCCTCACTGTTACGACATGGAACAGTCATGCACCTTCAACAAGCAAACACCTCAGATTGGCTTTCGTCTTCTTGGCACCGCAGCACAGAAGCGGGTCTAAAACAGAGACGACTTCCCGAAGACATTCGCCTGCCACAATCGATTCTTAAGCAGCGACGTCATCAATCGTCTGACTTGATTCAGATCGTCGAACGTAATGCGCTGCCTTTGTTTAATCAGATGTTTGCACGCACCGACAGTCGTTTGATTCTGACCGACATTGAAGGGGTGATTCTGGCGAGTTGGGGACAGGAGCGGTTTAAGGAGAAGCTGACATCAATTGCACTCAGCTCTGGAGC
>NZ_JBFRSD010000294.1:0-1129 GCF_041473395.1 Vibrio sp. 10N.222.55.C6
TCAATACGCAACGCAGATGGTTAATGCCGTCAATACAATTTCAAGTGTCGTAGATGAAATCCAAGACAAAGTGAGTCACTAATGCGTAGAGGTTCGCGATACCAATCAAACGGTTCAGTTGACGAAGAAAACCCGTATTGGGTTTCCTTTTCTGACCTTATGTCAGCGCTTCTTGTTATCTTCATACTGGCCGCTGTAGCGTTAATTATTGAACTTACTCAAAAGACAAATGATGTTGAAGCAGGAATAGAAGAACTAAAAAAAGCTGAACAGGCGAGAAAAGACATAATCTATGACGTTAGAGATGAATTAGCTAAACGAAATGTTATCGTTGAGATCGCCGATAATGACACTGTAATACGTATACCTGAGAGCACTCTAACGTTTGCTTCAGGTAAGGATTCCATCCCAAAGAGCCCTGAAGTCCAACAGGCGGTAAAAGATATTGGTGCTGTGCTTCATATGGCTGTTCGAAAGAACGAAAGATTCAAGTACCTAGATACAGTGTTTGTAGAAGGACACACTGATAGTGATGGGATCCATTATCGAGGGAAGGGGAACTGGGGTTTATCTGTAGATAGAGCTATATCAGTCTGGAATGTTTGGCAAGCTGAAGTAGAACTTACACCTAAATTGGGTGAATTAGAAAATGCATTTGGACAGCGACTTTTTTCTGTAAGCGGTTATGCAGAAACGCGCAGAGCGAATCTACAAGAAGCTAACCAACAAGATAAAAGCCAGAACCGAAGAATCGATATTCGCTTTACGGTCAAGAAACCATCTATTGCTGACTTAGAAAGGATTGTTAATTAGTGCGCCTTCGTATTAAAAAGCTACCGGTAACTTTACGTCATGATCCTTTGGGTAAGTCAATAGAGGAGCTGTCTCAGCTCACCCAGAAACTTGGAGTACTGTCCAAGAACGCTGGTATTGAAAATACTAAATTTAAGTCAGCATACGGTGATGTCTACAAAGCACTGATAGCTAACAAGGCTGTGGAAGATGTAGTAGATACTTCTGTTCATGTGCGAGCGTTGGCAATCTCTTTGCAAACTGACATAAAAAATAAAGTCAGCTTTACTCGTCGTCTTCTCAATAAGATCACAGAAATCGTGGGGAAGCCTAGTGC
>NZ_JBFRSD010000295.1:0-313 GCF_041473395.1 Vibrio sp. 10N.222.55.C6
AACAAGATATCTATCCACATTTCATTAATGAGAGCGCTTACGCTAAAGCGAACATTGCGATGGCCTTGGCAGAGAAGCGTCTAGTTTCTGTAGGCTAATCAGGCTCAGCATTTTTCTAGGAGCTGATAAGACTGCTAATCCATAACAAGCAAATAAGCCCACTAGCTTTGGTATACAAGATTAGTGGGCTTATTTCTTTCTATGACTTAAGCGATCATGCACTCAAGTAACTGGTTCTCAAGATCGTCATCTATTTCTAGACCGATCACTTCTATTCTGGTTTCGATACACTCATCGAGTTCTGATTCCGTCA
>NZ_JBFRSD010000296.1:0-420 GCF_041473395.1 Vibrio sp. 10N.222.55.C6
TACGTGATTCGATAATCCGAATGTTGTACGTTTCAGTAAGAAAATAGAGAGTTAAGTGTGATCAGGATGGAACATGATCAAGTCTGCGTGTGAGGTTATCAGGTCCTTGATGGGCAATCCCATCTCAGCGCTGAGTAACAATCAGCAGTACTGCAACACAGCAATACAAGCGGTGTCGCCAGTTAGTGAGCGAGAGTATGAATGTCTCGCGAGTGACATTGCATGACGCACAAAGAGGTGCGGTCATGGTGCAGTTGAGTGTAAAGGGGACGGCCATTTCCCGTTATTTATAAGGCAGTACCTTAATGGCGAGGTTGAAGCGAGACCGCAATACTTATCTCGCTTAGTGCCAGAACATGGCAATATTGAGTCTAAAGACAACCGTGTACGACTGTTTTTATAAAGTTAGCCAATGTTCAG
>NZ_JBFRSD010000297.1:0-469 GCF_041473395.1 Vibrio sp. 10N.222.55.C6
AAGGTCTCATGGAAGCCATTGAATTCGCAGATGGCGAAAACAAAGAGGCTACAGTTCACAAGTTTGACTCTGTTGACGTTAAAGCGGTGCGTAATAATGTAGCAATGACTCAGACTGAGTTTGCATCTACATTTGGTATCAGTCTAGGTACATTACGTCACTGGGAGCGTGGAGATAGAACACCAAGAGGTCCTGCTTTAGTGTTACTGAATTTACTTGCGAAAGATCCCCAAGCAGTAATCAGAGCTCTTGCTTGAACTACTACACCTCTAAATGAGTATTAATCCCTATCGCTCTACCATTAGAATTGAATCGGCTTACATTGTCTCTTATAGGCGTTTAACGTGTTGGTCGTCCCTACCACCAAAAGATTTATGCTGGTGACCTTAACCCCTCAAGTGGAAGCGGGTACACCTAAAATGCAATGAGATTAAATGCAATGCAATGCAATGTGACATCACACATAAAA
>NZ_JBFRSD010000298.1:0-290 GCF_041473395.1 Vibrio sp. 10N.222.55.C6
GTTTGTTAACTGGAGAGTCAGAAGGGTATCGTTCTGGTTCCATTCAAGCGCGAGCCGAAGAACTCAATCAGCTCATTCGAGATCCTGACGTGCGCTGCATTATGTCGACCATTGGTGGTAACAACAGTAACTCACTGTTGTCATACATCGATTATGATGCCCTTAGAGACGACCCTAAGATCATCGTCGGCTATTCAGATGCCACAGCATTACTGTTAGGCATCTACGCCAAAACTGGATTGGTGACTTTTTATGGCCCTGCACTTGTTGCGTCATTTGGTGAGTTCCCG
>NZ_JBFRSD010000299.1:0-452 GCF_041473395.1 Vibrio sp. 10N.222.55.C6
GGCTTAGATGAAGATGAAATCTTAGGTGATTTTGTTGAGTCAGGTGTTGAGGCTGCCGCTTATGCCGCTGAAAACTTGGTTGATTCAAATGTTTTGCCTTCATCTCCTCAAGAGTTGCAAGAAGTTGCTGAAAGTGAAGATAAAGGGACTAAGTTTATCTCTGTGACTGCATCTGTGAATAATGAAATCAAAAAGAAAATTGAAGAAGTTGCAGGTGATAGCGATAAGACATTTGATAATGTTGGTGGTGCGACAGAGGGTGTCGATTTTTCTAATGACACAGATGATGACGGCGTCCCCAATGACTTAGATGACTTTCCGAATGATCCCGATGAAAGTCTGGACTCCGATGGTGATGAGATCGGTAATAATGCCGACCTAAATGATGATACGGTGGACGGAGAAGATGACATCTACCCTGATGCCAATGATGCGTTTCCAACGGATCGTTC
>NZ_JBFRSD010000300.1:0-633 GCF_041473395.1 Vibrio sp. 10N.222.55.C6
GTTGGCAAGCGGATCAAAGAAATATTTTTCTGGGATAGAGCGGGTGTCTTCGGTCAGATATGGATTTTCAAGATCGATAATAGTTCGCTCTGAAAGGTTGGCCCGTGAGAGCGCCATTCTTACTTCGGAGTCTTCGAAAAAGAGTTTCTCATAGGTGCCATCAGCGAAAATTTCTTCAACCACTTCTGTGATGTGTTGCTGAAGTTTTGTGTTTTCTTTTTGGACAAAGAGCATATATGGCATGCGATAGCGGAGCATGACATGACTATCAACAGCTAAAGGTAGTTCTGGGTATGATTGCATTTCTGCAAATGGTTCCATGACACCACGAGCAAACAAGTGGCACCGATTACCAGCAAGCATCATCTCAAAAATATTTGGATATTTAAGCGATTTAGCGGTTTTTATACCATTGGCATCAAGAATGAATGTGTCTGGCCATGTTTTCCCTGAACAAACTTTAAAGCGCGTGAAATCCGCTTTAGATCTTACGTTTGCGAGTAATTGTTTATCTTTTTCATGAATTAATCCGATTCGCATACCAAGCATTCCTCGATATATAGGGAACAATATTGGAGCAAAGCGTTTTTCCATGTCGAGACTGGTCGCTGACCAATAAAGGTCAATCTCTCC
>NZ_JBFRSD010000301.1:0-634 GCF_041473395.1 Vibrio sp. 10N.222.55.C6
AAATATAATTCATCTTCACCTATATATATTTTTTTAGCGACAGGATCATATTTCAACTCAATATTTTCTTCTAACGTTGCTTTCAATTCTTTTGTATAGTTTTCAAATAAACTCCTATTTTTATTCCTAGAGGAAGCAGACATGTTTTTATCAATCCGGATATTAGGTATAAAATTACCCAATGGAACAAAAGGAATATCGGCCAGCTCTACAATAGGTTTTCCACATTCTTCCTCAGTAAGAACGAGTTTTGATTTATCGTATTTATCGTATGACGGGGGAGTTTTTTCATTAAATTTTTTCACATTTGGTGGAAACATGAAATTAGTACCCTCGAGATCGTTTCGAGAAACCAGCACATGGCTCATTTTATCTTCTGGCCTAGCAAATAGAGAAAAAATATAACCTAAGAAAAATGACATGCTTTTTCTTCCACCTGCAATCGAAGCATGCAAATGGTATTCTTCATTTAAAGCAAAAATTCTTACCTTCTGACAAATAATATCAGCCATATTTTTTTGATCTTGTTCATTCCTGATATCACTTAGATATTCGCCATTCTCATCTGTTATAATGACGATATCATCAATTTTAATGAGTCTATTGTCGATAGGGATATCATACTCATCACATA
>NZ_JBFRSD010000302.1:0-308 GCF_041473395.1 Vibrio sp. 10N.222.55.C6
ACTCTGTGTGCATCGAGTGTATTTGTCGGACTGATTGGCCTGTTGTATTTACCTGAGTTTGCGATTTTTTGGGTGGGACTGTTTGGATTAGCCAACTGCTCGACGTTTATTATCGCGCTCTCTTTTGTTGGCTTGCGAACATCGAATAGCAGCCAAGCCGCATCATTGTCGGGTATGGCTCAGGGAATCGGCTATGCGTTGGCAGCCACTGGTCCAACGCTGGTGGGTAAGCTTCACGCTCAGACAGATTCTTGGAGTGTGCCGATTCTGTTGGTCGCATCTGTTGCCTTTGCGTGCACGATTTTCGC
>NZ_JBFRSD010000303.1:0-231 GCF_041473395.1 Vibrio sp. 10N.222.55.C6
GAAGAAAGTCGGCCTGTATGAGCGTAAAGATTACTACCCGGGTCATTTGTCTGGCGGCCAACAACAGCGTGCTGCTATTGCGCGAGCGCTAGCGGTTGATCCTGAAGTTATGTTGTTTGATGAACCTACATCAGCATTAGACCCTGAGTTAGTAGGCGAAGTGCTTGGCGTAATGCGCGATCTAGCAGAAGAGGGCAGAACCATGCTCGTGGTAACGCACGAAATGGCTTT
>NZ_JBFRSD010000304.1:0-554 GCF_041473395.1 Vibrio sp. 10N.222.55.C6
CACACTGAGCCAAACAAATACCTGATTACGCATTAGTTTCAGCTTGATCATTTTCCAACCAACACTATACTCGGATCATTGGTTTGAGAGGTGTTTATGGCTAGAAATGAGATCCAGTTTCAAAAAGGTGTATCATTAATCCGTTTCAATAGCCTTTATGGGACTGAAACTCAGTGCTATGAAAGACTTTTTAATCTTAGGTGGGGTAATGGGTTTATCTGTCCTAGCTGTGGCGGTAAAGAATACTGCAAGCTAAAGCGGCATTCGCTATATCAATGCAACACCTGCCACCAACAAACCTCTCTCACCGCTGGAACTATCCTAGATAACACCAAGCTGCCACTGACTAAGTGGTTTCTCGCCATCTTCCTGTTGACTCAAGTTAAAAACGGCATATCAGCACTAGAGCTATCAAGACTAATTGAAGTCTCATATAACACGGCATGGCGCATGAAGCATAAGCTCATGCAAGCGATGAAAGAGAGTGATGATAAAAGACAACTCGATTACATAGTGCAACTCGATGATGCATATTGGGGCGGTAAAACAAAGGG
>NZ_JBFRSD010000305.1:0-213 GCF_041473395.1 Vibrio sp. 10N.222.55.C6
CTCGTTATTCAGATCGGTTTGTTGTGGCCAAGTCTTGTTCTCCCACACCATGTAGCCAGCAAATACAGCTTTGTTTTGTGCTTCCAAGGCGGCAGTAAACTGTTTAACGATAAGGTCTGCGCTTGCGTTGGTTTCTGAACTTAATTCGATAATGGATCGTGCTTGCTTAAGGTTTGCTAGTACAGGATCAAGTTGGTTAGCAATGTTCAAACC
>NZ_JBFRSD010000306.1:0-611 GCF_041473395.1 Vibrio sp. 10N.222.55.C6
GTTGAGTACGGAAGTTTAATGGTTTAGAAAAAGAGACACACGACAAGGAGAAAAAGGATATGGAAATAAACCACTTTAAAGCATCCGACGCCGACGAGATCGTCACTTGGTTTACATCCCTAGAAGACTACGTGTTATGGGGAGGGCGAACATTTGGTTGGCCGTTGGAAGCAGCCTCAATCATCAAACGCTCTCAAGAGCCTCATGTCGATCTCTATACCTTCTCTGAACCTAGTGCTCTCTCTGAACTGAGTTCGAACGGCAATAACTCAGAACTGATCGGGTTTATGGAGTTTCAACGTATGTCAGACAGTGAACTTCGTTTTTGCCGAGTTGCTATTCACCCAAACCAACGAGGCAAAGGGTTAGGACAATCGATGCTTGAAACGGCCTTAAAGGCGGCGAAAGAAATACCGAATGTCACCACCATCACCTTGGCCGTATTCAAGCAAAACCACGGCGCAAAACGCTGCTACGACAAAGCGGGTTTTGAGGTGGTCGACAAAGAGCCAAGCGTTAAAGAATTTAATGGTAAAACATGGCCCTTGTATCAGATGGAATTAAAGATCTCTTAATTGGCTTTCATTTGATTTGAAGACAATGGCTTAAGC
>NZ_JBFRSD010000307.1:0-319 GCF_041473395.1 Vibrio sp. 10N.222.55.C6
AGGGTACTGTTGAAACATTTCAGCGATCTCCTCGTAAATCAGCTCTTCACGTTCCTTAGAACTCATTGAGCGAGTCAATTTCCGGCTTGAATTCGCGGTCCATACAACGATGTTGGTTTTATCATCGATCAGTTCTACAACCAATTGTCCGTACGTCTGTTGGTGATAATTTTGTGGAGTGGACATTCCCCCACGGAAATTGTTCCAACCATAGCCAATACCAAATGACGAGCCGGAAGACACAAGTTCAGATGCTTGCTGAAGTTGGTAGCGGACGTATAGGTCGCCTCCGTCCTCTACAAATGAAACCCCTGTGCGG
>NZ_JBFRSD010000308.1:0-378 GCF_041473395.1 Vibrio sp. 10N.222.55.C6
ATATAATTCGCCCTTGAACAATAAAGTTAAAATACGATTAATCGCGTCACTTTTACTATCAGATTGACTGAATATAACGAACATAAAGTATCGAATACCGGACAAGTATAATCACCTTCAGAAGAAAATTTCATTTCAAACCACCTTCCAAGAAGATAGAAAATGCTTCGTCTAACCACCATATTATTAACGCTTCCTCTAGCTGCCTGCTCTACAATAAATACTGACTTCGATAAGCAAACCGATTTCTCAATGTATAAAACCTATGATTTCAGCTCGCCCGGGACTGCGGCAGAAGAGAAGAACAAAATACCGATTAGTATCGACTCAATCAGGATTGAAAGTGCGATCATTAAAGAAATGAGCCGCACAGGGGTT
>NZ_JBFRSD010000309.1:0-671 GCF_041473395.1 Vibrio sp. 10N.222.55.C6
GCAAGCGACAGAATGCGTATTTCATCTGGGTTGATTTGGTTAAGTAAGGCCGCCGTTTCTTCAACATGCTGCACCGAATATTCTTTACCACCCAAGCCAAGGATAATGAAGGTCATCATCTTCATACCCGCTTGCTTCGCGTATTCGGTCGATTTCAAAATAGATTTCGGAGTAATGCCTTTTTTCATCAATTTGAGAACATCAATAGAACCCGATTCCATACCGCAATAAAGCATGTTGAGCCCTGCATCACAGATGGCTTTCATCTCTTCAGGCGACTTCTTAGTCATGCTTTGCGCTCGTCCATAAGAGCTGATCTGCTTTAACTCTGGGAAGGCTTGTTTGAGTGTATTCAACACATCCAGCAAGTCTTCGGTATCCATAGTGAATGAATCACCGTCTTGCAGAAAACAGGTCTCAAATTTACGGTTCTTATAGAATGCTTTCGCAGCCCAAATGTCTTTCTTAATCTCTTCAACGGGACGAATTGCAAACTCCATCCCCTCAAACAGCGTACAGAATTTACATTTGTTCCAAGGACAACCTTGGGTGGTGCGAATCAATAAGCTATCCGCTTCTGAAGGTGGGCGAATATGCCCTTGTTGGAACTGATACTGTGTCATTTGAATGCCCAATAATTAACTATTCGCATAGACTACTAGAAGTTCATT
>NZ_JBFRSD010000310.1:0-1023 GCF_041473395.1 Vibrio sp. 10N.222.55.C6
GTTTCTCTGAAATTGTATTGAGTCCAAATAGGTTCCATTTAACACTATGTGTTAACGATAACACACATAGTATAACCGATGACACTCGCTAATAATCTACACTCAAAACCACTCGCGTGGTGGAAGAAAGCAACTGCCTACCAAATTTATCCCCGTAGTTTTTATGATACAAACCAGGACGGTATTGGTGACATCAATGGGATCATTGCTAAGCTAGATTATCTTGCTGATTTGGGCATTGATTTAATATGGATCTGCCCATTCTACGCATCACCGAATGATGATAACGGTTACGATATCAGTGACTATCAAGCGATTCATCCTGACTTTGGAACCCTTGAGGATGTGGATAAATTAATCACTGCTGCTCATGAACGTGGCATTCGCATTATTATGGATTTAGTGATAAACCACACTAGCGATGAGCATCCATGGTTCATCGAATCGCGAGATAACAAAGATAGCCCTAAGCGTGATTGGTATATTTGGCGTGATGGTTGTGAGCCTACAGCTGAAAAGCCGACTTGCGAACCAAATAACTGGGAAAGTATTTTTCATGGTAGTGCATGGGAATATGATGACAAAACTGCACAATATTATTTGCACCTATTTTCTAAAAAACAGCCAGATCTTAATTGGGAAAACCCTGAAGTTAAACAAGCACTATTTAAAATGATTCATTGGTGGTTGGAACGAGGTATTGATGGTTTCCGTGTCGATGCAATTAGCCATATTCAAAAACAAGCTGGTTTACCCTCTTTACCCAATCCAAAGGGTGAAAACTATGTCTCTTCATTCGATTATCATATGAATGTGGCAGGGATTGAAAAACATCTGTATGAGTTAAAAGAGCAGGCGTTTTCGCCTTTTGATATCGTGACCGTTGGTGAGGCCAATGGGGTGACGGCCGACAACGCATTGCCTTGGGTTGCTGAAGCGACCGAGCACGATCAAGGTGGTGTTTTTAACATGATTTTTCAGTTTGAACACATGAAGCTATGGTCGGAAGAACAAAGCAACGAG
>NZ_JBFRSD010000311.1:0-351 GCF_041473395.1 Vibrio sp. 10N.222.55.C6
AAGCTTCTCACGGCTAAAAGCAAAGGCGATATTCAGCTGACTTTGAGAAACCCACATGAAGTTGAGAAAAAAGTGGTTCGTCGATATGTGCCTAGACCAAGTGTCACCATTATCAAAGGTACAGAAACATCTAATGTGCGCGTCAAGGATTGAGGTGAAATATGAGAATATTAATTGCGTGTGTTTTGAGCCTGATTTGTATTTCTACGGCCAGTGTTGCGGCGTTACAAACGGGAAAAACAGTCACGGTTCCACATCATAAATCTACGCATGTCGTGCTGTCGGGAAAAGCGGCGAAGGTTTCTCTTGGTGATCCTGAAGTTTTAGATATTGTAATTTTAAAATCAAATG
>NZ_JBFRSD010000312.1:0-321 GCF_041473395.1 Vibrio sp. 10N.222.55.C6
CATCAAATTGATAACACCAGTTGCGGCAGCTTGTTCACTTCCGCTTTCTTTTGATGCGTCAGCAGCCTGCCCTGACGAATAGGTTTCTGCGATTCGCATCGCCACATTCATTTGTTGTTGGTTACTGACCTGACCGCTCAATAATAGACGGTTCTGCGCACTGTGCACTTCTATAGTTTCATCAGGAAGGAACTCATATAATTTAGCTTTGAGGCTATTAAGATCATGAGTAACCTCAATGTTAATAGACTCAATCAACCGACCTCGAGAGTCCCAAGCCATTAGGTTTGTCGCACCTAATTTTTTACCAATTAAAAACAC
>NZ_JBFRSD010000313.1:0-255 GCF_041473395.1 Vibrio sp. 10N.222.55.C6
ATGAAAGACGTCCTGCAATATACCCTACCGACCTTTCATGATGTTTGGGTCGACCACAAATACGGTGGCGTTGGGCTTGATCCTAAGCGTACTAAAGCTTTCCATTGGGGTAATGGTTATCACCAATTTGAACATGCGCTGATTGGCTATTTATATGCTCAGCAAGTTGACGCTAAACTAGCTGTATTGCACTACGCAAGACCGACCAACAGCAATATGCCAATGGAACCGTATTACTATCAAGGGGATGTGGTT
>NZ_JBFRSD010000314.1:0-279 GCF_041473395.1 Vibrio sp. 10N.222.55.C6
GATTCAAGTGTTAATGCCAACGAAAAAGAGAAAGTCGAGATCGTACTAACCGACGGTAATGATACGGGAAGCTTTGTTGAACCGGTTGATGCCGCCAAAGTTGCGAAGGCGAAAGGCGTTCGTATTCACGTGATCGCCATGGGTGACCCACAAACCGTTGGTGAAGTGGCTTTGGATATGGAAACCATCAATCGTGTGGCGCAAGAGTCTGGTGGTGAATCTTTTGAAGTACTTAACCGCGATGAATTGACTAAAGCCTACGCTCAAATCGGTGAACTA
>NZ_JBFRSD010000315.1:0-1818 GCF_041473395.1 Vibrio sp. 10N.222.55.C6
ATTAATATCGACGCTTTGCGGGTGAATACCTTTAAAGTCTGCGGGGTAATTGCCTAAAAAAGTAAAACCCTGCCCATCGTCAACGTAGTAGTCTGCGGTTCCGGCATCATTTCCCGCTCCCGGCTGATAAATCAGTTGAACACTATAGTCTCCCCCACCAACCATGTAACGAGGATCGCGAATAAAGGGCGTATCTCCCACCGTAGGCTCATTAATATCATTGGTCCAGATGGTGTATTCCGGGCGGTTATTTCCGGGCTCTTGCTCTGCAAACACAGATTCAGCAAGCTGGGCGGAATTGATATTAAATGATATTTTAAATTCACCGCTCGGATCTACGTTACAAGTCGACGCTGTCGCGATCAAAGGGAATAGGCAGAAACAGGCAACTAAAATATATCTACATGCTTTCATCGTATTGACTCCCTCACCCAAACTTCTTGAATACGCTGTACTTGGTTAATGCCTGAGCCACAAACGGCTGTTGATTCAATCTTAAAAAAACCAACATCATCTAAAATTCCGATCGGAGTACAAGTTAACTCTTCAACTGCACAGATAGTCGACATCCCACTACTCACTTGGTTTGAATTTAAGTTACCACAGACGGTGCTCACACTGGTTGAAACCGCAGGCGAAACCGTTAATGGATAAACTTGAGTGAGTGCCCACTCATTAGCGGAATGTGCTAATAGCCAAGCCTGTGTTCCAAGTTGTTTACGCGTCAATGTATCGTGGTTTGACCATTGTACTTGCACTAAAGAAGTCGCAAGGAAGCCCATCACCACAATAACAAATATCGCGACGACCAAAACACTGCCTTGTTGAGATGATTTTCTATGGCGCATTGAGTACCTGCACATCTTGTTGGTAAACGCTTACTTCACTGTTTTGCTCAAGCACAAGATCGATGTGAATCACGCCACCTCGCTGCAAGCTTGGCTCTTCGTAGCGGAAGTTACTTTGAGCATAATTGATGCTATCCGCAACGGTGATTCCATTGCGCTGAATTAGGCCTTGGTTCTGAACGGTATCATTCACTAAACAGTAACTCACCGAAGCACTCTCATCGTAAATATAATGGCGTTGAGCAATAGACTGGCTGCTAAGGCTAACAGAGTTAGCGGTAAACACATTACTCGTGGAAACTAAACCTGAGACTGAAATCCGTTGAGTCGAACCAGATCCAAATTCAGAATAAGTGGTGGGATTAATAATGAGGTAATCGCCGGCATCTAACGTGGGCGAGTCTTGCCCGATAATAAAATCAAGCTCATCCGTCGATTCGTCAAGGTGATAAAAGCCTGAGTATTTAATAGCGTAAAAGGTGAGACATTTTTGAGCAAAAACCGAAGCCGGAGCAATACTCGAATCAAAACTGTTAGGGACCGCGTGACTGATTTCTCGCGACATTTTCTCAACAACAAACTGCCCTTTTACTTGCACCTTTTGTCTATCGATAGTGTCGACATAACCTTTCATGCCGTATTCAACAAAACCTGCGATCGCTAAACCAATCACACCAACGACTACAATCGTTACAATCATCTCAATTAAGGTGAAACCACGCTGCTTCATCAGTAGTTCCCCTTATAAGCAACGACGTTATAACGATTATTACCACCGAAGATCTGTATCTCAACACGCTTCATCGGGCCAATTGTGTTGTCATCAATTCCGTCCATGTTGCCATCGTAAAACACAGATACTTCCACCCGAAAATTGGCATAGCTATCATCTATCTGTTCATCAAGTATATTGGCTAATTCATTCGTAGTACTCGACAGGCAGGCGGATTCAGTCGCAGCCGTATACCAG
>NZ_JBFRSD010000316.1:0-342 GCF_041473395.1 Vibrio sp. 10N.222.55.C6
GAAAAGTTCACCTACGTTCATGCTGATAAGCTTATGGAATCAGAAATGTTTGAACGTACTCGTGGCATGACCGAGATGACATTCAAGGTGAACTCAGCTGACTCCGTCTCTATGCTGGCTGGATCGAACGATTATTCATTGTCGGAAAACTTCGCAGAACAGTACCTCACCTGTGTTTCTAACGCTGCGCACCAATGGATTGATAAAGATAACGCCGAAAAACAAGGGTGTGATACTAACGACGATGGTCTAGTGGACAGAGAGAATGGCTCCCTTACACCGGATAGTCAGTTTGTGCTCAACAACCCTTTTGCATACAGACTTCGAGATCTAGCACAGTCT
>NZ_JBFRSD010000317.1:0-282 GCF_041473395.1 Vibrio sp. 10N.222.55.C6
GGCTTCTGCGCTACATGTCGTGGCTTAACTTCCCAATACTGACGGCTTCCATCACGAAGATGAACCAAAAAATCAGGTGTATAAGGATTGTTTTTACCGTCAAGCTCATAGTAAAAACCGGTTGGTTGACTACTGAACGAAATGACGTCTTTGGAGTACTCGAGGTGAAAGCAGGCATCAAACTCCAAACGACTTTCACACAGAATCATGTCGTTATTTTTAGGACTAGAGAACTTGATGACGTTTTTGGTAGGACTTGGCTTTCTTAGATTACGTACATAC
>NZ_JBFRSD010000318.1:0-215 GCF_041473395.1 Vibrio sp. 10N.222.55.C6
TGTGGGATTTCACACTGCTCGCTGTAGTAAGCAAGGTCATATTTGAAGGCTTCTTCTCTCAATCTTTGTAGAGAAGACTTCACACGAACGGTTTGACCATCAATTTCTACGTCTTGAGCGACAAATAACGCCGCCTCATCGACCTGAATATTCGATGTTAATCGTGACGTTGTCACATTTAGTGCGATGAATGCATCATCGTCAGACATCGGTTC
>NZ_JBFRSD010000319.1:0-854 GCF_041473395.1 Vibrio sp. 10N.222.55.C6
CTCCGAAGGAAACGGCGATCAAATACGTTATGACGAGGCATTGGTTACTAAGTTTAGCGGCGAGGTTTCTGTCGCTAACTTTACTTTGAATGGCGTTGCTGACAGTGAAGAAGTGTTCTGGAAGGCATACGACAATCAGGGTTCGCTAGTTGATAGTGGTACTATAAGTAGTAACGACTTAACTATTGCTTCTGATAGTGGTTTTGAAACTGTGGTGCTTTATACAGGTACTACCAATAACTTTATGGTAGAGAGTGTTGAGGTTCAATACGGCGTAGGCTCGGCTAATCAAGATACGTTCCAATACGAGTTGACTGATGCTGATGGTAGTGAGTCTTCAGCTCAATTGACAGTTACACAAGACTCATTACCAGTAGCTAAAGATAATAGCGAAGAGGTATATGAAGCTGGTCTTGAATCGGGTACTGATGCTAATAGTGACGCAAGTATTGTGACCGGCAATATCCTTGACAATGATAGTGGCGTTAGTAGTTCTACGTTAATTAGTGCAGTTAACGGTCAGGCACCAGTAAATGGAATCGTGGTTGTTACTACATCTTACGGTACGTTGACTGTATATACTGATGATTCTAATGGCTTCCGTTCAGGGGACTTTGAATATGAATTAACTAACACATCAATCGGTGATGATGTTGTAGATAGTTTTAGTTACACAATATCAAATAGCGTTGGTGTTACGGATAGTGCGCAGCTTAATATTAATATCGTTGATGATGTGCCTATTGTCAGTGACGTTGAACGCAACTTAACGACCACATCAGACCCTATAACAACAAATTTGACTTTTGCTCTCGACTTGTCAGGTAGTATGGACTATTCAGCTGGTAATGGGA
>NZ_JBFRSD010000320.1:0-430 GCF_041473395.1 Vibrio sp. 10N.222.55.C6
GAGTAGAACGCATTCGAATTATAGTCTGAGATACTCATTTATAGATAGGCAGGATAGGGCTCTTCCTAGTTATCTTGACAATGTCGTGTCGCCTGAAACTTTATCAGATTTTCAACAAGATACTGGCATACTCGAGTCCGAGTTCGTTCTTCCAGTACTGGATAGTGCTAGGCTCGGCTTTTACGCGCTACTAGCCGATAACCTTGACTATGGGTTAGGAATAGGGGGCGAAGTCATTAACGACATATTTAACGTCGTTGGGTCTGTTAAAGTGTATGACGATATGGCCTATCAATTGTCTTCAGGTGTAAGTTTTGGGCCATTTAACTTGAGCTATAGTGATATTAATCACACTGATGGGTTTTCTGGTCACTATCCATTATCCAGATTAATGAATGGTAGCCAAAGCGAGAGTCTATTATCCTTAGGC
>NZ_JBFRSD010000321.1:0-272 GCF_041473395.1 Vibrio sp. 10N.222.55.C6
ATATTTCATCGGTCTTCTCTCCAAAAAAGTTAGACCAGTTCGTCACACAAATGATTAGTCCAATAACTAATCTTTAAAAAGTATTTCAAAATCTAGTGCAGTGAACTGTCTTTAATTCTCCGTGATTCAAAAAGTAGCTAGGTTCAAATCCCTAGGCAGTCATCACATGAGTTGTCCATCAATTGATTCCAACTCCACTACGCTGTTGGTCAAAAATAGATCAAAGACGAGATTAAGAGGTGGTTTGAATGAGTCATTTTTTAAGAGAAAAC
>NZ_JBFRSD010000322.1:0-301 GCF_041473395.1 Vibrio sp. 10N.222.55.C6
GCCCAACGTTGGGTTAAGCAACCCATTCAATCTGGCAGTCAACAGTTTGAGTGGACTTACACTGCGCCACACCCAGCGGCAAGCTGGAAGTACTACATCACTAAGCAAGATTGGGATGTTAATAGCCCGTTAACACGCGACTCGTTCGATCTTATTCCGTTCTGTGAAGTACAAGGTAATGGCGAACTCCCAGCAGCAGGTGCATCTACCGCACACGAATGTTCTGTTCCAGATAGAGATGGCTATCAGGTAATTCTTGCTGTTTGGGATGTATCAGATACGCCAGCTTCATTCTATAACG
>NZ_JBFRSD010000323.1:0-1498 GCF_041473395.1 Vibrio sp. 10N.222.55.C6
CCCTAATGCTTCAATCAAATTTGCTGCTATTTTGGGTGAAAATGAAATTCCTTACGTATTACCAACCGAGTATCAAGCGCAGCAAGGCTGGAGCTACGAAAGCCTTGATATTCCGCATGTCGAAGAAATGACGAAAGTCGCAATTGATATCCTATCGCGAAACCCAAATGGCTTCTTCTTAATGGTTGAAGGCTCACAAATCGATTTTGCTGGTCACATTAATGATGAAGAGCGCATGATCCATGAGACGATTAAGTTCGATGAATCAGTAAAAAGTGCTATTGACTGGGCAGAGACTCGCGACGATACAATGGTGATTGTCACGGCTGATCACGAAACGGGCGGGCTAGAACTGCTTAAAACTAATGGCGCTGGCGAAGTACCAGAAGTAAGTTGGCTGTGGGGTAACCACACTAATGTACCAGTTCCAATGATGGCATGGGGTGTAAACAGTGAAGTTGTTCATGGTCGCTCGGTTGATAACACTTCCGTACACAGCATCATGCGTGGTGCTTTCTCTTCCAATTAATCACGTGGCAGTGAATAGCTTGTCTGTATAAAGATTAGAACTTACACAGTCAGTATCGGCGTACCAAGTGATACTGACTGTGTTTACGAAAAATTCGTTTCACTACGCTTTTGAGGTGCCCCCTGAAATATGGGGCCTTTTTTATGAAAATAATGAATAACTCCTTTGTCGTGCTAAGCCTAATGTTTAGTCACATTATACACGCTGAGCAAGATATTTTGTCTTGGCTTGATATGGTTCCAATTGAAGAGCGCCACTCGTCAACGCCAGTAACTGTAAACCACGAAGAATCGTTAGATGTACGGGCACCACAAAGTCTTGTCGGTAAAACAATTAGTGCGTTAAACAATACTGAGCAACGTATTGCGGGTTTTGTTGTGCCTTTAGAAATCAACGGGAACAAGATTGAGTCATTTCTGTTGGTGCCTTTCTTTGGCGCTTGCTTGCACGTTCCCCCACCGCCGCCTAACCAAATTGTGTATGTCGAACAAACGATTGACTACATAGACCCGTGGGAGCCCATCGTGATCGACGGTACCCTTAAAGTAACAGCTCAGCAGCAACAAGAGATCAGCAGTGGCTATCAGCTTTTCCCAAGTGATGGCATTCAGTTATTGAAAACGTTATAAATACAAATCCACTATACTCAGTTAACTTGAATGTACTCGACAGAGCATCTGAAAAGCATCATTAATTCTAGACGTCAGTGAGCCTGCAATCTCCTGCTTCTGGCAGAGTCACAGTAAAAAATGATTTATAGCCGCGTTGAATTCCTGCTTACTCTTGAACTTAATAACCACCGACTAAAGTAGTTGGTTTAGTATTATGGACAGAAAGCTAATCACTATCGGCTTACTCTTTTTTTGACGATATTCTAGCGTTTTATCTGCGGATAATAACGTGGCTTTTCGAATACGCTTTCATGTTGATAGAGCTGAGCTATCAAGTCGAGTACATGCTGAGTTAGAT
>NZ_JBFRSD010000324.1:0-709 GCF_041473395.1 Vibrio sp. 10N.222.55.C6
AAAGAAGCTAGGTTGAAGTGTAGAACTCTAATTAACAGCGTTTGTAAGAGCATTGTGATTCAGTTACGGGGGCATGATTTAAAATCTGAGCCATTAATTACGATGACATTTGTTACTGATGAGCAGTTTGAGTTTAAAGTCGGAAAGGGCGGTGCTGTACGATTTGTCGACAATGATATGGCAGTTAATCGAAGACTACAGCCGTTACTTACAGAATGATGAGTGTAGTGTTAAAGGGGAAGTAAACATCTTCCCTTTTTAGTTTTAATAGGGCTACTCAAATAACGAATTAGCATCGGCGCCTAGCACGACACACAAATCCCTGATCATCTCGTCAGTGACACGAACCATTCCGCTTTCTATCTTGGCAAGTTTGCTGCGAGTTATATCAATACCAAGCAAACTGCACTCACGCTCTACGTCAGCCTGAGCCCAACCTTTACTTAATCTTATCTCTTTGATTCTACAGCCAGTAATGTTCTTACGTTTTGTGACTTCGTTCATGCTTTTATCTGCACCATTATAGGTGCAAATAGGATTGCATATAAGATAAAAGCAGGTTGCACCCATATGGGTGCTGGTGTGATTTTATTTGAGGATGCTATGAGTAAAAACATAAACAAATCAGTAAGTGTACTTGGCGTATTATCAATGGCCGTATTGGCTGGCTGTCAAACAACAAGTGAGCAAAATCAGGCAGTAGAAAAAT
>NZ_JBFRSD010000325.1:0-485 GCF_041473395.1 Vibrio sp. 10N.222.55.C6
ACCTTGACTCCCTGCAATCACAACGCTAATGGTAAGGAACAGAATATCTAAGAGTTTATTTACAACTTATCCTGATTGGCGTGTATCTTCAATGGCTACAAAGTATTTGAATAAATTGAGCTCAGACATGGTTGACTTGGTTTGTTATCAAAAAGAAGTATAAGATAAAAAACTTAGCTTAAGGTAAAGCTTCGTGATCTTGCCCTGTACTCTACGGCTAACGTTCACCGCTCGTTTTGTAGATAAAGAGGGCGAAACTAATTATAGATCTTTGATAATTTTGGATATTTTTTCTAATCAATATTAGTCGACTTAGACAGAGTACTCTAAATGATTCCTGTCCAAATATGAGCTAGCTCGGTAAATAGCTAGCTCGGCTTTTCTTAACATTGAAATAGCACACGGCACTACAGCTTAAAAGTAACCTTGTTTAATGCCTTCGCAAGCTCCTTCAAATTCAACTGTTTGCCGTAGCGATCATACGT
>NZ_JBFRSD010000326.1:0-304 GCF_041473395.1 Vibrio sp. 10N.222.55.C6
ATGCTTTCTCATCACCATTGTGCAAGATGAAGTTCATGCATTTGTGTGGGTCAGAGGCATCTGGGTCAACTTTCAACACATAATAGGCACCGTAAGTATCGCTGATACCATCATATTCGTAAGGGCTGTTCCAGTCGGTTCCGGTTTCACTTAATCCCATGCCTACTAAATCTGTGCTGGTACAGCCTTCACCATTCCAAAGGTGCAGCCCCCAACCGTCGTAAGTTGAGCCAGATGAGCTGGCAGCGGCAACATCGCGTTTGTAGTAAATAACGACTTCGTTTTCAGCTGCAGGGTATAAACC
>NZ_JBFRSD010000327.1:0-455 GCF_041473395.1 Vibrio sp. 10N.222.55.C6
ACTTATAAGCAAATAGAAAAAGATGGCTTCCAGATCGACGAGAAAATAGAGATTTTGCTGTCTTCTGACTCACCGGTGGGAACGGCAAAAAGTATGGGATTGGGCGTTCTAGGTTTTGCTGATGCATTATCACGATTAGCACCCGATGTCCTTGTCATTCTTGGAGACCGTTTTGAAGCTCTGGCTGCAGCGCAAACTGCCATGATACTCCGTATTCCAATTATACATTTGCATGGTGGGGAAATAACCGAAGGCGCTTACGATGATGCGATCCGTCATGCTATTACCAAATTGAGCTACCTGCATGGCACGTCAACAGACGAATATCGAAATCGAGTCATTCAATTAGGTGAATCGCCAGAGCGAGTAAAAAACGTTGGTGCGATTGGCTTAGATCACTTGAATCGAGGCTCTTTTATGACGATTTCAGAGTTGAGTGAATCACTGAACTTTGA
>NZ_JBFRSD010000328.1:0-269 GCF_041473395.1 Vibrio sp. 10N.222.55.C6
GGAGAAAGAAGCCAAGCCTGTAAACGTGCTCGATATTTCTGAACCACACGTTGTCAGTGATGCAGAAAGAAGAGCCAAAACTCTCCTTGCTAAAGCGGTGGTCCATGTTCAAAAGGATGGCGATGAAAGCGTTAAAGACTTTATGAGTGACCCTGAATATATCGATGGGGAGCTATATGTGTTTGCTTTGGGCATCGATGGCCAATTCCTTGCCAGTGGCGGATCTTCGATGGTGCTGGTGGGCGACAGTGTGTTGGACACGCAAGACG
>NZ_JBFRSD010000329.1:0-257 GCF_041473395.1 Vibrio sp. 10N.222.55.C6
AGCGATTTTCGTGTTCTCGTCACCCAAGTACATTTGATTACGAATATCAGTAGCCTGTCCCAATGCCGAATCAAACATGATCACGCGCAACGTAATACCATTTTTGAACGGTTTAAACTCCAGAATACTTGGCTGCTTCACGCCCTCTGGCCTGATAATCTTTAACCCGTCAGGGTAAGTATCCTGTGATTTTAAATAAGCACGGACTTCCTTAAAGAAATCACCACTCAAAGAAAGGATTAGGGTGTTACGTTTAT
>NZ_JBFRSD010000330.1:0-1343 GCF_041473395.1 Vibrio sp. 10N.222.55.C6
CATAGGCCGGTCACTGCCTTTGAGATCCCTGAAGATATCATGCTTGCACCGATTGTTTTACCCCAAATTGCTCAAGTACCAGATCTCACTAAGCCTTTACCTAGCTCATTCTTGAGCGCTTTTAAGCTTGTTATTAAACCTTATCTCACGATGGGTAAACTGCCAATTAGCTTAGCTTCTGAGATTCTGAATATTCATGTCAGAACGATCCAGCGTCGATTGGAAAGTGAAGGGGTGGTCTACAAAACCTTGATTGAAGAGATGGTTCTTGAGCAGGTTTTAGAATTGCTTAAGCAGTCAGATCTATCGATCACGCAAGTAGGTGCGAAAATGGGCTATTCCGATTCTTCCCACTTTACCCGAGCGTTCAAACGACAGATGAACATGACGCCAAGACAGTACCGAAAAGAGCACAGCTAAAACCAGTAAGTAAAAACAGGAGCCTGCACGCAGAATTATTTATTGTCACCAAATGGCCATTTATCAACCTTGAATACTGGCAATATCACTACTAAGTTATTGAATGTGGATGAGTTGTTTTTTTTAGCGAGTTTCGCGACCAATAAAAACATCTTTGAAACCTCATGACACTCATTAGTAGTTACGGAATCGTTATGGGAAGTGGACGCCACTAACAAACGGAATCAAGGTGTAAAAATGAAAAATGCAGGCTTAAAGCTCTCTGTTGTTGCTCTTTCGTGTTCATTTGCTCTTTCTGCAAATGCAGCATCAACGCTATTTACTAACGTCGATGTGTTCAATGGTACTGAAAACAAATTGTACGAAGACCATCATGTATTAGTCGAAGACAATCTTATCAAACAAATCTCTGCGAGCCCGATAGAGGCTGGTGACGCTGTAGTGATTGACGGCGAAGGCAAAACGTTAATGCCAGGTTTAATCGAAGGCCACGGACACTTATTGCTTAACGGCGGTAACCTAAGCGACCACGAAAACAACCGAACGATCGAAGAGTTAGCCGCGCGAGCGACAGTCAACGCGAACGCCGCGTTTCAATCGGGTTTCACCACGTGGCGTGATGCTGGTGGCTTGAATACTGGCTTACGTAAGACTATCGATTCAGGCATGTTGCCGGGCCCACGACTTTACACATCAGGCGCATTTATTGGCCCGACGGGTTCGCATGCCGATTTCAGTAACCTAACCACGGCTAACCAACACTTCTTTGGTTCATCGACCAGTATGGCGCGAAATAGCGTCAGCTTTAATGCCGACGGTATTACCGAAATCAAAGCGGCTGCTCGCCAAAACTTCAAGCAAGGCAATACGCAAATTAAGATCATGTCATCAGGTGGTGTGGCATCATCATTTGACCCTTGGCA
>NZ_JBFRSD010000331.1:0-468 GCF_041473395.1 Vibrio sp. 10N.222.55.C6
CGACTCATAAGGTAAAACTGAAAGGCAATCGAGCTTCGAATGATGGGGATCTGGTGAGGCGTTGGTGTGTTGCAGGTAAAGGTGTGGCAATCAAATCGTGCCTTGATATGTCTGATGACCTTTTAGCAGGTCGAGTGGTTAGTATTATGAAGGAGTACAAACCAACGCCGACTGAACTCTGGTTGGTTTGTCCGAGCCGTCAGTCCATCACACCAACGGTTCGGCTGTTAAGAGATTTATTTAGAGAGAGAACGAACGTGATACTTGAGCAATTAGCAGAAAAAAGAGCGCTATAAGATACTGACGATGGCTTATAACGTAGCGACTCCGGAGTACAACATTTTTATAGCCGTAATGAATAATACGCTGTAGCTGATTTTGTAAATCAGCTCTTGAGAGATGATGTTAACCAACCAAACACCGGTTCTCACCCCTATAAATGCAATAGGTACAAGCACGAGTGATGTC
>NZ_JBFRSD010000332.1:0-487 GCF_041473395.1 Vibrio sp. 10N.222.55.C6
CCCCTAAATCAAGCGATGCAAGAGTTGAATTTTGATGATGCGTCAAAAATCTTCGAGCAAGCCGCTAACCAACCCGCCGTTCTCCTTCAGTTACAATCCCAGTGGTGGGAACAGCAACTTAAGATTTGGCAAAATGCCGCACTGATGGGTAATACCGAAAGCGTCATTACTGAAGAGCGCAGTGATAAACGCTTTATTGATGAAGCGTGGAAAAATGACCCGTTTTACAGCTTTATCAAGCAGTCTTATTTGTTATTCAGCAAAAGCTATATAGACACCATTAATTCAATCGAAGGCATAGACGAGAAAACCAAGGAACGTGTGGCGTTCTTTTCACGTCAGGCTATCAATGCTCTTTCTCCTAGTAACTTCATTGCGACTAACCCAGAGTTGATGAAGCTAACGCTTGAGCGCAATGGTGAGAACTTGCTAGATGGGCTAGAGCAGCTACAAGCTGACGTTGAAGCGAGCGCGGATATCCTCAAGA
>NZ_JBFRSD010000333.1:0-345 GCF_041473395.1 Vibrio sp. 10N.222.55.C6
TGAAGACAGAAAACCTTGGGATGAGCAGCCATACCTGTGCACGGCAGGTGATCGCGGCGTTATGATTGAAGTAGGGGCTCAAGCGCATGGGTCACTCAAGTTCGACACTCTCAAACTCATGAAGCAGATGCTAACCTTGGTTCTTGATTACGTTGAGAACCATAATCTTAACCAAGTTAAAGCGTTACAAGACTACAGTGCTTTCTTCTATGTTGAGGAAGTGAATGTGCCACTTGGTCCCGATGGTATGCGAGTCGCTACGGTACACCCAGCGATTTGTGGCAGAGATTTCGAACCCGTGAAGCAAGGTGAGCCGTTGTTAGCGACTTTCTTTGGTTATGATAT
>NZ_JBFRSD010000334.1:0-665 GCF_041473395.1 Vibrio sp. 10N.222.55.C6
ACATATTCCTGCCTTTGGCCTGATGCAAATTGTCCCAAGTTCCGCAGGATTAGATGCGACAAACTTCCTATTTGGTGAACAACAGCTACTGAATAAAGAATACTTATTCGACCCCGAAAAAAACATTGAGGTCGGTACCGCTTATTTGCACTTACTGCGCTCTCGCTACTTCAAAGGCGTTACCAATGAAGAGAGCTTAAAGTACTGCATAACAGCGGCTTATAATGGAGGCATGGGCCCAATCTATCGTATTTTCGGAGGCAAACGCTCAGTTGCAATCAAGAATATTAACCAGCTTGAGCCACAACAAGTATTCCAAACTATCCAACAAAAGCACTCTGCTGCGGAAACTCGTAACTACTTGAAAAAAGTAAGTAAAACAGAAGTTAATTACGAAAAGAATATGATTTAAGGATAAAACATGAAAAAGACTCTAATTATCGCTGCAATTACTACATTGTCATTTCAAGCAGCTGCTAACTCCGAATTTCCTAGTTGGCGCATGAACCCACAATCTGATTTGCCTGAAGGCTTAATCGCAGGCGTTGCTTGTGTTGAAAGTATGGGAGACATGACGCTTGATATGGACATCGCTTCAATGGAGGCGAGAGCATCGCTAGCCGCATCTCTCGAAGCCATGGTGCAAAAAGAGCTCGATACAAATC
>NZ_JBFRSD010000335.1:0-881 GCF_041473395.1 Vibrio sp. 10N.222.55.C6
ATCTCTACTCGCTTCATGACTCAATTTAAAATAAGGCAGTTGATACACAACCTTAGCTCGAGATTCCCACTGCCCGTCGGAAAGTAGGTGCTTGGAGCAAGGTAACCCCACCCACACTATCGGTTTTTTTGTACTTTCACTGATAAACTTAAGTCTATCGTTAACATCCTGGCGCTCTTTCTGACGTCGGCTTTGAATTAGCTCCTGACACTCATCAATGATGATTAACTCAACATCAGACTGCTTTAACAATCTTATCACTGAGTCAGTTAACCCATAGTCACAAGGTTTTGCACGCGAGTTCTTACGTCCAAGTTCATAATTCATCCATTTTAATGTTTCTAGCAGTGTAGGCCTAACCCGCGTCAATAATACCTGCCGAGAGCCGTTCCTAAGATGAGTATTGATATAATAATCCAGCAAGGCAGACTTACCAGAGCCAGAATCACCCATTATTATCATTGAAGGTACCGAGCCACCAGATCGGCCCCGTAATCTGAGCCAATCGAGATCACTAATGACCGTATTTAAATGGGGAAGCACTATGTAAGAGTCATAGAACGCTCTTAACTCACCGTTTTCGGTCATTACTCCCCTCGCTTATGTAGTTTGTCTCTCGATTGATTCCATAATGAGATCGCAGAGACCTTCCCTGGCTGTGAGGCATTAGTTTCTGGGATTTTATTTTCTTCAATCGTGCCAGGTTTATCGCTAGATATACCCTTATGAGCAGCCAATTTTTTGGCGTGTTTCTGATTAACACTGACGAGACCTCGCTGCTTACCATTCTCTTGTTCTGCAAGAATTCGCTTATGCAATGCCATACGAGCCTTGGCTAAACCAACGATATCAATTTGAGTATCTATGTACTTCCGATGAGC
>NZ_JBFRSD010000336.1:0-336 GCF_041473395.1 Vibrio sp. 10N.222.55.C6
GCTGTTTTGCCTTTCTATGGTGCTGTGATGACATTCGTGACTTATTCAGCGGGTAATCAAGGGTTCCTAATCACACTCGCGATTCTCTCTTTGTTGGTGCTGACATTAAAGTTCTCAAAAGCAAAGCTAGTGAGCCTTTGTTTGCAGCTTGGTATTTTATTGGTGTTAAGCTTTGCAGCAAAGACATTCCTTAAATCAAAAACGGAGAGTCCACGCCCATATACTGAGTACTTAGTTACCCAAGAAGTGGTTGATATGCCGGAGCTGTTTTATGAACTGCCACTAGAAGAAAAGAACGTGGCCATTGAGTCAGTAGAAGATAAGGTGAGCGAGTGG
>NZ_JBFRSD010000337.1:0-287 GCF_041473395.1 Vibrio sp. 10N.222.55.C6
ACACAAGCGGGCGGAATGGAATGAGGTAAAGCTCAATATCGGTCGAGACAATCAACCTAGCTTCTTCCGTAGCTCAGCACAAAGCCAACAGGGCTTTATTACTATTCCAGGGCGTGTTGTTTTGGATGGCATCGATATGCTGAAAACAGCAACCTACCACTTCAGATCTTGGTCGCTTGAATCAGTCTCACGCGAACTACTTGGTGAAGGTAAGGATATTCATAACGTTCATGATCGCATGGATGAGATTAATCGAATGTTCAAGTTCGATAAGCCCTCACTGGCTA
>NZ_JBFRSD010000338.1:0-232 GCF_041473395.1 Vibrio sp. 10N.222.55.C6
TTTGCAAGGTTCCACTCAGAAACATCATCAGGCTTACCGTTTTTGTCATGGTCGAATGGTTGAGATAGGTACCAATGCGTCATGTCAAAGTTTTCGCTTGGCGCGTTACCTGCAACTGGTGTCGCTGGCAGGCCTGTCGGAACTGGCAGTGCACTGCGTGTGTCACATTCAACTGAGGTCTCACAAGGGTAAACCGCTGCTACACCAAAGTTACCTGAACGAAGATCTTTAC
>NZ_JBFRSD010000339.1:0-1459 GCF_041473395.1 Vibrio sp. 10N.222.55.C6
TACTGCGATTGATGGGACCACCAGTGAAGTAACCATCACCATCAATGGTGCTGATGATCCATCTGAGATCACCGTTGGCGAAGGTGACTCTGACATGGGTGAGGTGACGGAAGATGTCGATGTCAATCCTGATACCAACGAACTCTCGGTGTCTGGCACTTTAACGATTACTGATGTCGATACCAGCGATATGCCGGCCTTTAAACCTAATGGTGTGTTTAGCCCTATTGGGTCTACTTATGCACTTGCTTTGGGGATGTTAACGATTACTCCTGAGGGGGCATGGAGTTATGTCGTTGATAACGATGCGGTTCAATACTTGAATGATGATGACACGGTTATTGAGCGATATGTCGTAACCGCCATCGATGGTGTCGAGCATGTTATCGAGATAACAATCAATGGTGTCAACGATGCGCCTGAAGCGACCAGCTTTACGGTCGTCAATGATGAGGATGCGATCATACCAATCCTCTTCGATTCGGAAGATGGCGGTATGCCTGATTACATCTCAGATATCGAAGATGACCATGACGACATTCCACTTAATATTCGGATAGAAAGTTTGCCAACCAACGGTAGCCTTTTGTATACCGATGCAAATGGCGTCACGAGAGAAATTGTGCAGTCTGACGTCGACAACGGTGTGTTGTTTGTTCCAAACAATATTAGCTTCGTTGCCGGGCCCGGAGAGATGTTTGAAATGGGCTTCAGTGGCGATCCAGACGATATGCCAGATCTCGTTGATGGTTTCTATAATTGGGGTGTCGCGGTATCACCAACCGAAAGGCTAATTACCTTAGCTAACGGAAATACCATTACGCTATCGATTGACGACAATAACGACAAACCCCTACAGCAGTATCAAGGTGAACAGCCTCATGTTGGTTATGGGATTGGTGATACTGATGGTAAAGGTATGAACATGCAGGAGACCTTGATCATCGACTTTACCAACAACCCACTTGATGTTGTTCATTTTGGATTAGATGGGTTGGGCGGAGAGTTCAATACGAATAGCAGTGTACATATTGAAGTGATTTATACCTTTGCTGACGGGACAACAGCTAGTGAGCAATACCAAAAAGATGAAGGCGATACAGGCAACCAACAGATCTTGTACGAGTTCAGCTACTCGTCACCAAGTAATCCGATTGTTGGTATGGAGCTTTCATCTTCCGGTGGTAATTGGGAGTTGCGTTACGTACAAGGTAATGAAGCTGTAACCGATGACCCTCAATTTGACTATGTCGCAGTAGATTCAAATGGCGCTGAAAGTACAGTCGAAACGGTGACGGTTGATATTGAAGAACCACAACAATATAACGTGACTAGTGCTGCGAGTAACGAGCCTTTATTTGCGGGCTCTGGGAATGATCTGCTTATTGGTGATAGCGATGACAATATTTTCACCTGGTTAGACTCTGCACTCGATAATGGTACAGACATCATTAAAGAC
>NZ_JBFRSD010000340.1:0-338 GCF_041473395.1 Vibrio sp. 10N.222.55.C6
ATACGATGTTTCTCATGATCTTTCACTTCCTGTTTGAATAGCCGTTTCTTCCTGATAATAACCAGTATAATATAGTTCACTTTAACTTAAAGTTTGCGTTCAAACTTAGGTTTGGGCTAGATTACAAAATACGCGCAACAAAGCAACCTAACGTATTGATTTTTTTGAGCTATGATTTTGTTCGCTGATTGCCATACATGTCGTCAAACCCGGGAATGCCTTGCTCCCACACAGGTTTATCTTCACCGACAATGGTTTTCAATGTATCAATGAAGAGCTTGGTTTTTATGGGTGCATCTCGATGTGGGTACACCGCATAGAAAGTGCCAAAGTCATCC
>NZ_JBFRSD010000341.1:0-452 GCF_041473395.1 Vibrio sp. 10N.222.55.C6
AAACAGCGTTATACTGATCATCGTTACTTAGGACTGACAGAGCCTTCAATCATTGCCGCTGAGCCACCAAACCCGATAGTAAACGAACTGGTGATCATGCCAGATATCGAGAAGCGTCTTGAGGCATTCGTTCGTATGGCACATGGCATCATCATTTTCCCAGGCGGCCCAGGCACGGCGGAAGAGCTGCTGTACATCTTAGGGATCATGATGCACCCGAATAACGCCGAACAACCAATGCCGATTGTGTTAACGGGCTCGAAAGAGAGTGAGGCTTACTTCCGCTCAATCGATAAGTTCATTGGGGAAACTCTAGGGCCTGATGCGCAGAAACATTACGAGATCGTGATTGATGACCCAGCACGCGCTGCGAAAATCATGAAACAAGCGATGCCAGATGTGCGTTCTCACCGTAAAGAGACCGGTGATGCCTACAGCTACAACTGGTCACT
>NZ_JBFRSD010000342.1:0-378 GCF_041473395.1 Vibrio sp. 10N.222.55.C6
GCTTCAGCATCAGCGGTATCGTTCTTATTTGATTTCACATAGGGCTTAACAAACTGCGGAGGCATAAGTTTAACGTCATGACCAAATTGCTTGAATACTCTTGCCCAATAATGAGCACTGGAGCAAGCTTCCATACCAACAAGACAAGGAGGCATATTGGTCAACGTTTCGGACAACTTCTTTCTGCTGATATTTTTCTTCAAAAGAACTTTGCCTGATGAATCTACTCCGTGAAGAGCAAAAGAAGATTTAGCTAAGTCGATACCTAAAGTTGCAATGGTCATGGTCTCTTCCTCATTTATGTTACCGACTATAAGTTTAGACGGTGGGTGGAAGTGTCCATATCATTAACAACGCCAGTTTCAGGCATACCTAACC
>NZ_JBFRSD010000343.1:0-400 GCF_041473395.1 Vibrio sp. 10N.222.55.C6
CTATGAGACTATGGCTTTTGAAGGTTTGATAATTGAGGCCTTAATATCTACCTAGTAAAAGTTGTTAATTTGATGCATGTTTCAAACAACTACGAACCCTCGCGCCTGTAATTCTTTAGCGAACTCAGACTGAGTATTTGGCTCGCCGTGAATCAAATGCACCTCTTTCGGTGGAGTCGCGATGCCGTCTATAAATTGGTAAAGATCCTCTTTATCAGCATGGGCAGAATAGCCAGACATGCCATGAATTTGAGCATTAACCTCAACGTCTTTGTTATCAATAGAAACCTGCATTTCGCCTTGTTGCAGCTCTCGTCCGAGCGTCCCGTGCGCTTGATAGCTCGCTAAAATTACATCGGTTCGTTTATCGGGAAGCAAGGCAGATAAGTAGTTCATTATC
>NZ_JBFRSD010000344.1:0-364 GCF_041473395.1 Vibrio sp. 10N.222.55.C6
TCCTACTACTGCGGCTTCATTGAATCTGGCGGCAATCGGTGCTCAGTGCGCACGTATTTGGAAAGATATCGACAGTGATTTCTCACAGTTATGTTTGGATTCAGCGATCAAAGCGTGGAACGCCGCAAATCAACATCAAGATATCTATGCTTACGACAACTTCACAGGCTCTGGGCCGTATGATGATATCGAATTGAGTGATGAGCGATACTGGGCTGCGGCCGAGCTCTTTATCACAACCAATGATGAGGTTTATAAAAAAGTATTGATTGATTCTCCACACTATCTTGAAGTGCCGAAGGGGAACATCAATGCGGATGGTGATATGTATTGGCAGTATATAGCGCCTGCGGGCACTGTGCTG
>NZ_JBFRSD010000345.1:0-249 GCF_041473395.1 Vibrio sp. 10N.222.55.C6
CCGTTATGAACAGCCATTAACTGACCAGAAATAGTGTTGCTGTCTGAGTTAGCTTCTTTCTTACCGTTAAGTTCAGATTCTAAGTTCGCTGCGTAACCCAGTTTAAAGCCGATTGGACCGTTCCAGTATTGACCAATAATTGAGTAAGAATCTTGTGTTTGCTTACGGATGCCGTTATCTAGCTCTTCGCCTTTAAACGCAGCTGCAATACCAAAACCTGCAGGTAGGCTAGCTTCAAAACCAACGATG
>NZ_JBFRSD010000346.1:0-202 GCF_041473395.1 Vibrio sp. 10N.222.55.C6
GGCTTAGCGTGATTGAACCATCTTCATCCACTGAGTAAGCCAAGTCACCTGACACTGGTGCATCGTTGACTGCGATAACATCTATACCCGCAGTCGTTTGAGCGGTTGCACCGTCTTCATCTGCAACGGTTACATCTAGGCTGACATTGCCGTTGAAGTTTTCATTTGGTGCGAAGCTGTAAGTACCATCACCATTGTCAGT
>NZ_JBFRSD010000347.1:0-381 GCF_041473395.1 Vibrio sp. 10N.222.55.C6
CCTATTGAACCTCACTGCGAATAAGCCTATGTATAACTTCGGTTTATTTAAAAATGGCATGGCCTAACCTCAGAGTTGAGGCAATGTTCCTCGCCGTTCTGGTTAGGTTCAATTCAGCTTCTCGCAGTACTTGCTCGAGTGACTGAGGAGAGCGCACTGTACCAAACAAGCTGTTCATTTCACCATATAAGGCTTCGACTTCTGTACCTAAAGAACCTGCAATCCCTATGGTCGGAATGCCTTGTAAGCTCGCACGTTTGGCAATGCCATAAGGCGTCTTTCCTTGCAGAGTTTGATTGTCCATTTGCCCTTCACCGGTAATCACAAGATCTGCGCCTTTCAATACTTCATCGGCTTGCAAAACATCAAGCACCATCTCAA
>NZ_JBFRSD010000348.1:0-431 GCF_041473395.1 Vibrio sp. 10N.222.55.C6
TATATTAGGTGTGAAAGTATCTTATGATTAAAGATTGTAATAAAAAAAATATATTGATTGTTTCTAATATGTATCCAAGCGAAGAGTTTCCTTTTTTTGGGACGTTTGTAAAAAACTGTGAATCTGTTTTAGTTGAAAATGATTTTGTTGTCGACAAGGTTGTTATTGATGAGAAAAGCTCAAACCTATTCAATAAATTTAAAATTTATATTGTTTTCTATTTTTGCGTGTTACGAAAGCTTTTCTTAGGGAATTATGATTATGTTTATGGGCATTATGTTTCACATGTATCTATCCCTTTGTTAATCTATCGCCTATTTAATAGCAAGATCGACATAGTGATACACGTACACGGTGGTGATATAAAGAAATTAGATGGCACATCTTCTGTTTTTTTTAAGGTTAAGCGTTTTCTTTCAGCTTCTATTTTG
>NZ_JBFRSD010000349.1:0-374 GCF_041473395.1 Vibrio sp. 10N.222.55.C6
TTCGTTGCCTCATTCATTGGCTCGCCAGTCATGAACTTTCTGCCAGCTGACACCTATGAGGCGCTCACTCATAAAGGCTTAGTGCCAAAAGGGGTTGTATCCGTCGGACTGCGCCCTAATCAGGTTTGTGTCGACTCCATTAACCCAAATTGCACAATGACTGTAGAAGTCATGGAGCCGCTCGGTTATGCCCGTCTCTATTATGGGCATTTGAACGGTTCAGCCTTCATTGTAGAAAGTGATGAACTGTATGACGTGGGTGACGCTCTGCCTATCAACCTGCCTAATTCAGTGCAACATTGGTTTGACGACAACGATGAACGAGTACTCGATATCGAGGTTTCTCATGCCGCATGATTTTAAGGTACACACAC
>NZ_JBFRSD010000350.1:0-288 GCF_041473395.1 Vibrio sp. 10N.222.55.C6
GCGATGAACTGAGCATCCGGCAGTGAGTCGAGACAAGCTTGTAGGTTCAGAGGATGCAGAGGCTGTGGCGTTAATGCGTTATCCAAAATGAACTGTTTAGTTGCTTCGTCAAAGATATAAGCCTCACTACTAGCTTCTTCGATCTCTTTGAAGGTAATACGTACAAAGCCTTCGACTACAGACAAGTAAGCGGAGTTATCTTCTTTTTGGTAGTTAGACCATGTAGCTTGCGAGTGGATAGATTCAGGGATCGTAACTTGACGTAATACCTCGCCATTTACGGATTCA
>NZ_JBFRSD010000351.1:0-395 GCF_041473395.1 Vibrio sp. 10N.222.55.C6
GGTCTGAACCGACGATTCGAGCCTCAATTTTCGCACCGCCACTAGGGCCTAATTCAATTTGCTTAAGTTTGTAATCAATTTCAGGGAACTGACTGTCAACGTGTTCACGGAAGCGACGCATCAGCCCTTCAAGTACCTGATAATCTGTCACACGAACCGTGATTTCGCCATACGCGCTATAACTCTTCTCGGGTGAGTAGGTCAACATGAAACGCTGCAGACCTTTACCGGCCGTGGTCGTGATATGTTCAACTTCACTTTGTTCCGACAACCAACTCTCAAGCACTCTCAACTTGGTATTAGTTGCTCGAATATCCGTACCTTCTGGCATCCAAACATCCACTTGGAACATCGGAGTAGTTGAAGATGGGAAGAATGCTTGTTTCACAAAGCCA
>NZ_JBFRSD010000352.1:0-245 GCF_041473395.1 Vibrio sp. 10N.222.55.C6
ACTGGCTTGTCTTGCATTAAGGTTCGAGCCAAAGCAACACGCTGACGCATACCACCAGACAATTGATCCGGCATAGCATCCGCGTAATCAGCCAGACCAACAGAAATCAGTAGCTCTAACGCCTGATTTTTATGCTCGATATTTTTATGCTTATCTGCGGAATTTTGAAAGCGATGGCTCAAACACACGTTGTCGATAACCGATAGCCATGGCAGTAACAAATCTTGCTGCGCCATGTAAGCGAT
>NZ_JBFRSD010000353.1:0-583 GCF_041473395.1 Vibrio sp. 10N.222.55.C6
CTGTGGCGATTAGGCGACAACCTCAGTCAAAAAGTATTAGCCAATGCCTTAGAAATTGAACTGGCCTCTTTAATGCGCACCTTAGCCCAATTAGAACAGCAAGGGCTCATTGAACGCCACTGTTGCCCCCATGATAAACGCGCCAGACTTGTCAATTTGACTCCTGCTGGACTCGATTTAATAACGAAAGTTGAAGTAACAATTATCAATATCCGTAGCCAATTGCTCTTAGGCATAAACGCTGAAGAACTTACTGAGTTTGAAAGAGTAATTAATCTGATTGGTAATAATGCGTTAACCAAATTAGCTAAAATGACAGACAAGTAAGTGAATACAAATATGACACCAGATCAACAATTTTCGCGGCTAACAAAAATTGCCTTAGCAGGCTTTATGCTGGTATTTGGTTACTTTATGTTTGCTGATGCGACTATGCCATTAACGCCGCAGGCTATGGCAACTCGGGTTGTGACTAAGGTTACCCCACAAGTTAATGGCCGCATTAAAACTATTGCTGTCACTAATAACCAAGTTGTTAGCAAGGGTGAATTACTGTTTGAAGTAGATCCTAGACCGTATAAGT
>NZ_JBFRSD010000354.1:0-400 GCF_041473395.1 Vibrio sp. 10N.222.55.C6
CCATTGATTAGCACCTCTTTGCGGTAATAGTTCCAGTACGAGGTGAGCTCGTCCCACTTACCATCGTTAAAGTTAAAATCGGCGTATTCATGGAATTCACCATCTTGTGGGTTTGCCCATATTGGTGTCGAATATTCGTAGACATAGCTACCATCAGGGATATTATTAAATCGAAGTTCAACATTGATGTAACCGTCTGCACCCCAGTCCTGCTTAGACTCCACGAAACTCTGCACGTAATCCTGCGTTACAGTGGTTAAAGTCTGAGCCCATTGAGCTTGATGGGTTTGAACATCGTCGATATCAAAGCCATTTACCGTGTATTCGGTTAACGTTTCGACCGCTTGAACGCCCTCTGCGACGTCCTCAAATTCCACTGATACACTATGTATTGTATCTA
>NZ_JBFRSD010000355.1:0-451 GCF_041473395.1 Vibrio sp. 10N.222.55.C6
CAAGCATTGCAACATATCATTGATTTTTATAGGTATGACTGTTGTTGCGTTCGGAACATCTGCCCCCGAATTACTCGTATCTGCCGTTGCTGCTTTAAATAATGCAGGAGAGTTGGCTGTAGGCAATGGTATTGGTTCCAATATTATTAATATTGGTCTTGTGCTTTCCATTGCTGTGTTAATGGCTCCCATCCAAGCTAACAAGCGCTTTATCAAAAAAGAGTTTCCGATATTGGCAGGGTCAATGCTGATCTGTAGCGCACTGATGTCCACAGGAAAGCTAAATATAACTGACGGTCTATTATTGGTGATTTTGCTAGCCATATACTGTTTCTATTTAGCTAAGTCCATAAGACAAGGTGAGGTTTCTGAAGATGAGCTAGAGTTCTTGCCATTAACTAAAAAACGAGCAGGGTGGGAAAGTTTAGTGATGTTGTTACTACTTTTAACC
>NZ_JBFRSD010000356.1:0-310 GCF_041473395.1 Vibrio sp. 10N.222.55.C6
AATACCCCTGTTAAAATAATCATGTAAGGAATATCTCGGCTTAGGACTTGCTCTGGGATGATTAACTCTTGGCCTATTATCGAAGGTATAGCGATTACTCCCAATAGATTGAAAATATTCGAGCCTATTACCGTGGCAAATACAATGTCGTACATTCCTCTGCGCACTCCAGCAATCGCAGCAGCCAGTTCGGGTAAGCTTGTCCCAAATGCAATTATAGTCAACCCAATGGTAAGTTCGCTCAAACCAGCAAGTTGAGCCAAGTTAACGGCTCCCCAGACCATTAACCTCGATGAGGTTAAAAGTAGTA
>NZ_JBFRSD010000357.1:0-543 GCF_041473395.1 Vibrio sp. 10N.222.55.C6
ATCCAACAATTACTGGTAACCAGACTATGTCTCTTTAAGAGCATGCCACTTTTAAAACTATTTCAATTTACAACCTATTTGAAACATTGATTAAGGCTTATATCCATGTTTAAGAAAACACTTTTAGCAACATCCGCTCTTCTTATCTCATCAACAGCCTTCGCTGCGGATGTAGAGAACTCTAATCTAGATATCGCATTCCAAGGTGCTCACTTCCAAGGTGCTGGTAACCAAGTAACCATGTTACGCGTACCAGTAACCAACAAGGACACTGGACAAACTCAATTCTTTGACATGAGTGCAGAGTTCGCAGCGGACAAAAATGGCAACCTAGTATTTAAGAATATGAGTTCCATAAAATCAGTTGCCTTTACAAGTGCCAACCAACTAATTGCCGGACACTATCTAGACACTAACAATTGTAGTTGGTTCGTTGAAGGGCCATCAGTTACATCCAATGGAAGATCCAGTTGGAGCTTTTTTAAACCAGCCAATAATATTGGTTGTAAAAACTCTGATCAGCGTTCAGGTCAAGTACTAAGT
>NZ_JBFRSD010000358.1:0-486 GCF_041473395.1 Vibrio sp. 10N.222.55.C6
ACGTTGGTGTGCGTCTTTTAACGTCTCAACACCAAAGCCATTTAATGTTGTAGTGAGTGTTGATTTAATGCGGCCAGCATCAATCAAGTTTGCCGCTTGGAACAGGATATCTTGCTGCTTCTGGATATCGTCAGTGTTAAACAGCGAGCGAGTAAACATCAGCTCCCAGATAAAGCCAGCTGATTTGCCTTGTAGTTTTGATAGGTCAACACCACCATCAAATTCTACAATTGAGCTGATCATGCCTTGCGGAGCAATCAGCTCAACCATTGCATCCCAGTGACCTTTGGTATCTGCAACGTTGAAGATGTAGTCAACATGCTGAATGCCCTGCTCACGTACCGACTCCACTAGATTGCGGTGATTCACAACATGGTCAGCGCCCATATCTCTTACCCACTGCTCGGTCTCTGGTCTTGAAGCAGTCGCAATCACTGTTAGGTTAGTAAGCTGTTTCGCCAGTTGAACCGTAATCGAACCAACACC
>NZ_JBFRSD010000359.1:0-573 GCF_041473395.1 Vibrio sp. 10N.222.55.C6
TTGGTGCTCAGCGCAATAACAACACGCGTATGTTCCAGCTGTTAGGCGCAGATGCAGGGTTTGATTCGATCAGCGATAAGACGTTTGCCTTCGAATTGGCTCACCTGTTAGACGAGATGGATCAAAGCAACGAGTTACCTCGCACCATCCTTTACTGCTTAAACCCTCGCGATAACGAGATGATGGCAACCATGATTGGTAACTTCCAAGGTGGCGGCATCGCGGGCAAAGTTCAGTTTGGTTCTGGTTGGTGGTTCAACGATCAGAAAGACGGCATGCAACGCCAAATGGAACAGTTATCTCAACTTGGTCTGCTTAGCCAGTTTGTCGGCATGCTGACTGACTCTCGCAGCTTCTTGTCGTACACACGCCACGAATACTTCCGCCGAATTCTGTGTGACATGCTTGGTCGTTGGGCTGAAAACGGCGAGGTACCAAACGACATGTCACTGCTTGGCCCTATGGTCGAAGACATCTGCTTTGGTAACGCAAAACGCTACTTCGAAGAGAGGGCGTAACCGATGAAACATATCGCCATTATTGGTGAGTGCATGATCGAGCTGAACGGCAAAC
>NZ_JBFRSD010000360.1:0-359 GCF_041473395.1 Vibrio sp. 10N.222.55.C6
GAAGTAAACATCACCAGCTTTACTGTAAGATTTCGAAGGGTCTTTCTTTACCGAATTCGCATACCACATCGTAAAAGCGATGCCGAGCGCGGTGAAGAAAACCCATAGAGCGATACGCACCGATGCCCCAGATAAGACAGGTACACCAGCAATGCCTTGGGCAACAGCAACAGAAAATGGGTTCATCCAAGAAGCAGCAAAACCAATCTGAGTCGCTACGTACGTCACCATTACCGTAGTAATACCATCATAGCCAATACGTACCATTAGCGGCGCGATAATAATGGCAAAGGCGACGGCTTCTTCACCCATACCAAATACAGCCCCACCGAGCGAGAACAGTGCAAATAATACTGGAA
>NZ_JBFRSD010000361.1:0-266 GCF_041473395.1 Vibrio sp. 10N.222.55.C6
GAAGAGCTTAAACTGGATGTTGGCCTAAATGAATTCCCAGACGTTATCGGCGACATTGGCAACTATGATGTTGATAGCAACGCAGAGGCTGCAGGTAAGCTTGATTTGGCTAAAATTTACATCGAGATGAGTGACTCGCAAGGTGCAATTAAGCTTCTAGAAGAGGCAATCGTTGACGGTAGCGATGATATTCGTCGAGAGGCAAAAAACCTGATCGATTCGTTAAACGGTCGATAAATTAAAAATCATAAAGGGTAGCGTTGGCT
>NZ_JBFRSD010000362.1:0-536 GCF_041473395.1 Vibrio sp. 10N.222.55.C6
CAACTGGAATGCTTCACCGTCGTTGCTTCTAATAGACATCAAATCAGCAGAGGACACTTGTTCCAAGAATGGCACGTCCATCTGTAGCGCACAATTTAATGTATTGGCTTGGATATCCGTACTACCGACATCCATGTTAAGCAGATTACTTTCGAATGGATGTTCCGTACCAAACATGCATCCGAGGTATTCTGATAACGTTATGCGCTTACTTAGTTCAATGAAGTGATTTCGTGCGGTTTGATTTACAGATTGATTTACCCAAGCATCAAAATCGGCCTTACAGGGTGGCACAGAAGACTTCTTTTGAATGAAGGTGAATATGCTTTCTTTATCAGTCGGTTTAAATTCTGTTGGGTTTAATACATAACCCATGGCGAAGCCGCTTTCCATACCTTGGAAATGAATGCTGATGTTTCTACATGGATACAAATCACGCATTACGAGCATTCGTCCATTATCGTTTTGAACGCTTCGAACAACAGCACTAGCTTTATACTGTTCTAAGATGTTTGGAGGTAAGCAATCTTCAAATC
>NZ_JBFRSD010000363.1:0-226 GCF_041473395.1 Vibrio sp. 10N.222.55.C6
ATTGGATAGAGGGTAATGATGTGGTTTCTATCCGCGCTGATATTGGTGGTTTCGTATTGCCGCAGGTTGAGCTTCTGCAGAGCGTAGAGCAAGATGATCTGTTGGCTATTCAATATGACGCTTTTGGTAATGAGTGTCGCCGTTATCACGCGCCGTCTGCCGGACGTGTCCTTAGCTATAACGTGGATGCGTTAAGGGAGCCGGGTGCGCTTGTTTGTCGCTTGCT
>NZ_JBFRSD010000364.1:0-282 GCF_041473395.1 Vibrio sp. 10N.222.55.C6
TGCTCTGCAGTTAATACTGTCGCACAACCGGAAAGTCCTAGAGATACTGCAGCAAGCAGCAAACTGACGAGTTTTTTCATTAGATTTACCTATCTTATTGTTTTGAATAGGCTGTTCTAACAAACATTGCCTCGCTCCGTAAATATTCATCAAATCAATAATTTATATAATCTTTATTTCTATAAATTAGCTCACACATCAGGTTGAATTTACTGAGTCGTCAATCAATAAAACGCTAAGTAACAAGCCCTTGTAAATGAGAGTTATGAAATGAACAGATTA
>NZ_JBFRSD010000365.1:0-241 GCF_041473395.1 Vibrio sp. 10N.222.55.C6
CCTGTTGCAATATCCTCTCGTGTCGTACCCGCATACACTTGGTGAGTCAGCGATTCGCCAAAAGTATATTGAACAGTACCCAAAAAGCCGAGTAGCCCTTGGTTTTCACTCTCCCCTTCCTGGGTGTTGGTGGCTTGATTCGAATCTTGTTCAGTACTCAAATTACTACTGTCAGAGTAGAAACCGGCCAATACACTGAAGTTACCGCTGAAGCCTTCACTTGGAGCAAGGCCACTGTATG
>NZ_JBFRSD010000366.1:0-396 GCF_041473395.1 Vibrio sp. 10N.222.55.C6
TACAAAGACTATGTATCAAAAAGCCAAGCATCTTCAGCATTAGCAACACTAAAAGCACTAATTACACCAGCTGAATTACTAATCCAAGAGGAAGGCAGCATTAGTGGCGGCGTTAGTGCATTGGGGATTTCAGCTAGCTCAAACACTCTAGGGACTATCTCAGCTTCAGGAACTACCATTTCATTTTCGTTTGTAGACGGTAGCCTTGATGGTGACAGTATGACCATGACAAGGAGTGCAGATACTGGTTGGTCATGTTCACTATCAGCCTCAAGCGCAATCCCTTCAATAGAAGGCTGCAACTAATTTGGGACTCACCAACCTCCCAACCGTTCTTCGTCAGGCTGACTTACTCAGCCTAACTCAAGAACAAGCCGTTGCGGAACATGTACAAGC
>NZ_JBFRSD010000367.1:0-410 GCF_041473395.1 Vibrio sp. 10N.222.55.C6
AGGTAAATGCTGTATTAAAAGGTACCGCATTTGAATTGGCTTACCGCGCATTTAACGAGCTTTGCTTATCAGTCATTAGTTTTTCTCCTAAGGATGAAGATGAATTAGCGGCTGTTTTTGATGACTTTTTAATGTGTAAGATATTACCTCGTGTTGAAGGTGATGAAGATAAGTTGACGACGGAAGATGGCGGTGCACTATTAGAAAAGTTAGTAGAAGTTCTATCAAATCAAAGCACCTTAAAAGCTATTTGGGATGGTGAACGTGCAGATTTATTGCGTCAGAATATTGAAGATAAAGACACACCAATCAAGGTAAGCTGCCGCTCAAAGATTAAGCTTGAGTATATGCAGTCGAAGTTGCAGTCAGGCTTCACCTCATTTTGGCCATAATAATGGTGATAGGGTAGC
>NZ_JBFRSD010000368.1:0-345 GCF_041473395.1 Vibrio sp. 10N.222.55.C6
CTTGTTGGTCCCATTTGATATCTGCTTGATTCATGTTCGTGCTCATAAATGTTACATGTTGATGTATACAGTATATACATGTAGCAAAAAAGTACATATATTTATTATGGATATTGAGAAGGGCAGGAAAAGTCAGGAATCTTTACTGTGAGAGAGTCGATGGTATTGAAAGCTGTAACCTGATTTAGTGGCCACAAATTCAAACTGGTTGATTTTCAGTCAAGAAAAACAACATAACTCGAGATAGATACGATGATGTATGCCGGATTGACCAAAGTTATCGCAATAAATTCTTATCAGAAAAACAAGATGTTTTCTGAGTATTCTTTTGACGCTCCCACTCAG
>NZ_JBFRSD010000369.1:0-398 GCF_041473395.1 Vibrio sp. 10N.222.55.C6
GGAGTTCTCCTTCAATTAAATCATTCCAGCAAAGAGAACCTCCTGAATCCTTGTAAGGCTTGCCTTCTAGTTCAGGCTTTCCGATTGACTCTGCGTACTCTTTTGATATTGGAAAATCAAAATCAACAAACCACTGTTTGTAAATAGCTTGAGCGGTATCTTCTAGCTTTTGAGTTAGTTGCTCGTTAAGTGCAATACGGTCATTCACCACATTGTATTCACGCACGATTTCACGCTGCTTCTCGATAGATGGGATTGGTAGCTCAACATCACACATTTCTTGCCAACCAAATAGCTCTCTCACCGTTCCGTGAGACATATAACGAGCATATCGATCAAACTCTGAACGCCTAAACCACATCATCAAATACTCAGGATCAAGTCGCTCAGTATCGACT
>NZ_JBFRSD010000370.1:0-285 GCF_041473395.1 Vibrio sp. 10N.222.55.C6
ACATCAACTACGAAGATTGGCTCTACGAAACCTCTCCAAGCCCGAAAGCCGCTGAAATGCGAATGAAAAACGTGTCTGATCTCTATAGCTGGATTGTGGCCGACCTCGAAGGTGACAACTATGATAAAGAAGAGAAGACGCTACGAGAGGTTGTTCAACGTTTAACTTTACGCGATATGATGGAGCGCGGGGAAGATAATGACGATGCAGACCAAGTTCAACTAATGACATTGCACGCTTCGAAAGGCCTAGAGTTTCCGTATGTATTCTTGATGGGGGCTGAAG
>NZ_JBFRSD010000371.1:0-410 GCF_041473395.1 Vibrio sp. 10N.222.55.C6
TTTCACACAAGATCGCTTTGCCTTTTTGAGCCGCTTTAATCACATACTCATGATGAACATGGTTTGGCAGAGCAATGTAGATGATGTCGACTGACTCATCTTCGATCAAAGCTTCATAGCTGTTGAAGGTTAATGTTGGTTGGTATTGGGCAGCAAACTCGTTTAGTGTTTTTTCAGTACGACCAGCAACGGCATACAGCTCGCTTTGAGCATCGCTTTTGATCGCATCCGCCATTACGCCTGAGATAAAGCTGGTTCCTAGGATTCCCCATTTCATGTCTTAGATCTCCTGCTCTTGTGCTTTGATAGGTCCACGTTGCGTTTCGAATGCTTGCACTAATTCCGTAATGTCACACTCAATAAACGCTTGGGTATGAGACATCAAAAAGTGCTGATTGATCGCTTCACGG
>NZ_JBFRSD010000372.1:0-323 GCF_041473395.1 Vibrio sp. 10N.222.55.C6
GGTGCAACCCCTATTTTCAATATTCCTACCTCTACTGATTACGGTATTTTAGGTTCTTTCATTGATAGTAATACATTGTTTACTTTCGCATTGGACGTAGCAAAACAAAATGGTGTGGCAAAAGTCTTGGCTGAACCGAACTTAACCGCGCTAAGCGGTTCAAAGGCTGAGTTTTTAGCGGGGGGAGAATTTCCCATTCCGGTGCCTGATGAAGATGGTATTACCATTGAATATAAAGAATATGGTGTAGGTTTAAAGTTCATCCCCACGGTACTCAGTGACAAAAAAATCAACCTAAACTTAGCGGTTGATGTGAGTGAGAT
>NZ_JBFRSD010000373.1:0-501 GCF_041473395.1 Vibrio sp. 10N.222.55.C6
ATTCATATCTATCCCCTTATAAATCATGCCCAAATGAGCCTTCGCTACCACCATCGGTCGGTGATATATCCTGTGAAGCTTGAGATTGTTCTGAATCAGATTCAGACGGTTCAGCGATGTAAGCGCTTCTGCCTAACAAGTAATATTCCAAATCATTAGGATCAACAAAGGCATCAGTTGGTAACGTCACTTTCGTTCGGTCAATAGGTTTAGCGAGTCGAGGAGTAACAAGAATAACGAGCTCTGTTTCACCAGATACATACTCTTGGCTATTGAAAAGCTGACCTAAAATCGGCACATCGCCAAAGCCTGGCATCTTGTTACTGATGTCCCTAACATTCTCACTCAACAACCCCGCAATACCGATGGTTTGACCGTCGGCTAACTCAAGCGTCGACGATGCACTTCTTCGGGTAATAGGAGGGATAAAGTAAGTCGCATTGGTGGTACCAGGATCAATTGTTAACGAGCTACTATTGGCAATCTCACTCACATCAACCG
>NZ_JBFRSD010000374.1:0-257 GCF_041473395.1 Vibrio sp. 10N.222.55.C6
GCTTCTAACGCATCTTGTTTCTAGTGCAAATAGCTTGATTACTTTGGCAGATTTTCTAACGCTTCAACCATCGTCATCAATTTATCGACAATCCTTTCGCCGTCTACTCGCAAGCCATTGTGTTCATATTCATTGGTGATCCACGCTTTCGAGTTAGGAATGTTCGCCAATGTTTCACGGCTGTAATCCAACTCAACGTACATGTCATCGGCGTAAACGGCACACGCCATTGGCACTGTATTCTTGCTCAACTGCTC
>NZ_JBFRSD010000375.1:0-616 GCF_041473395.1 Vibrio sp. 10N.222.55.C6
ATAATGCTCAGTTCTTGAACCTTGTTTAAAAGCTGGATGTAGATCTGTTGGTTTACTTCAACATCACGTGTCATACGTAGTACTTCACGTTGTGTTTTCGGCAGCTTTTGCACTTGCTTGTTCAGGCGCTCTCGCTCGCCCAACAACGTTTTACGCTTATCAATCAGTGACTTATACGCCGGGTGATCTTTAGTGAAACGCTGACTGATATCACTTTCTTTAAACGTCAGTTCATTCAATTGCGCTTCAAGCTCTACCATTACCTTCAGGGTTGATTGTGCTTCTAAACCCAAATCGATCGATTCGTTCTTTTGACGATAGTTGTTGAGTGTGTCTTCATAGCCCGTTAGCTCAGATTTAATACCAGGAAGGTGGCTTTCTAAGAACTCTAGGCTCTTCTCTGCTTCCGCAGAATTACGTTTCACGTTTTGTAAGAAGTAAGTCTGACTAATATGATTAAGAATTTCAGAAATCTGCTGCTTGTTTTCCCCTTCAAAGCTTAGCTTCAGAATACCGGTTTGCTTTCCTTGCTCAGAAAGAGACAAAGAAGATTTCAGCCATTCGATCGCTTGCAATCGGCTACGTTGGCCAATCGAGAATTCAAAACCGTTATGAG
>NZ_JBFRSD010000376.1:0-264 GCF_041473395.1 Vibrio sp. 10N.222.55.C6
CTTCATGTCTCAACACTTGTTATCTTAAGCGCCAAGATCAAAAAAGGCCTCCCGAAGGAAGCCTTTAGATTTTTCTTGTCGACTAGCGATGGCTAATCATATTAGAAATTACATGTTACGTAGAGACGCAATACGCTTATCTAGTGGCGGATGGCTCATTAATAGCTCAGTAAGAGACTTCTTACCGTTAATACCAAACGCCATCATAGAACCTTCTAATTGCGGCTCGTGGCTCACTTTTAGACGCTCTAGCGCTGCAATCAT
>NZ_JBFRSD010000377.1:0-442 GCF_041473395.1 Vibrio sp. 10N.222.55.C6
AAAGATGCAAGTGCTTCTACTAATAATTATGATGAAGAAGCCGGTACGGTCTCTTTCACATATTATGAAACAGGCACATCAACGATCGAAATTCTAGATGGTGTTTTTTCTTTCGATGACGCTGGTGCTCTGAATATTTCAGATAACACCACTGGCATAGACTACTCTGGTTCAGACCAAACTGCGACTGACGCCGTACAAGAAGCTATCAGTAAAGCCAATGAAGCAAATGGTATCAATGGCTACGTTCAAATCTTGGACACCAACAATGGTGGTGTAAAGAATGATGTGGGTGAACTACGTTTGAAATTGTCTGACAGCAGCACAGGGGCAACAGTAGACAGTATCGCATCAGGAAAGGTAACCGTTGACTTAATCTACCAAGTAGATGAAAACACCGAGCAAGAAGCGAATGGTTCAGGTAACAACGCTTATATTAGTC
>NZ_JBFRSD010000378.1:0-283 GCF_041473395.1 Vibrio sp. 10N.222.55.C6
AGTGAGCTTTACGAAGTGATCGCTCAGAAAGAAGGCGTGTCGAACCGATTGAGAACCTTGCAAAAAGATCGACGTGTCATTATCAACGGGCTCTCTATTCAAATTCAATACCCTATTACTCCGTCGCAAGACATATACGAAAGCGTGCCTTTAAAAGAGATAAACGAAACAGAGCAACGCTCGATCATGGATCAGGCGTTAAAGCTCAATAACGATTTATTGGTAGCAAAGAAGACCGTAGAGAGAAGCCGCAGAAGCTTAAAAGAGAGCGGTACGAATTTCT
>NZ_JBFRSD010000379.1:0-228 GCF_041473395.1 Vibrio sp. 10N.222.55.C6
ATGGCTTGTGCCACGTCTTTTGACTGAATAGGGCGCAGGTTTTTATATTTACCAATCATAAATGGTGACAACAGAGGGAAGATACTTTGTAGGAGTTTTTCGTCGGCTCGTGGTTGAGCTCTTTCGCCAACAAGAGGGCCAGGACGAGCAATAAACAGCTGTTTGAAGCCGAGACGCATCAAATTCTGTTCCATCTGACCTTTGCATTTTAGGTAATGAGAATAGGAT
>NZ_JBFRSD010000380.1:0-235 GCF_041473395.1 Vibrio sp. 10N.222.55.C6
GAAATAAACATGAATAAATTGGTCAGTTACATAAATAGAGGGTTGGCCGCCTTTACAGTGTCTCTATCGTCTTTCTTGGTGCTATGCGTGATATGGCAGGTTCTATCCCGCTATGTTATTGGCAAACCAAGTACTGTTACCGACGAGCTCGCTCGTTACCTCTTTATGTGGGTAGCCCTGATTGGTGCTGCTTACACAACAGGTCTGAAACGCCACCTTGCCATCGACCTACTTA
>NZ_JBFRSD010000381.1:0-350 GCF_041473395.1 Vibrio sp. 10N.222.55.C6
CGCCCACACCGAGTACGCCCACTCCCTAGCAAGAGTCTGGACAAAAACGAGTCTGGTTTTGTGCTAAATTAGGAAGCCTTGGAAAACTGTAGGTATGAAGAGGCTTAACTTAATATCCAACTATGATGGGGCGGATCAAGCCGTCCTTTTGTGCTCCCAAAATAAGAACACTACTTTGAGAAAAGCTAACAACAAGCAGTAAATTAAAATAAATGAGTAACTTTCAGCTGAATTAGTACATTTTAGCTTTGGAACTCAGAGGCTCTTCAACTAAACCTACCTCAACTATAACTGGTGATCGCCGCTTCTGTTGCCAATTTGAGCTTGGTTACTTTATCACTAGTCATCTC
>NZ_JBFRSD010000382.1:0-421 GCF_041473395.1 Vibrio sp. 10N.222.55.C6
TTGCTAAAGTTATGGTACTTCGTCTAGCAGATTCGGAGTATAAAAATAACGAATTTTATCTATCAGATGAAAACTATGAATTAGCGAATATTATTATTGATCAACTAGATGATCAAACCCAAAAGCTAAGGGAAGTTTACCGTGAGATAAAGCGATCAGCGCATGTTGATAGCTACTTTGACAACTTAACTATCGATGAGCTGTTTGTGGCTAATAGTTGTATC
The DNA here is from genome assembly GCF_041473395.1 of Vibrio sp. 10N.222.55.C6. Taxonomy (NCBI): domain Bacteria; kingdom Pseudomonadati; phylum Pseudomonadota; class Gammaproteobacteria; order Vibrionales; family Vibrionaceae; genus Vibrio; species Vibrio sp. 10N.222.55.C6. Next base: position 225 of record NZ_JBFRSD010000382.1, read on the forward strand.
CGAGAGTTTGAAATGATTCTCAATGCAAAGTACTACGCCATGAGTTGTGCCGTTATCGTTTCAGGGGGATCAGTGATGCAAATAATGAAACAGGTTCGTATGTCTGCAGCTAAGTTACGGAGAGCTATTGGTGATCTTATGTCTGTCGAGCGCCAACTTCGAATAGCTTCAACGAACAAATATGAAAGCAGCTTTGA
>NZ_JBFRSD010000383.1:0-264 GCF_041473395.1 Vibrio sp. 10N.222.55.C6
GTTCATTACTGAAACGACAGATACTCTGACGCAAGCAGGTGATGAATCGCAACCTAAAAAGCGCATACCGGAAAACAGTATTTGTGTGAGCTGTATAGCGACAGTTGGCCAAGTTTTTATAACAACAAAACCAAGCCATACAAATCAACAAATTAACTCTCTTGTTCCTTACGATCAGAACTCGCTCTACTACCTACTTTTTAAATTCAAGGGTTTGAATAAACACTTCCATGATTTGGCTAGTGGTGGTAGCGCAACATTAAA
>NZ_JBFRSD010000384.1:0-421 GCF_041473395.1 Vibrio sp. 10N.222.55.C6
GGTTTATACCTTTGTTTTAATTATTATGATGGTTAGTTAGTAAAGTAAGCTGCGTGACTAACTTACTTATTAGGATGATCTGTAACGGTATGGTCATTGTTCGGTGCCACTGCTTCAGGCGCTTTCAGCAAAGCCACCTCATTTACGATTTTATCTGATAGACCTGGTGGTAGGTCTAGCACTGAGTTCAAGACAGAACTCAGGTACTCGCTTTGTTTTTTTAATACGCCTCTGTCTTTAGCATTGATCGCAAGTACCACTTTCTTAAAGATATCAACCAGTTTTGGCACTACGGTTTGTGTTAGCGATTGAGTGAGAATAGTCAGCCTTGATGATTCAGCTTTGAGATCTGACAACTCAAGTTGCATCGTATCTCGCTCAACCTGTAATTGGTTTAGCTGTACTTCTACCAGTGCAGTAT
>NZ_JBFRSD010000385.1:0-405 GCF_041473395.1 Vibrio sp. 10N.222.55.C6
CGCAGAAGAAGACATCATGATCAACTACACGCCATTTGGTCACTCTGATTGGCAATCTATCGTTTCAGACATCAAAAAGTTCGGTGAAGCTGGCAAGAAAACCGCTGTGGTTTCTACTGTAAACGGCGATGCGAACGTACCTTTCTATAAAGAGCTAGGCGCTCAAGGCATTTCATCTGAAGACATCCCAGTTATTGCATTCTCTGTTGGTGAAGAAGAACTGTCAGGCATGGACACAGAACCATTGGTTGGTCATCTAGCGGCATGGAACTACTTCATGAGTGTTGATACTGAAGCTAATGAAGAGTTCGTTGAAACGTGGCAGTCGTTCATCAAGAGTGAAAAGCGTGTCACCAATGACCCAATGGAAGCGCACTATGTTGGCTTCAATATGTGGGCTCAAGC
>NZ_JBFRSD010000386.1:0-414 GCF_041473395.1 Vibrio sp. 10N.222.55.C6
TTTAAAGCCAATGTGGTAACCAATAATACAACCACTGAAGACATCAACCAGCAAAGTTAAGTAAGGGCGGCCCAAAGGAACAAGTAACTCGTCATCTATTAAAATAACATCTAGGGGGGTGTGATCGATTTCAACACGTTGCAAAACTCTTGTTGGGGGCTCGTGAGCATCAAAATACCTGAACCAAAGGTCGGCAAAATATTGCCCATAACGACCCACCGCCACCATGTATGGAGGTAAAGACTTTAGTCGTTTTTTAAACCCTTCGTACGTCAGCTTAGAGATCTTACCCTCAACAATTGTCTCATTTGCGAGGATGATACTATCTGAATAGAACTCATATGCTTTGGCATAGGATGGGCGTGTTGACGTTAAAAAACGCTCCAGTGCCTCTTCAAAGTACTTCTCATCACC
>NZ_JBFRSD010000387.1:0-1559 GCF_041473395.1 Vibrio sp. 10N.222.55.C6
AAACGCGGATTGGGGAATTGTCTGTGGGGAGATTGGATCTGAATAATATTGATTACATACGTTGTAATACAAATTCATCAGGCTATTTACCCTTATAAAGTAAGTTGTGTTGATAGTCATTGATCCATCCAAACCTCTGTGAATTAGGTCATAAACATAGCATAAATGACGTAATTTAACGAGTTTTAACAGACCCCAACGATGTTAGTTAACATCAAATATATCGGTAAAGTAGTGGCGATAATATTAGTAACAATGGTGTTAACTACAATTGTTGATAGCTGTAAATACTGAGTTGAGTAAACCCCAATACTATTTTTTGAGAACCATAAATAAATTGGATGGAAATTTTTAATCATGGTTTCAGCGTCTTTTAACTTCAGAGAATTAAATAGAGATTAATTAATGACACATACTCCTAAGATAGAAAAAATTAGCGTGTTTGATCGTATTAACGCATCGGCACTGATGTTATTGACTTCTGAATATAAAAGCTTGGAGCAGTTGCGAAGAAAAAACGACTATCCAATGTTCCCAACATTTGAAACGACACCATCCATGCCAATAAAGCGAACCAAGATAAATGGTGTCGATATTCGATACGCACATTCTGAAGCGATTGGTAAACCGACTCTTGTGATGCTTTCCCCTTTTCCTCAAAGCATTCTTGCGTATGCCCCTATCTGGAGTGGGTTGGCTGAACACTACAACCTATATGCTTACGATATGCCTGGGTTCGGCGGAAGTGCGGGCGGGATTGAATACATGTCTTTCAAGGCTCAAGGCGACTTTTTAAAAGAATTCTTAAATCATTTGGATATTCAAGAACCACATTTATTGGGGCCTGACGTTGGTATGCCCGCGATCGTTTACTACGTGGGCACATATGACAATGATGTCAAAAGCTTATTGATAGGCGATGGTCCAGCAATTAATCCTTCGTCAAATGCAAGCGCCATCCGAAAAATGGTCGACTCATCGTTTTGGCGCACTGTTTTTAAAGTGACAGGGGCTGGCTCTTTAGTTCAAGGCTGTATCAAGGTTTGCTATACGAACTATCGCCCCAATCAAGAAGAGATTTCCGACTATATTGCTTCTTATCGCAATCGAATTCCTGCCGTCATGCAATGGTTTAAAGATTACCCAAAAAGTCTAGCAACGGTTGATCCATTGCTCGATAAAATAGAGTTACCCACTCAGATATTTTGGGGAGAAAACGATGCAATTCTTTACGTCGATAATGGAGAACGTTTAGCTAAACGTATGTCGAATGCTGAGTTAACAGTATTCAAAGGCAGTGGTCATTTTTGTTATCAAGATAGGTATCAAGAGTTTTCGGTAATGGTGAAATATTGGATTGATAAGACGCAATAACAGTTAAATGACTGAGTAAATATGATTGAAATGGAACTACGAGAAGGTTCATGCTCAATAAAAGTGAATGTCGATTTATTGAGCGCCTTTCGAGCTTTTTACCACTTCTATCCTCATCCCTTATCTAAAACTAATCAAGGCATGGTAAATGCAGAAGCTAACCCTTTTAGCGCTAAGTTGTATTC
>NZ_JBFRSD010000388.1:0-230 GCF_041473395.1 Vibrio sp. 10N.222.55.C6
CTTAGATCTGGTTACTCACTGAATTTGAGACAGGTTATCCACAGAAACTGTGGATAACCAAATCAATATAGATCCTTTTTTGTCCATTTCGACCCAAGGGAAGATCATCGCCTTTGATCTTTGGGTGATTTCAAAGACATATACACACATGGTAATCAGCGCTGTTGCGTACTCAGATGATCATTAGAGAGATGAAGAAGTAGGTTTTCCACAATCGAGTAGGAGGAGGC
>NZ_JBFRSD010000389.1:0-502 GCF_041473395.1 Vibrio sp. 10N.222.55.C6
GAGGTCACCGATCCACTTCTTCTAGAGCAATTTCAAACATGGTGGAACACCATGATACTTAACGCCTCACAGCAAAAAGGACACACATTATGAACACACTGAACTTTCAACCAGAAGTACACGCACGCATTACCGAGCTGGTTAGCGGCATCAAAAAAGGCAGCGAGCACCCCTTTGTCACCTTCATTGTCACTGATAAATCGCTTCACCTCATTGGCGGCGCGACGGAGAAGCTCATCATGACCACGTTGGACAGAGCGTCGGATTGCACATTGGACAACGCCGCTTTCTCGTTTAGCGCCACCGCTTTTGCCAACCTATGGCTGTGCCAAACCAATCATATCGACCAAAAAGAAACGATTTCATTGCAGCTCCGTCATGACAACCAACAAGACGGCGTCGTGCTGGAAGGGCGAACCGAACTGAACTCCTTTCGCTACGCCCTCGCGCAGCACGCTTGTGAACATCATCTAGCCTTCTTTGATAGCGTCATGACGCACCC
>NZ_JBFRSD010000390.1:0-329 GCF_041473395.1 Vibrio sp. 10N.222.55.C6
CCGTGACAACAAGCGATTTCGATAATGATGTTGAAACCGCAACGGTGACGCTTACTATCACGGATGGCGTTGATCCTGTTATCAACATTGTCCCTGACGTTTACTTATCTGAAGTGAACTTATCCGATGGTTCAATGCCGACGGCAGGGCCAGTTAGTTCAACTCATACCATCACTTACACAGAAGGGAGTGATGACCTGAGTCATTTCCGAATCGCTACGGATGAATTTAATTTTGGCGGGTTACTGAAATCAAACGGTTTAGTCGTTGAATTGAAGGAGGAACCAGCGGATTCGGGCAGCTACGTCGGATTCACCACAAACGGTTCC
>NZ_JBFRSD010000391.1:0-454 GCF_041473395.1 Vibrio sp. 10N.222.55.C6
CATCAGCAGGGGCGTAATAACGTTGTTTCTCAGAACCAAAACTATCATATTGAATTGAAATCAATTGTTTTGATTGTACTGATTCACTGACCTTAACTTGAGGGAGAGCGAAACCACCGACATTGGCTCTAATGGTCACCGTTTCTTTTCCTTCAAAGCAGGCATAGTGAGGCTGATCTATCTTTGTAGAGATGATATTTTCCGAGTGCAGGATATTCATCACGCCATTCACTGAACGCTCAATGAGGTCGGGTTGTAAAACCTTTCCAGAACCAACCTCGACGGTGATAGCGGGCGTACCACTTTTATTGAGCTGCGTTTCTAAAACGCCATCATCACCTGGATCATCAAAAATACAGTCAGGATTGATCAATCGAGCCATTTTGATTGCTGCGGGGATTCGATAATCGGCAAAGACATACAAAGGATACTCTGCTCCGCGAGTTTGGGTATG
>NZ_JBFRSD010000392.1:0-394 GCF_041473395.1 Vibrio sp. 10N.222.55.C6
GATAGCTATATGGTTGCCGTTCAGAATGCCTTGGTCAAACAGCGTGATAACCACACCCACTGCGCCACCCATCGACATCCACGCACCAATCAATACCGCTGCCGCTTCGCCAGGTAAACCAAATACCGCCATAATTGGAGCAAATACACTGCCCATCAAATCCAGCGCACCCGTTATCTGCAATGCCTTGATGATCACAAACGCCATCAGAACATTCGGTACCGTAGAGGTAGTCGCAATAACCCAGCCTTTCTTAGCACCTTCAACGAAAATATCAGTAACCATTGGTTTCTTTGCTTTAACTTCGCTCATTATGCTACTTCCTCTTCCAGTTTTTGTTCTTTGTCTGATTTTGGTTTGTCTTCTTTGCCTTCAGTAATGTTGAGGTAAATAC
>NZ_JBFRSD010000393.1:0-217 GCF_041473395.1 Vibrio sp. 10N.222.55.C6
TTAACTTCTTCTCTTCAGGTGCGGTGCTGTTCACTCTAACCGCGATGGACGGCTCTTTAGCGGTGACATCGTCAATTGGTTTGGCTGTCGCTGTGATGTTTATCTTTAAGTTTGTCGGCGCGAATCTGTTCCGTATTTACCTCAACATTACTGAAGGCAAAGAAGACAAACCAAAATCAGACAAAGAACAAAAACTGGAAGAGGAAGTAGCATAATG
>NZ_JBFRSD010000394.1:0-624 GCF_041473395.1 Vibrio sp. 10N.222.55.C6
CAATGGGCTTAGGTGGTTTCCAAGAGTGTAACCAGCTTCCAATGTTCCAAGAGTTCACTAAGTATCAAGGACACGTAACGCACCCAGACCGTATGGCGGAATACACGGGTCGATGTTTTGACCGCGCGATGAGTGAAATGGGTCCGACTCAACTGAATATTCCTCGTGACTACTTCTACGGTGAAACTCAAACCGAGATCCCTAAACCTGCGCGTTTAGACCGTGGTCCAGGTGGTGAGAAATCTCTAAATGAAGCGGCAGACCTGATTGCTGAAGCGAAATTCCCAGTCATCATTTCTGGTGGCGGCGTGGTAATGGCAGATGCAGTTCAAGAGTGTGCAGCGTTGGCGGAAAGACTAGGCGCACCCGTAGTGAACAGCTACCTACATAATGACTCTTTCCCTGCGAGTCACCCATTATGGTGTGGTCCTTTAGGCTACCAAGGTTCGAAAGCAGCAATGAAATTGATGGCTCAAGCGGATGTGGTTATCGCTTTGGGTACACGTCTTGGTCCATTTGGTACCTTGCCTCAACATGGCATGGACTACTGGCCGAAGAACGCGAAAATCATTCAGATTGACGCCGACAACAAGATGCTTGGCCTCGTTAAGAAGATCTCTGTTG
>NZ_JBFRSD010000395.1:0-432 GCF_041473395.1 Vibrio sp. 10N.222.55.C6
TTATTGAGCTTTACTTGTTCAGAGATATTACGACCAAGTTTCTTAATGTCACGGTCGAAGCCGAGTAGCCGATGCTTGAAGTCAACGAGCATACGCCCCATGTTGACCGCGCTTTCAATTGTTATGCTGGTCACCTGAGGAATAATGTCATTCATGATGATTTCTAGAATATCTATTCGCTTAGAGTCACTAGCAACAATATCCTCTGTAATGGCGTTTCGGCTGCTTTCATTCCAGAAACGATACAGCTCCCCGTCACCAAGGTTGAGAGTGATAGTTTCCATCTGTTGTATATCTTTTTTACGTAGCTTAGTAAGCCTCTCTAACTCCGGGAGTTTGCTCTCTACATAGCTCAAGAGTGAATTTAAATCGCCGTTATAATCGAGCGCTTCTTGGCTGCCTTCTTCGCCCTCAAACATCACATAGTTAGTT
>NZ_JBFRSD010000396.1:0-350 GCF_041473395.1 Vibrio sp. 10N.222.55.C6
GGTAGTAAATAAGAAGAGATGATTTTCTTATCAATCTTCACGTCTTCAATTGACTGAACAAATACCGTTGTTTCAAAAAATTCGGTGAAGATAACCAGTCGATTTACGTCCATGAGCCTTAACTATTTGTATTAAATGGTTTTGTTGAACTCCTCAAATATGACTCACCGACAGGCCTTTACAAAACTTTACGAATGCAAAGAATGTAAATTTAATGCAAATGGTAATAGTTATCACTTATATTCACTCCCGAAATAATTCAGTGGTACCGGCAACGGTTCAGCGAACACATCGAATAAATAACAAAGTGTTCGTCTAAAAGAATAAAAGCGGAGTAAAGGACATGTTTT
>NZ_JBFRSD010000397.1:0-217 GCF_041473395.1 Vibrio sp. 10N.222.55.C6
GTCTCGTGGATATTACGGCCGGTGGAAAGGTCCATCACGGTATCGCCACCCCAGCGAGTCGACCAGACTAGCTTCTCAACTTCTTCTTCAATCGAAGAGCTTACTGAAGAGTTACCGATATTGGCGTTCACCTTCACTAAGAAGTTTCTACCAATAATCATCGGTTCTGATTCTGGGTGGTTAATGTTTGAAGGGATAATAGCTCGACCTTCAGCAA
>NZ_JBFRSD010000398.1:0-571 GCF_041473395.1 Vibrio sp. 10N.222.55.C6
CTATACAAGATAGTTGGTCATTGGAACCATGGTTTCGTTTGACTAGTTATTTCTTAAGGTTTGCTTGCCCGTGATTATATTTATCATTCTTGTTTTAAATGAATTTAATTGAGCGAATTATGATAGAACCTGAGTGTCGTGAGGAAGTGATGTTACCTCATTTTTCTTAAGCTTGTGTTAAATAGCAAAGGAGAACACCATGTTTAAGAAACTTATCACAACTTTTGCATTATTTGGTGTTGTATCTTCAAGCGCTTTCGCGGCTGATTTTACTTTGTCCAGTAAGGATATTTCAGAAGGTAGACAATTAAGCATCCAGCAAGCTTTCTCTGGATTTGGCAAACAATACCTCAATTAAGTTGGTCAAATACACCAGAAAGCACACAGAGCTTTGTAGTCACAGCTTATGACCCTGATGCACCTACGGGTTCAGGTTTCTAGCATTGACAAGTAGTTAACTTACCCGGCGACGTGACTACCTTACCGACGGATGCTGGCAACCAAAGGAAGCTACCCAGTATAAGAATGATTATGGTTTTACTAGTTTTGCTGGAGCATGTCCATTAAATGG
>NZ_JBFRSD010000399.1:0-495 GCF_041473395.1 Vibrio sp. 10N.222.55.C6
GACTATTCATTCGGCCCACTTGGCTATGTCGGTTCAATTGGCCCTGCATACAGTGACCAAGGGTTTCGTGTTACGGACTTAAATTGGAAGCAAAAAATTAACGATGGCAAAGGCACTATTGTTGTCGGTTGGCAGGATGTAACTAACTATGCGGATGTTTACGCTCTAGCAAGCCCATGGTCTGGCTTTACTAATTTGGCATTCTCGACAGGCTCTGGTGCGATGGGCTTACCTGATGATGGTGTACTTGCGCTTTCTGCTGGTCATATGTTGGGTGAGAATTTTTATGTGGTCGGTGGTATCGCGGACGCAAAGGGTAAATCAGATGACATTTTTGATGGCTTTGATACCGCTTTTGGCAGCGATGCCTCTTACTTCACCACACTGGAGTTAGGCTGGACGGCTTCGCAAGAGCAGATCTACACCGATAACTTCCATGTGACTTTCTGGGACTTTGGTGACGATACTCGTCATAGTAATAGCCTTGCTGCGGAA
>NZ_JBFRSD010000400.1:0-238 GCF_041473395.1 Vibrio sp. 10N.222.55.C6
TTGTAACTGAGAAGATTGTTGAACCAAAACTGGGTAAATACAACGACGAAGAAGCGTCTGAAGATTTATCAAATGATTCAATGGGCAAGCTAACAGACGTTGAGAAGAAAGGCCTTAAGTTTGCGGGTATCGCAGTGCTAGCGGTTTCAGCGCTTCTTGCTTGGACGATTGTTCCAGCTGATGGTGTTCTACGTTCAGCAGCAGGTACGGTTTCAGGTTCTCCATTCCTGAAAAGTAT
>NZ_JBFRSD010000401.1:0-417 GCF_041473395.1 Vibrio sp. 10N.222.55.C6
AAACCACTGAAGGTGCTGTGGCGTTAGCTGAGCCAAATAAAGCCGTTGTGATTAATGGTAGTGGGCTTAAAGAGTTTCAAATCATCAAGGGGCAACGCTCAGACAAAATCGCACTCACCCTCTTCAAGGGTACTGGTGTACTTGGTAAAGATGACTTAGCGTGGCGACCAGGTCGTGCTTCTGGCATCAATAATACCGTAGTACACACTCCTGATGCACAACTACAAAAATCCATGCAATTTAGTTTTGCTTTGGCATTAACGAAAGATGCTCAGCACAACACAATTCGTCGGTTAGAGCGCGAATACCTTGACGCACCATTTAGCTATCAAAAGCAAATGTTGAACAGTTTTGAGAATCGATTAGAGCGCTTCCAAGTTCGATTTGATTCACGTGAGCGTTTGGCTTCATTTAACC
>NZ_JBFRSD010000402.1:0-286 GCF_041473395.1 Vibrio sp. 10N.222.55.C6
GATCAACTGAATCAAGCACACCCTAAAGTCGAGATTGAATCTTGTTCATCAGGCGGTGGTCGCATTGATTTTGAAATCCTCAAGAGAACACATCGATTCTGGGCATCCGATTGTAACGATGCATTGGAACGCCAAGCTATTCAAAAAGGCATGAGTTACTTCTTCCCACCAGAAGTTATGGGGGCGCATATTGGCCCTGCTGAGTGCCATTCAACCAATCGTCGTCACAGTATCAATATGCGTGGTGTCACCGCTTTGATGGGGCATATGGGTGTTGAGCTTGACC
>NZ_JBFRSD010000403.1:0-435 GCF_041473395.1 Vibrio sp. 10N.222.55.C6
GGGGTACTCAGAGTCAGAGATTCACATCTTTTTTAGATGCACAATCAAGGCAGACTCTGGGTCGAGAATAGGTAAGGTCAATCCAATCTCTTTGAGGTTATCGCCGCTTAAAGTCAGTGTTTTATCTAACCATTGAGGGCGTTGCTTCATGAGTTGGAAACTGGTTTGTGGCATCTCCACTAACTTCACTTGATACAGCGCACTGTCTTCCACGCAGCTAATACGAAGTGGTGATGGCAGAGCGTACTCAGGCATCGCCAACTGACACACGGTGATCAGCATTTCATCATCATTCTGCACCCCATAGATGTTCTGGTTTTTGTCCGCAGGATCCATGCGAAAGCTGCGCCCTGAGTGCAAAATATGGCGGAACTGCTTGTGCAGAGAGATGTAGTGAGAGAAAGCTTGTTTCTCTTGTTGCGACTCTTTAACTTG
>NZ_JBFRSD010000404.1:0-439 GCF_041473395.1 Vibrio sp. 10N.222.55.C6
ATTAACGTGAAAATGAACATGATGAAAACATCACTTGCTGCTGCCTTGCTTTTTACTCTTGCTGGTTGTCAATCGACAGCAGAATCAGACGGAGCTGCTGAGCCTATTGTTAATTTATCTCAAGAGGAAGTTGTTGCCTTCATGGCCGCTTGTGACAACCCAGATAGTATGGCGAAAGGCCCGATTTCTAAACCTCTGTTTGTCGTAGGCACGTTTGCTGATTCTGATTGGAAACATGTACCTCAACGTAAGTATATATACAAAGGCAATAACTTCTATCAAGTGGTGACGCAAGAAAAATCAGGCTCTTACAAAATGCAGTATGCGACAGAGTTGTGGTCCCCTCAATTTACTGCAAAAGGTAATGTAATGAATGTTGGTGAATTAACGCCACTCACATTTGGTGGTTACGGTACAGATACTTCGGTTGATATTGATG
>NZ_JBFRSD010000405.1:0-698 GCF_041473395.1 Vibrio sp. 10N.222.55.C6
ACTTTCTACCGTTCATCACATCAACGGTCGCAGCGTCACTGATTTTCTTCAACATGTACTCTCCTAACTCAGGAATTATTAACCAAACGCTGATGGCTCTGGCTGATAGCACGCTGTTTGGTTGGGCATTTGCTTGGGTTAATGATTTTCAACCCATCCGCTGGTTAGACGATGCCACTATGGTGAAGCCGTCTATCGCGATCATGGTTTTCTGGAAATACACCGGTTTTAACATCGTCCTTTACACCACGGGTTTAATGACGATTCCTAAAGACATTTTAGAAGCTGCTCGTATGGATGGTGCCAATGCCTTCCGCCGCTTCTGGAACATATCACTACCAATGATTCGTCCATTTATCTTCTTTGCAATTACCATGACCATCATCGGTAACCTGCAAATGTTTGAAGAACCGTTCGTACTAACGCGTGGCACAGGTGGTACAGGCCAATCTGGTTTAACTATCTCTATGTACCTCTACAAAGTGGGTTGGGAATGGCTAGAAATGGGCACGGCCTCAGCGATTTCATGGCTTCTGTTTGCACTCATCGCAACGTGTACCTTGGTTCAATTTTTATTCTTCGGTAAGAAAGGCTTAGGGGAACATTAAGATGTCGACATCAATTAAGACAAATACTTCACCACTAAGTGGCCTAATGCCAAGCGAACGCACCATGTACATCATGACTAAGATCTTGAT
>NZ_JBFRSD010000406.1:0-425 GCF_041473395.1 Vibrio sp. 10N.222.55.C6
GCTTAGGTGTTTCTTCAGATTTAGTTGTAAATGGTAAGGTTGATAAGTAATGAAAGGGATTGTTCTTGCCGGAGGCTCAGGCACGCGTTTATATCCACTTACTCGCGGCGTATCAAAACAGCTTTTGCCCATTTATGATAAGCCGATGGTTTTTTACCCAATCTCGACGTTAATGCTTGCTGGTATCAAAGATATTTTGATTATTACGACACCTGAAGATAACGCTGGTTTCCAACGCCTACTTGGTGATGGTTCAGGTTTTGGTATCAACCTTGAGTATGCAATTCAACCAAGCCCAGATGGTTTAGCGCAAGCTTTTATCATTGGTGAAGAGTTTATTGGTGATGAAAGTGTTTGTTTGGTGTTAGGGGATAATATCTTCTACGGACAGTCTTTTTCTAGAACGCTACAAAATGCCGCTTCAA
>NZ_JBFRSD010000407.1:0-435 GCF_041473395.1 Vibrio sp. 10N.222.55.C6
ACTAATAGAGGCAATAGTGAGTTCTTGTATCGAGCTTCGATAGAGCGTGTAGAAATACGCACTGTAAGGTCAATGTCATGCTTAGTGTCTGCGAAACGTGAATAAGCGAAATCGGCACTATCGTAAAAGTCATCAACTTGATCAAGGTCTACCATTTTCGAGCGTGTTTTGGAGATATAACATGAACCATAAGACGTAGTCATGATGACAGAATCAAGGTTGAGCGAGTGCCTTAGCGAGTGCACAGCCCCGTGGCTATCGCAACCGTAGTCCATGACTTCTGCGGCAATGTGTTTGGTGTTCTCACTGTATTCATTCGCAATCTTCGTCGTATAAAGGATTTGGGAAAAGTAGACAACGAATAGGAAAAAGGAAGAGATGGTGAACACGGCTATCAGAGCCTTAATCAGCTCTCGATGATAGGTGTTGAACATC
>NZ_JBFRSD010000408.1:0-284 GCF_041473395.1 Vibrio sp. 10N.222.55.C6
CTCAAAAGCCCTGCAACCAATGCAGCAGAAGCGGCACCAACTGCAGCCCAAGTACCGTTAGATTGTTTTTCGTAAGTTACATCATCGACTGTAGCTGTCGTGCCTGGAGTAGCATTGGCATATTGTTCGTTTAATTTATACTGAACAGAAGCATCGATAGCGTTCATCTGCTCGTCAATAAGTTGAAGTGTTTGTTGGTTTGCTAGTTCTACGTCAACTTGAGGTGCAGAAGCAAAAGCAGGTGCTGCTAATACGCTAGAAATTGATATGGCTAAGAGTGATAC
>NZ_JBFRSD010000409.1:0-305 GCF_041473395.1 Vibrio sp. 10N.222.55.C6
ATTCAAAGCGGCTTGTTGAATGAATACGGTTCTATCCACTTTCTGTAGGCTTGCCGCTGCATCAATAACATCACGGACGGAAGGAAATACTCGCATATTGATCGGGGCTGATTTGGTAGCCATAATAATTACCTGTGTATATCTATCACGTATACAAGCATATCACCACAAACCGTATAGTCAATAGATACACAACCTATCAGCTATGCATACTTTTACCGTTCTTGAACCCCAAGCTTTTTAGCCGAGCCCACCGCACAGCGAAATTTGCCACCAAACCGTACTCAGGACCAAAAAAACGTCAA
>NZ_JBFRSD010000410.1:0-269 GCF_041473395.1 Vibrio sp. 10N.222.55.C6
CCCCAATAAGCTTCGCAAGTTCCTCTTTTTTAGCTTGATTCATCACGTCCATATACTCCTCCATCGCACGTCGTCCACGCCCTTTTGGAAGATCATATTGAACCTGAGCTTTGTGGATCTCAGATTCTTTGACTTGGCGAATCGAATGCGAGACAGCATTCGCGACCTTAGTTGGCTGACCAACTGAGGTTTTTGCATCGCCTTTTTTTACCTCGTTCTTTTTGTTGGTTCGATTGGTTTTGGATGTATTGCCTATCGAAGAAGGAGGT
>NZ_JBFRSD010000411.1:0-542 GCF_041473395.1 Vibrio sp. 10N.222.55.C6
CACTTACGATCTCCATCATGAATTCGCATGTAAGTGTTACCAAAAGGCGTCTTTTTGAGGTGCACTGGTTTTTGGTTTCGCGTAGCTGGAGGTATATGAATTGCCATAACAGGCTTGCTTTTGAGCTGAACTATTTGTACATCATCATCTGATATGACGTTGGCGCTAACACGATCACGATCATTCAATTGATTAAACAAGTCAATTTTTACTTTCTCTGGCTCAGCGACACCCACAGGAATAAACTCTTGATTGAGCTCTTGGACTCCAAGTATTACCCAACCACCTCTACTGTTAGCCATAGCTGAATAGGACGACCAGAAGTCTTTTGGTAATGCTCCTTTACCATCTCTGCCTCCTGCCAATTTAAACTCAACTTGATTTGACTCCGACAGTGTTTCTAGGTCGAGGATGTCATTGATGGTGGTAATGCTCATGCTAATCCTGATATTTGACTCAATCTGTAAGTATGATACTTCTTGTTATTTGGAATGCAATTTGTGTGGGTATAATTGCGTATAAACCTGCCACAATATATTCAA
>NZ_JBFRSD010000412.1:0-519 GCF_041473395.1 Vibrio sp. 10N.222.55.C6
TCAATGCCTTGGTATTGCCCAAAGGCGCGCCATGCGTCACTCACCATGGAAAAAGCCAAAGGCGTTTCTTTTAAGCGTTTGATTTGTTCTCGAGTTTCCCACTGAAAACGATAAGGGCGGGTTTGGGCTACACTTGAGACGCCTTTTGTCCAAAGTCCAATCCACTCGTTGTCGTTTGACTCCGCCTTTTGAAGTCGTTCTTGATCACCACTTGGTTTGCGCTTGCTGCCCAAACGTTGGCTCAGAGCCTCCGCCAGCTGTGCATGAGTAAAGCTCGGCAGGTGGCGCTGCTTTTCAGAGGGTGAAAGCTGGGCGTATTGAGGGCTGAGTCTCATCAGAAGACGAGTGATGTCATTGGAACCTGGTTTCATTCCCCAGAGGTATCTCAGCTCGGCATGTGTGTATTCTCTCTGTTGAGGGAGAAAGGCAGGCGCGACCCATTCCATGCCATGCAGGTAATGCAGTCGGGTTGTCGCATAGTGTTGATGGCCCAGCATTCGACCGATTTCATCAAACAGC
>NZ_JBFRSD010000413.1:0-432 GCF_041473395.1 Vibrio sp. 10N.222.55.C6
TTTATGTATTATTTAAGGATCACTATAACAGGATTTCAACCTAGCGCCAATTGAGTAAATTAGCAACGAGTCGTGCCCTATTAATTTACTCAATGAATCAAACACTTATAAAGCATCTAACTCCATACCGCTAGAAACATTATGTTACACCATTCATAAATCCGTCATCAAAAGGCATCGGTTCTGTCATCCTCGATTCCTATACTTCCTTCCAACAAATCACTCAATTGGACTGACATAATGAAACCGACAAAAACAAATCTCACGCTTAAGAGCGCTATTACTGCTGCGCTGATTTTTTCTGGTTCTGCATTAGCAATGGATACACGATACGAAGATCGCTCTGGCAACTTGGTTGCTGATGTTCCTCAAGATGAATCACAATGGGTTGACCCAAACACGCTAATTTTTGCTTATACGCCAGTTGAAGAT
>NZ_JBFRSD010000414.1:0-914 GCF_041473395.1 Vibrio sp. 10N.222.55.C6
GGTGTGGCTGTCTCGAACATCAGCCTCGATTGTCGTGTAATTACCGTCGTTAGAAATTATCTTTTGCTCTTTAGAAAGTAAGGTTTCTTCAATAAGGTGCAGCCCACTGTAGTTTTCAATTTTGAGCAAGACTTTTTGCATATCACCACCAGAAAAGTGGCGCGCGTTCTGTTGCACATACTCTCTAATATCAAACTTCTCTAATGTTTTTGTACTACTGAAGCCAAGCTTTAAGCTGTGAATTCGATGCAGTGCGTAGGTACGAAAATCACTATGTGATCCTGGAATAAGTGCAACAAGATAGAAACTGTTACCGTAAAGGAATAATCCTAAAGGCGTCGCTGTGTACTCTTTAGGTTCCGTTAAACCACGCTTTTGGTAGGTGAACATGATGTCTTTTTTATTAAGCAGAGCTTGTTCTATTTGCTTAAAAAAATCGTTACCAACAGTTGGTGCAACCAAGGGGAACTCACTCTGGAAATAACAGAACCTCTCGTTCCAAAGAATGGTCTGTTTAGTGTTTTCTCGCTTGAGCGCCGAGAAAATAGCTTCTATATCGGAACGCAGAGTAGGTGGAAGCATCGACTTAATTTCTTTTTCGATGATCTGTAATGATACGACTGAAGACATACCATCAGGCTTCACTGGGTGGCGATACCCTTGGGATATCTGATACCGATAGGGGCGACTTTCATCATTTAGTTCAATGCTAACGTTATCTGAGAGTACTTTATTAATGCAACGCTGCACGGTGCGAAGTTGGCTTTTCTCATCGGTATTAGCAGACAGTAGCTCAGAGGATAGGAGTAAGTCACGTATATCTATGGTTGAAATAGAATCAGGATGACAAGGTATCGACTCTAGTACTTTTTGATATATCTGTATTTGTTTACTCATATTTCCCTTTGTGATGG
>NZ_JBFRSD010000415.1:0-429 GCF_041473395.1 Vibrio sp. 10N.222.55.C6
TCAGTAGTTATCACAGGCTCCGAAGGCATCAAGTCCAAAGCGATCTGACCATCAACAGAAGGTTGCAGGATACCTTGTTCTAAAGCGGCCTCTTTCGACGTTTTGCGTAGGTTTGCGATTTTGTTCTGCAGGCGAACCGCTGTTAAGCCCTTCTTGTTATCAGACATCTATAGTTATTCTCATCATCTAGGGTAGTCAGTGACCAGAAGTAGTGCTGCTATTATCCCAACACTGACCAGTGCATATTAAGCACTACAGACAGCATTATTCAGCAGTGAACTAGCATCAACATTATCTTGTTTGTTGCAGTCAAAGTTACAGGGGCATATTGCCGTTCCTATTATTTGCCTGTGAATGCTATTATAATGAATCAGGCGACATTTTTTGTCGCCAAAACGATTTATTAACCATCACAAAGGGAAATATGAG
>NZ_JBFRSD010000416.1:0-818 GCF_041473395.1 Vibrio sp. 10N.222.55.C6
AATAAAGAGCCTAACGTATTTGTCAGTAACTTCTCATCTCTAAACTTTCTTAACGCTCTAACTTCTGTACAACAAGGGTCGCCGTAGACAGCAGTAGCAATAAAGCAATTACTAAATGTCCTTACAGTTGCTGCACAATATGGACAAACGGATTTTTCAGGCTTCCCCCTATAAGTAATCATCCGAGGCACAATTTTTTTATGACAAGAAGGGCAATTAATTCGGTCATCAGAATTTCTGGTTACTTTTGAGCTTTTAGATGTAATTGTAACATTTACAGCTCTTTTACCTTTGTTTCCTGTTTTCGACTCAAAAGATACTCCATCCCCATTTGAAGGGAGGTCAGGACCATTTATTCCTTGTACATTAAAGTGATGATCCTCACCTGCATTTGAAGTGATAAATCCATAGCCTTTATCTTGGCTAAACCACTTCACTTTACCATTTTCCATTAGGTTCTCCATTGCTTGAAACTGATTGCACATAACGAATGATATGGACTCCCTCTACCTGACACTCTGCGTGCCATACTTACTTAGTACACGCTGAAGAACTGGAGGTTACTATGTCCACCATTCAAACTATTGGCGTTGACCTCGCCAAGAATGTATTCAGTATTCACGGCGTTGATGCATATGGCAAGTGCGTCCTACGCAAAACTGTCAAAAGAAACAAACTCTTAGACACATTCGCGAAGTTACCTCCCTGCCTCATCGGTATGGAGGCGTGCTCTGGTGCACACCACTGGGCAAGAGAGCTACTGAAACTAGGTCATAACCCGAAAATTAGGGCGTCCAAATTCGTTATTCCATATCGAC
>NZ_JBFRSD010000417.1:0-359 GCF_041473395.1 Vibrio sp. 10N.222.55.C6
TCTTAGCACCTAATGCGCGTTGAATGATGGATTGGTCAGTACCCCAGTAATACAAGTTCACCAAAAGCAGACCTGTGAACAATGTTGAGAACGGCAGTGGGTCGCTTTCTGTACCCACAGATTGAAGCTTCTCTGGCGCAGCATAAAGCAGAATATCTAAGCCAGCACCGAAACTCCCCTCGCCCAATACCATTAAACCAAATACAGGGATCATCATGCCGCCAACAATCAAGCCTACGCCATTAATGGTATCTGCAATCACAACCGCTTTCAGGCCACCATAAATTGCGTAAAAGAAGCCAAGTAGACCAATCGTCGCCGAAATAAGCGCGATTGAGCTAAACTCTGAAATATTAAGC
>NZ_JBFRSD010000418.1:0-215 GCF_041473395.1 Vibrio sp. 10N.222.55.C6
TGTCCCATGCCTGAAGGGCCAATGCCACCGAACGGCGCATCTTCTGCAGCCACGTGTACTAGAGAGTCGTTAATACAAACACCGCCAGAATGCGTGTTCGATAAGAACTGATCTTGGATCTGTTTATCATGACTCATCAGGTATAGAGCAAGTGGACGTTCTCTGGTTGTGATGTAGTTAATCGCTTCTTCAATAGAATCATAAGGCACGATAGG
>NZ_JBFRSD010000419.1:0-322 GCF_041473395.1 Vibrio sp. 10N.222.55.C6
ATATTGGAACTCGTTCCTGGGATCGTCGTCAGGCTTTCGTCAATACCTTGTGATTCTCCGATGATAAATCCGACACCAATGTCCACAGAACTGGCAGCCGTGAAGTTATATGTCCCTCCGACCGTGAGCCAATGACGGTTAACATCAGGAATTGATAACGATGTAAGTTCATCAGTTGGGGAAATGTCGTACATATAACCCGCTCGTAGAACGATGTCTTTCGACATGGTGTACGTACCACCGACAGAAACATGCCCTGCATCTTTCCATTGATATTCTTTGATCGAGTCGTCATAAGAGTTAGATGTTAGCGAGTCAAATT
>NZ_JBFRSD010000420.1:0-312 GCF_041473395.1 Vibrio sp. 10N.222.55.C6
AACAAGCGAAGCTACCTGTTGCAGACATGGCTTTAATATCCGCTTGAATACCTGCGCCGCCGCCACTGTCAGAACCAGCGATCGTCAATACAATCGGAGTGTTTGTTCGAATCGAACCATCAGCAGAGTGCTGCGAAACTGAGGCTTTTAGCGTTAAATCTTTTGAATTAGAACTGTGTGTCATTGTCGCTCCTACTATCTTACAAGACGTAGGAGAACGAACACCGATCGAAGGAGAAGTCGCAATAAACACATGAAAGTTTTCATGGGTGCAGACGCAGATCGAGTGCTTATAGTTCCCTACGCCAGTGT
>NZ_JBFRSD010000421.1:0-413 GCF_041473395.1 Vibrio sp. 10N.222.55.C6
GTACAAAGCGGCGGCCATCACTGCGAACATCAGCACGCATTTGGTGGTTACCACTCCAACCTAAATGGAAGCCCCACACCAAACCATTCTGTTCTGAGAAACCTTGCGTTCCTGCAAACATGCCAGGGAAGTTTTCATGTGAAGTACGGCCGCGACGGTTCTCTTGCATGAAGCCACCATGCTCAAAACGCTGACGTTGCGTTTGGAACTCATGACACCAACGACCATGGAACGTCATCAATTCATTGGCGTGGTTTGGCAGCGGCAACGTTGATGACAGCTTATTTAAATAGTATTTACTGCCCCCTTTGTTGGTTACTGTGATGCGCTTTTGAACCACATCCGATTCGTAATCCAGTTTAATTTCAACCGTCAATTCAAGCTTAGACACGGTGTCTTCTAGAACAAAAGTG
>NZ_JBFRSD010000422.1:0-317 GCF_041473395.1 Vibrio sp. 10N.222.55.C6
CTCACCACTCCATTCTGCAAAATCTTCAAGCACTAGACCTTCTTGAGAGGCAATAGCGTCAGCTTCAACTTTCGCTGCTTCCCAGTCTTGTTGAAATTGTTCGTAGTCGTCTACTCCATTTGCAACACAACCCTCGACTGGATAATTCATTTCATCAGCTAACTGGCAAACCGTGAACTGCGTTTCCAGTTGAGACATGATCATCATCTCTTCGCCGTTCATTTCCATGATCATAGCGCGCATTTCTAGCGGCCAGTCATCCGGAAGGAATCGCAGGCGCGTTAGTTCGCGGATGTGCCAATCGGTCAGTTCGTAGT
>NZ_JBFRSD010000423.1:0-251 GCF_041473395.1 Vibrio sp. 10N.222.55.C6
ACTTGAATATTGACTCAATACGAATATTTTTCTGACTGGGCTTGTAATTCTGAAGTTATCTTACTTTTTAAGGTAATGCATCGAATACATTAACTGGGGTGAGGTGTGTTGTTGTAAGTATTAAAAATTCTCATGTGTATTTCTCTTTACACTGAGGGAGAACCTTAAAACAACCTTACCTCAACTCATTTTCCCGAGTTAGGTGGCCCCCCTCAAATCACAAAGATATCTCTAAGTCGGATCCGACTTAG
>NZ_JBFRSD010000424.1:0-319 GCF_041473395.1 Vibrio sp. 10N.222.55.C6
AGTTACGTATAGCTTGGAGATGTAACTAAACCATCCGTTATGAAAAAAGCTGCAATAAACCATATAAATAACAAAGAAAGCCATAAATAACAATATATTCTCCATTCCTGTCCACAACGATAAAGACAGAAAAGCAGATTGAGCGTAAACACGCCATGATTGTTTCAGATTATGAATAGTAATAGGTGTTAAAGACAGAAACAGTGTTGCTAATATAAGTTGAATATTGTGATGATCAATAGAACCGGGTAAAAAATGGATAATTGAAGGCGAAGAAATCGCAAACATCATACTAATAAAGCGATACTTGGCACCGAAG
>NZ_JBFRSD010000425.1:0-306 GCF_041473395.1 Vibrio sp. 10N.222.55.C6
ACAAGTGGGAGAGTGTTTCAGCTCTTAACCTGAATGATAATGACGACTATATGCGTTTCGTTCAATTTCAGGATTGGATGGCAACTGGACATTGGTACCTAGAGCCAATGAATAATTTTAATGCCGCTGATGGCATTGTTATTCATTGGTCTCGCTTTCCTGATTTAATCTTATCGCTCGTAGCTTTTCCATTGTTGTTTATCGTCGATGATAATCTTGCTTATACAATATCCATTTCTCTTGTCCCTCTGCTTTACTTGCTACTTTTTTCGCTGTCATGCTTTTACCTAGCTGACCACCTCTTCG
>NZ_JBFRSD010000426.1:0-610 GCF_041473395.1 Vibrio sp. 10N.222.55.C6
AGTATCTACTGATACTCTCTTTTAATGGCCGTGTATTTTCATAAGTATATGTGTTGTGGATTAGTAAATTTGGCCACATAGTCAGAACTCTAGGCATAAAGAAAAGTAAGTCAAATTACAAACCTTTAATATAGCCTCATTCCTGCTCTAGCTTGTTATGGGGCACTTCTGAGTTATGAGGTGCGGTAATTGTCGTAGGATGATCTGGTTTCTTTATAGTTATGCCATCGACACAAGGTGAACAATAGTGATGAACCCCAATCAGTTTTCTTGCGTTCTACCCACATACAGCAATATGAGACACAAGCCTTGATTATCACTAGATAGTTACAGCCGCACCAATGAGATGCATCATGTGAAGTGAATATCACACCTATTCGAATCAATATGCCAACGTAAGATGTTTGGGTGGGGAAAGTTTAGTGTGTGAGTTTCATATGGAAATTTTTCAAAAAAATTTAACTTTCTAACCTGTTGATAATCATTGTAATCGTGATTTTTCATAATAAGTAACTAATATTATTGGCTTTTTCATATTTGATCATGCTAAAGAACTCTTGTAGTTTGTTCACAAGACAGCAGAGCAGCCAAAGCTGCCATAAGATTGAGA
>NZ_JBFRSD010000427.1:0-313 GCF_041473395.1 Vibrio sp. 10N.222.55.C6
GCTTAAACCGACATTTGATATTATATTCAGATAAGCGATCTTGTGTGATAGATTTGTTGTCATTTGCTCTCACTCTATAGCTGTATACTAGGTTTGGAATGACAGAGATATTATCAGAATGGGCGTAACTCAAATATGTGAAAATAAAATCCTCACTAGACATACCTTCAGGGAATGTGAGTTTGTTTTCAATTAAAAAAGAACGTTTGAATATTTTTCCATGGATTGCAATTACCTTTCTAACTTCTGGAGACTCGGCGACATTTGTAGTTATGATTTTTTCTTTAAATAACTTCCTTAGTCTAGAATCTGT
>NZ_JBFRSD010000428.1:0-701 GCF_041473395.1 Vibrio sp. 10N.222.55.C6
TTATCACCGTTATCGACCTTGCCCGGCTTCTTACAGAAAGTGTCCCAGATAGACGGTGTACGACCGCCCTCCTCAACGCCGCCTTCAATTTGGTATGAAGATGTCGCGACACCGAATACAAATTCCTTACTGCGTAACTTTGAATCACTTGGAAGTTGAAATTTATTCATTGTTATAACCCTTAAACCTAACCTTTAACTGCGCCGGACGTTAAACCACTGATCATCTGTTTCGATGCGAACAGGTATGTAATCACGAGTGGTAAAATAGAAATTGTGGTACCTAGCATTACCGCGCCCCATGGCGTATTCGGAATGCCTTGAACACTTCGTAGTGCTTGTGTGATGACGTAATTGTCAGGGTTGTTTAGCACCACGAGAGGCTGCATAAACATGTTCCAGAAGAAGACGAACTGAACAATCGCAAGCGTTGCTAATGCTGGTTTCATCAGTGGCAGTACCACGCTCCAGTACGTTCTGAACTCGCCTGCACCATCCAGTTTCGCCGCTTCTAATAGCTCTTTAGGAATCGATGCAATCACGTGCTGACGCATCAAAAAGATACCAAATGGTGTGGTGGTGAACGGTAGCCATACCGCCATATGGTTATCCAGCAAGCCTAAGAATTTCACGATCATGAAGTAAGGGATCAAGCTAAGCACAGGCGGAATCGCCATCGAGCCAACCAGCATGCCGAACAAC
>NZ_JBFRSD010000429.1:0-760 GCF_041473395.1 Vibrio sp. 10N.222.55.C6
TTATACGTAGTCTTTGTACTTATCTAGGAAACGAACCGGCGTTGATAGTGCATCTCGGCGGAACGGGTCGCCCAATTCCTGAGTACACATGATTTCAATGATGGTTGTTTTGCCTTCGTTCATTTGCATGTCGATGGCTTTCTGTAGAGTTGGACCTACATCTTCTAGCTTATCAACCGTGATACCTTCAGCGCCCATTGCTCGTGCGATTTCCGCAAAGCTTTGGTTGTCCAGTTCACCAGCAACAAAGCGTCGGTTGTAGAAGTCGACTTGATTCTTCTTCTCTGCACCCCATTGACGGTTGTGGAATACCACGGCTGTCACAGGAATGTTATGACGAACACATGTCATGGTCTCCATCAAGCTCATGCCCCATGCGCCGTCACCTGCATAGGAGATAGCTGGACGATGAGGTGCCGCTGCTTTCGCACCAATGATGGTCGGGAACGCATAACCACAGTTACCGAAACTCATTGCAGCAAAGAAGCTACGTGGTTTTTCAAAGCGTAAGTAGCTGTTTGCCACTGAGTTGATGTTACCGATGTCCGTCGAGACCATTACGTCTTCAGGCATCGCTTTTTCTAGCTCACGCAATACTTGGCGTGGGTGTAGATATTCGCCACCAGAGAACGGAGTCTCGTGAGAGTTTTCTTCAATCATATCCAAGCTGAACGAGTCACGTTCGTGTGTCCACTCATCAAGCTCTTTTTCCCACAGTGCTTTCTCTGTTGCTACTGTATCTTGACGAGCGCCTTTATTG
>NZ_JBFRSD010000430.1:0-329 GCF_041473395.1 Vibrio sp. 10N.222.55.C6
ATCTTGAGTGGCAAGATCTGAACTCAGAGTCTCACGAAATGAAAGTAGAAATGCCGGATCTCACCGATCAACAAATGCGTCTATTACAAGGTGTGATAGCAATGAGTGCATCAGAGGAAGAGCAAGCTCAACAACAGGCTTTATTATTTAAACAAACGCTAAAAGAGCAAGGCGTGGACGCAGACGAAATGATCGCACTGCGTGATGAATACATGCAAACCATGAAAGCAAACGCCGAAGCTATTACGACAGAGTTTGATGGCAAGAAAGTACGAGTTCCCGGTTTCATCGTTCCACTGGAATTCTCAGAGGGAATGACAGCAACAGAG
>NZ_JBFRSD010000431.1:0-654 GCF_041473395.1 Vibrio sp. 10N.222.55.C6
CTGTAGCTCATATCCCCCAAAGCCTTGTATGTGACAATGGAGAAATGGTTGGTTTAAAACCTCAGCAGATTTTAACGCCAATGACTCAGCTAAAATTCACTCCACCTTACCGTCCTGATGGTAAAGGAATTGTAGAAAAGCGGTTTGATATTTTGAATAAAGAGTTGCTGCATGACCTTATGGGAACAACCCGTGGTGGTGCTGTTGTTAGAGGGAGCAGAGATCCTCGAAAAGATGCAATCTACACACTCAAAGAAGTAACGACTCAAATGATACAAGCGGTCTTAGAGCACAACCGTTCGATTTTTGATGAGCTTGCTTTGTCCAGCCCTTTGTTGATTCAACATGATTTAGCACCGACCCCCCTTAATTACTGGAAGATTCACCTTGCTAAACATAAGCATGACTTAACGCTTGCCGACAGTAATGAAGTAATCGCACGCTTGTTACCTCCAGTTACCGTAAGCATGACCAGAAGTGGTATCCATTACAATGGTATGTATTACACCTGTGATGAGGTTGAAGAATCGAATTTGGCCTCGGTGGCGAGAAGTTCAGGTCGATGGAAATTAGATGCGCGAGTTGATGAGAATACGACAAGTTTTATTTATGTTCGTCTAGATAGAAACCAAGGTTTTACCAAGTGTCTTTTGC
>NZ_JBFRSD010000432.1:0-603 GCF_041473395.1 Vibrio sp. 10N.222.55.C6
CTACCGCCACGACCGGGATGTCTTGTGCATATTTGGCGATATCTTCTTTGGTAATACTGCCCGTCACGATGATCATGCCATCTACGTTACTTTTAGCTAGGTACTCCAACGCATGTATCTCGAGCTTTTTTTGCCAGTGCCCCGTCGCGATCACCAATGAGTAGCCTTGGGCAATCAGAGTTTTCTCCATGTCGTTGAGGATTCGACTGGTATAAGGGCTGTCAGGGTGTTGCACCAATACACCAATCGTCAATGAACGGCGATTGATGTTCTCCTGCATTTGAAAATTGGGCTTGTAGCCAGTGTCTTTGATTGCTTGCTCGATGTTCTGACTTTTATCATCCGATACATAAGTGGTTCGATTAAGAAAACGAGAAACCGTGCTTGGGGAAACACCAGCAAGTCTCGCTACATCGTATACAGTGGTTTTTTTAGTTTTAGTGCGCATCTCGATACCCTAATCCAGTGACATTTGGGGAGCCCGAAAGCTCCCCACCTATTTCAACCTGCATACCACTGCTTTTGTTGAAACTCGTGTCATTTAGTTAATACATGTAGGCGAAAATCATCCCCGGTCTGAAATAACGACCTGCGGTATATTTC
>NZ_JBFRSD010000433.1:0-226 GCF_041473395.1 Vibrio sp. 10N.222.55.C6
TGCCGTAAAGCACACCGATACCCGCAGGGGCATAGAGTTTGTGCCCAGAGAATACGTAGAAATCCGCACCTAAAGTAGCAACATCAATAGGCTCATGAACGATCCCTTGCGCGCCATCGACCACAACAATCGCATTCATCTTGTGTGCTTTTTCTATGACAGCTTCAATTGGCTGACGAGAACCCGTCACGTTGGTTATCTGAGCCAATGCAACAATCTTGGTTCG
>NZ_JBFRSD010000434.1:0-941 GCF_041473395.1 Vibrio sp. 10N.222.55.C6
GTGCAGGGGTTCGCACTACAATAGAAAAAGACGCTAAAACAGAGAGTGAGCTTTTTGTCGTAGACTCATATAAGAATGATGTCTTCGATATAGATTATCGAGGTGAACTTGATTCTGAGAGACTTAATGCAAGTACGTTCATTAACAATACGCAAGTAATATCTACAGAAGGTATCTTTTTTACGGCGGATAGCAATAAAAGTTACCTTATTGAGACGCCTAAAGTGGTCAGTAGTGAGGCCATGCTATCCAATGATGTTCTTGGAACGGCTAGGGTAAGTACAGAAGATCGAAGTAATAACTATATCCGAATCGGTCAAAATGATTTTTTAGTTGGGCTTGAATCCTACAAGGGTTATTCACATCAATTTATGCCAAACAATACTAGTTATATACTTGCAGAGGAATCATTGCTTATGACCGACCATTTTTCATTACCAGGATCAGTCGTTCACGTGCAGCCGCATTTAGTGAGCGTTTCAAGCAATATGGTTAGGTTGTCTATAGAAGGAAATGAGGTAGTGGAGTCTGCCCAATGCTTGACTGATTCATGCTATGACGCAAACGAAATAGCACCCGGAATCTATAACGTCAAGTACGCAGGCAAGCATACACTGTTAAGCAATAACCATGTGCTTTGTTCAGTAGAAACAGACCTGTCTTCTGCCGTTGCAAGTAGCTCGTGCTTTCCTGAAGTTGAGCCACTATCCGAATTTGTATTGGGTAAGGGTGAATATATTATGCTATCCGTCATATTCGAGGATAATGTGGAAATAAAACGTAATATGGAGCGTACTTTCGGCAAGCATGTTTTGTTCCACAAAATGGGTGATAATGTCGAAGTTGCATATATTCCTAAAAGTTTAGCAGATCGATACAAAATTTCTCAATTTACAAAAAATAATGAAGAAATGATTATTTCTTTGAGGAATGTTTATAAA
>NZ_JBFRSD010000435.1:0-398 GCF_041473395.1 Vibrio sp. 10N.222.55.C6
TTCAAGGACTCTTAATGATTTCCGCTGAGCATGCTCTTATCAACAACACGAACTTGAAAGTCCTAAGATCAAATCAGAGTTCCATACTCACGGTCTTACCTGTTTTCTCATTTCCACTTCATGCGCAATTTTAGAGAGATAGTAATTCAGGATTATAGTGTTGCTGATTAGCCAATAAAGCCCATGCAATTCGAGCATTCCGATTAGCTAGTGCGACTATTGCAACATTCTTGTGTTTTCGTTTCAGTAAGTCATTCAACCAGCGGTGAGTATAAGTGGTTGGCTGTTGCTTTAAGTGCCCAAGAACAGCTCTTGCACCATGCACTAGTAGTCTTCGTAAATAGCCATCCCCCCGCTTGCTTATACCAAGCAATACTTGTTTGCCACCCGTTGAAACT
>NZ_JBFRSD010000436.1:0-848 GCF_041473395.1 Vibrio sp. 10N.222.55.C6
AAAGTAGACATGATTAGGCTGTAATTGAATTGCTTGGTAGCCGGCTTTGTCCTCCGAGTTGGCTAGAGCTTGTAGTGAAAAATTCAACTCAGGGACGGTGTCAGTAATGGTGGCTTGCATCAACTTAGTACGGCTAGAAAGCATACGCTCATCATAAATATAATGTACGGCTGCCAGCGGTGCCTGCTGTTGTTTTAACTGAGTGATGGTTTGGGAAACGAGTGCTTTAATTGCAGCATGGTCGGGGTAATATAAACAGCAATGGTGGGGGGTGTTTTTACCAATAAATAACACATTGTCTAAGGTTTGATAAAACGTCTCTTCGACACTGTGCTTTGAAGCAATAATAATAGTGCCCAATGCATTTAAGCCATTAAACTCTCTCACAGCTTGGCATTCTGACTCATGGTTAAACCCTGAGGCATGAAAAAGCATTCGTACTTGTGATTCATTGGCAGCCGCCAGTGCCCCTTTGATTACTAAACTGGTTGTATATGACTCAATGCGAGGAGCAACGAAACCAATAATATTAGATTGGCTACGAATGGAACGAGCAAATATATTAGGGGTATAATGATTTTCTTTGACGATAGCATCAATTTTAAGGCGATTTTCAGCCGAGACATAACCGTCATTAAAGTAACGTGACACGGTCATTGTTGAAATTCCAAGCTGTCTTGAAATCTCCGCCATGGTCATTTTTTTACTCATCACATTTTCCTTCCATAATGTATTATTGCCATATTATCCAATATATTGGCTGACAACAAAGTAAATAAAAACGCTACCTGATGATATACACATAGTACTTCAAGTTTATAAGATATTGTCCACTTCTTGACCTGAAC
>NZ_JBFRSD010000437.1:0-341 GCF_041473395.1 Vibrio sp. 10N.222.55.C6
GTGACATGCTGACTTTGGAAGGTGTCACTTCACGTAAGCGCCAGATTGGCCCTGCGGTTCAAAAGGCAATTGAGAGCTTGTAAGTAGAAAGAGAGTTTGGAGGGGATTGGTAGAAATACCAATCCCTTTTTTAATTATTGGGCGTCTAAATGGGATTTGGACAATAACAAGTTAGGAGCAGTCATAAACTGCAGTCTCATTCGAAGCGATTAAAAAAGCACTTCTAAACGAGATGTTAGAAGTGCTAGGGCGTGTTGATCTTTGCTGTGCATTTCGCGTTCAACAATACATCGGTAGCCACATTAACATGAATGCCAGCGATAACATGCTGGCATAATTCC
>NZ_JBFRSD010000438.1:0-526 GCF_041473395.1 Vibrio sp. 10N.222.55.C6
CCTTACGTCAAAAGACATTCATTAATGTGAAATTAAACACTGCGTCGGCAAGGCCGACAGAGCAAGACTAAGCGACGCCGTCGCGTGTCGATGCGACTCAATCACATTAAACGTAATGGTATTTCAAATTCAAATATAAAGTTTCTTATAGAAAGGACTTTAAGTTTGAAAACGTAATATGCCGAAAGTGATACGTTGAGCGTACTTAGCTCGCGATGCTCGCGCGGCAAGCCGCACAAACTTCATATGAATTTTAGACGTGATTGGACATACTTGGTGGATTGCGTATGAACGTGCTTTTAAACGTGTGAGCGCAAGCCAAATCCATTCTAAGCGGTGTATTACCCATTTCTTGACCAACGTGCTGAAATACGTTTGAACGTGCTTAGGTAGCGGCCTACCGCATTAATCAAATCGATTGGTTATGCATTGGAAAGCATGCCTCATGAAAAGAATTTCCTTTAAGTGATTGAAATAAAGTGATTTTTACAAAAAGTTTCAACTCAAAGTTTACCATCTTGTTTTT
>NZ_JBFRSD010000439.1:0-588 GCF_041473395.1 Vibrio sp. 10N.222.55.C6
CACATTGTCTAAACTATGGTAAGGCCCTGTTCGCATTGGGTTACTGTGCGCATACAAGCCAATGACGGGGACACCTTGAGTGGTCGCAATGTGTGCAGGCCCTGAATCAGGAGCGATCACAACACTGGATTGACCAATCACTGCGGTAAGCTGCTTTAACGAGGTTGAGCCAACTAAATTAATACTAGGTGATGTCATGTGCTGAGATATATTGTCGGTTAAATTGCGCTCTCTATCCGTTGGAGCACCACAAAAAACCACTTTAAAGCCTAACTGATAAGCGTGATCGGCGACAGCGGCATAGCGCTCAACTAACCAGTTTCTCTCATCTTTACTCGCAGCAGGGCTAATAACAATATACGGCTCATGCGCAAGCTCCATCGATAGTTTTTGGTCTTCATCAGACAAAGCAAGATCCCATGTCGGCATCTGCTTGGGACATCCCAAAAAGTAAGCAAATTCAGAGAAATTATCTAACACATGAGATGCGTCCGTTTTTGGCAGCTTGCGATTGGTAAAGAGCCACTGCCCCTCTTTGGCACGTGTCCAACTAAAGCCAAGTTTTACTTTTGCCTTTATCCCTATCGT
>NZ_JBFRSD010000440.1:0-360 GCF_041473395.1 Vibrio sp. 10N.222.55.C6
ATACAGCGAAATGAACCCTTTAGTCTCATCGGATTTGATGTCGACAAGTTCAAAGGCATTAACGACCAATTCGGTCACCCTGCAGGGGATGCTTTACTCATTCATGTAATTAAATTGATTTCAGTGAGCTTGAAAGAGGGGGATAACCTGTTTCGTATAGGTGGAGATGAGTTCTGTATCATTTCTAGTATTACAAACCATGAAGCCCTAGAACGATACTTACAATGTATTCTAAGAACAGTGAGCCAGTCTCATTGTGAGCACAAAGGTCGACAGCTCAGTTGTACTTTGAGTATTGGTGCTGCTATTTACGCTAATGAAAACACGGAAGAGATTCTGCAAAAAACAGACAGTATGCTC
>NZ_JBFRSD010000441.1:0-356 GCF_041473395.1 Vibrio sp. 10N.222.55.C6
TGATTCTTCAGGTGGTCGGGAGTCCCATTCTGAATTTATGAACTTAACGGCTTGCTGTCTATCGGAGAACTTTAGTTGAACTAGTTGATTGATTGTGTCCGGCTCTTGCCCTTGAATAATGGATTTTCTATCAAGAACTAACTGAGGCTCGTTGAGGGAGAGGGAATAGAGAATGTCACAGAGAGTACTCTTACCATTTCGATTCTCACCGTATATTACACTCACTGGGCCAAGTAGAACTCCACCTGCAATAGCATTGCTGTAGTTACCGACATTTTCTATTTTTTGGATTCTTTCTAGCACTGTAACTTCCGTTTATTAAATTTGATGCCGTATTTTAGCATGGGCGTACAGAA
>NZ_JBFRSD010000442.1:0-528 GCF_041473395.1 Vibrio sp. 10N.222.55.C6
TTCCAAGTCCAGGTAAGGTTGCTTTTTCAGTCGCAAAGAAGTCTGAGAATACACTTTGCTCTGGGCCATGGTCTTGATCTGGCAGGTAATATCCCAAGTAGCCATCTTTGACTGATTTGATAAAAGGTTTAATGCCGCCACTGCGATCATAAACTCGCCCGCCATACTGAACTCTTTGCTTGTGCATGAGCCAATCGGTCAGAGGGTTTTTCTGGCTATTTGCCATCGCAGAAACGGGTAAGCCTCTTGAAGCTAAAAGGATAGCCGGAATGTCGATGCACCAAGAGTGAGGTACGAGCAAAATAGCACTTTGATTGTCTTTTTGCAGCTGCTGTAAGTGTTCTAATCCAATGATTTCTGAGTGTTTTTCAAGCCAACGTTTACTGCGTAATGATATGGCAGGAAAACCAAGTAAAAAGGCACCAGCAGTTGTTAGGCAATTGGTTAGAATAGTTTCACGCTCTTGAACAGACTTTTCTGGAAAACAAAGCGCGAGGTTTATACGTGCCTTTTGTACTGATCCACGTT
>NZ_JBFRSD010000443.1:0-615 GCF_041473395.1 Vibrio sp. 10N.222.55.C6
ATTATCCAATGTCATTTTGGAGTGAGCTCAATAAACTGATTTGTCAAAATATAGCGATGTCCGACGTCCGCTGGAAGGCTATCCGTTGCCTTGATAAACATGGTTTGTTGAAACAAGTCTCTCGCAAGAGTGAATACAGTTGGTATGACACCTCACATCGGAGGGGTAAAATTGATTCCCATGACGGTAATTATGGTGGCTTCTGGGCTCGCTCACTGAAAGCGTTGCACGAACAAAGAGTGCAAACTACAGCCAGACCTAAACACGTTAGGCGTTTTGGTGTTGTTAATTTTACTTTAACGCCTGAAACAGCGGTGTGCATAGATCAAAATGGAAAACGTAACTATGTAGCTGCAGGGAGCAGTGTGTATCTATCAGAGCGAATTGCAGAAGCCCTTCGGAAAATCCATCAGGAACACGGCGTCATTTGTGTCAGTGATCGCAGTATGTATAACGTCGACTATGTTGGAATAAATGATCGCGGTGAGTATATTGTTAACAGTCACTCACTTAATGTAGATAAACTGGCCGAGCTAATTTCCATTTATGCATTGAACACCTACGGCTTTGATCCCGTACCCGGAAAAAAGCTGCGTTCAGGTTCTAAAACAGCAC
>NZ_JBFRSD010000444.1:0-390 GCF_041473395.1 Vibrio sp. 10N.222.55.C6
CTTCCAAATTTATGGTTATATCTTGACCGCCCAGGCTGCCATTAACGTGAATCGTTTCGAAAAAAGGCGGAACCCCGGCTATGCTTGAGCTGGCGTTAACTTGAATTGTATTACTACTTGTAATTTCCCCACTACTCACTGTGTATGCGTAGCTGCACCCAATAGCTTGACTAAAATCTGTGTAGATCAACAGCCCGTCGTATGAAGAAACGGCGGTGGCGCATTCATCTAAGTCAGTGAGTGGAGCAACGTCTAGGATAGTCGTGGGAGCTGATGAATCGACATATGCTGTTAAGTCAATTTCTGACGACTCTCCAATAGGAGTGGATAGATACGCAGCACTGGCGTTAACGTAAGCCTGCTCTTCAGGGAGTTGTTCATTGTTAGTGC
>NZ_JBFRSD010000445.1:0-301 GCF_041473395.1 Vibrio sp. 10N.222.55.C6
TCTCTGCACCCATGCTGTCTGTATCAGGAAGATAAATATAAGTGCTGTTTGCATCATCCCACTCAGCCTCATCTGCTACGGCTTCAATTTCAATTCTAAAGTTGGAGCTTACCGTATGGTCAGGTACCCCGTTGTTGTCGATCTCCAATTCATAATTTATTGTGGCTCCACCATTACCGGTACTAAAGTTTCGGTCTGGTACAAAATAAAGATTATCGATGGTAGCTATAACATCTTTTGGATCAGTTGAGTCATCGGGATCAGGCATGAAAGTCTGAACGATATTTGCACCATCTAGAAC
>NZ_JBFRSD010000446.1:0-605 GCF_041473395.1 Vibrio sp. 10N.222.55.C6
TGTTGATATCGTTTTCAGGGGAGGAACGAGTGGAGCATTTAGTGGTAGTTATGACCTAAATTTAGGGAGCCAGCAGGTTCGTGTTTATGAACAAACCGATGATGGAAGTGGAGGAACAGTAGAGAGAGAGTTGGGTCGCTTGCGTATAAACTCGAACGGTGAAGTCGAATTTAGAGCCAATGGTTATCTAGATCATGACGGCGATGAGATCAACTTCTCGATCAACGTAATTGCAATCGATGCGGATTTAGATACCTCTGAAACGCCACTGAATATTACTATCGTTGATCAAGACTCAACGGCTGTGTCGCTGAAAGTGACGACAACGGAGGATATTGGTCGTGATGCATCAATTGATTATGCAGCGGGTAGTGAACCAACAGACCTAGAAAACACCTTTGATAATCAAGACGGTCTAGCTGATGCACCTGCTCAAGTAGCATTGCAAGTAAACTTGTACGACCAAGATAACACAGAGGCGATCGGCCAACTGAAGATCTTCGATAATACAAACCATAGAGGTACATTCTATTACTTTGATGGTGCTGAATATGTGAAATTGTCGACAGATGTAGATGGAAACTATGTTCTAGATGGTGCAAATA
>NZ_JBFRSD010000447.1:0-286 GCF_041473395.1 Vibrio sp. 10N.222.55.C6
TACTTTGGTCGCTAAACGACGATTTCGAGGAAGTACACCGCTCGCCATTCTGATCATCTCTTCTTTGTCTTTTAACAAGAAGAAAATAAGCAGTGGTACAAGAATCAAGTAAACCGCTAAGGTCGCTAAGCTCACAAGAGAAGCAAGAGAACCTTTGACAACACTTTCACCAAAACCTAACGCTTTGTTCTTGGCGTTAGACATAATGGACTCAACGATCTGCAGGTTAGCTAATTCTGGATAGCGTTCAGGAATCGTCGCAATGAAGTTTTGCAAGCTGCCATAC
>NZ_JBFRSD010000448.1:0-235 GCF_041473395.1 Vibrio sp. 10N.222.55.C6
GAATTCATTGAATATTTTAAGCATAGACGCTGCTAGAGATAGGATTACAGGTGAGCATAAAACTAAATCAGCAATGATACTATATCTTGCTAGTTATAATCAATGTTACTCATCTCTAGTTAATAGCGATAATATTTTACCAAATCAAGATTTCAATACAGAAAAAAATAACTTATGGTTGGGTGTTTCAAATAATATCATGTCATATTCAATATCTTCTGATCCTCTTTATATT
>NZ_JBFRSD010000449.1:0-992 GCF_041473395.1 Vibrio sp. 10N.222.55.C6
CATCAATATTCACGATGTTCAATTAGCAAAGCAGTTTGTTGACCGTGTTGTCGGCTTAAATGCAGGTTGTGTCGTATTTGATGACAAACCAAACCTGCTCACTGAATATGTTTTAACGCAAATCTACGGTGAAGAAGACTGGAGTCAACAAGCAGAAGAAGAGGCCGATGACCTCATCATCACAAGTCCTCGCCTGTCTGAGGCAACAATATGACTCAACCATATCCAAATCAAGTTCAGCAGCATTTAAAGTCAGGAAAACAGAATTCCAAACAATACCCGACACAGTGGACAAAGCCGCCACTGATTTCTAGCCCATGGTTACGCTGGAGCTTAATCATCATTGTCGCGGTTTACTTGTACCTTGCGACTCAATCGGTACACGTCAACTGGACTCGAATTTACGAAGGCAGCGAACGCGGCTGGCAGTTCATTTTGGCTTTCATGAACCCAGATTTTGGTGGCCGATGGAACAACATCTCACAAGGTTTGATTGAGAGTTTAACCATGACCCTGACATCAACCGTGGCGGGTGTCCTTCTTTCAATCCCATTCGGATTAGGCGCAGCCAAAAACCTTGCCCCTACTCCCGTTTATCTATTCTGCCGTGCGTTTATTTCGATCGCTCGTAGCTTACAAGAGATCATCGTTGCGATTCTGTGTGTGGCTCTGTTTGGCTTTGGTACGTTTGCGGGTTTTGTCACGCTGACCTTCGCAACCATCGGCTTTCTCGCGAAATTGTTTGCCGATGAAATTGAAGCCATCGACCCAGCACCACTCACCGCAATGCGCGCAACTGGCGCAAGTTGGTTACAACAAGTGAACTATGCGATTCAAGCGCAGGTAATGCCACGCTTTATCGGGCTTTCGATGTACCGACTCGACATCAACTTCCGAGAGTCAGCGGTAATTGGCATTGTTGGCGCAGGGGGTATCGGTGCTACATTGAACACCGCAATGGACCGTTACGAATACAGCGCAGCGGCCGCTAT
>NZ_JBFRSD010000450.1:0-373 GCF_041473395.1 Vibrio sp. 10N.222.55.C6
GAATGTAAGTCGCTATTGCTATTGACTAATTTTCAAAGTGCTTTAACTGAACTACTTTAGTGAGTTGATTATCAATAGTGCCACTACTAAATTTATTGTAGGAAATAGCCACAGCGCAGAGTGGGATTGAATCCGCGTTTGGCGTGTTCTGGGCAGAAGTGGGAATATGGATATGGGAAATATCAACCTAAATATACTAGGTCTTGCTAGCGGGAGTGTAGTGCTCGACGCTCAAGGCCAGGTTAGACGTTTGTCTCCGGGCAAACAACCAGCCGCTAGCGACGTAATTATCAGTTTTGATACTAGTGAAGAGAGTTTACCAAGTGTTTCTGCACGTTTTGTAGATAACCAGGGCCAACAAAATCTGCTAGAT
>NZ_JBFRSD010000451.1:0-470 GCF_041473395.1 Vibrio sp. 10N.222.55.C6
ATGCTCATCGTTCGCTAATAATCAAAGGCTGCTAAGGATGGCGAGTCGATAACTTAGGGACCCATTGTGGTCCCTTTATCGTTTATTTATTGGTACAGTTCGCAACCTTAACTCAACGATCTAGGTCTATTGTTGGAGTAAGGAAACTGCCCTGCTTCTTTTAAGGTTCACACATGCTAAAACGTTTTGTTCTTTTGCTTTCACTCAGTTCTTCTCTGGTATTAGCTTGCGGATTACACCAAGAAACCGGATTTAGTTTAGTGACAGAGCCCGGTTCACTGGAGGTATTTGGCAATGTCATCACAGCAAGGCAAGATGACGAGTTCGGAAACCTAGATAAACCGGATCATTTCAAACTGTTTTCGATAAAGTCAGCACTCGCAAAGGCGCATCCGAGTAAGATTGAATTCAACTTATTTGAAGCGATTAAAGGTCACTACAGCCAAATCAGCATTGAAAAAGGCGTGAAC
>NZ_JBFRSD010000452.1:0-230 GCF_041473395.1 Vibrio sp. 10N.222.55.C6
TCTGGGCGCTTGGATAACACGATCTTAGTTTCATGTTGCGGATCTAAATAGTTAAGCGTGGCGATGATGTTCCATCGGTCAAGCTGGCTATGGTTAAGAACCTGAGTACCGGAATACAACCCCGAGAAATTACCCAACCCCAGTGTGTTACAGGTTGCAAATAGGCGAAAAGAAGGGTGAGGCGTGATCACTCGGTTTTGCTCCAAAGAGGTGTATTTGCCGTCTTGCTC
>NZ_JBFRSD010000453.1:0-455 GCF_041473395.1 Vibrio sp. 10N.222.55.C6
GTGGTCAAATACTTACTTAAAGGAGCAAGTGATGGCACGAGAAATCTCATTTAAGAACAGCGGCCCACATTGGAACGTTGTTCTATCAATGACGATAAGTTACGTGATCGTATCTTTAGCGATTAACTTCTTTTATCACACTGAACTCCAGTTTTTCCCTTTCGTTACTTCAATCATCATCATGGTTGCTTTCTACGCTCTCGCCTCAAGATTCACTAAAAGCAATCTATCTTTAGTGGGTGAAGACATACATCTAAATGGTATTAAAGCGGACTTAATAATCAAAAACCCTGTCTTTGCTCGACAGTATATTCAAGTTAAATCTCTGACTCACAAGGGCTATTACAAGGTGAATGTTCGGAAAGGCCAGGTAGAGAAATCGGATTGGGAAATGTTGTTGAGAAAGGCTTCTCTGCAAAACGTTTAACGTTAACGCTTAATGGAAAGTACTCATA
>NZ_JBFRSD010000454.1:0-306 GCF_041473395.1 Vibrio sp. 10N.222.55.C6
TAGCTACCTGCTGCTAGGTCGTATCTAAAGAGTAAACATCTGCGGCTACGTAGTTGAACTTCGCGCTTGAATCTTCAGCTGGCGTATCCCAAGTTGTGATCGTGCCGCGTAGGAAGAGTGAAGTTTCACCAAACGTTGGTGCGTCTGCCGCTTTCGTTACAGAAGCAACCGGTTTGTCAGCTGAATCGCTTTGCTCATGAATCGCATTTAGAACGAAGGTGTATTTGCCTGTTTCAGTAACGGACAATGCACAGTTATCTTCAGTACCCAAGTCTAGAGATCCAGAAGCTTGTTCTGTGTAATCAC
>NZ_JBFRSD010000455.1:0-623 GCF_041473395.1 Vibrio sp. 10N.222.55.C6
ATTCTTAGGTGAATTTGATGATAGTTATGTTTTTTTATTTAGAGGCCATTATTTTTCAGACTCAATTGAAACATCAAGTCGTTTTATAGATGTTTCTAATTATAATGATGTTAATGACCTATATCTTATCGCTGATGCTCTGATAACAGATTATTCTAGTGTGTTTTTCGATTATTCAGTGCTAAATCGCCCCATCTTTTTTTTCATGTATGATCGAGAGGTCTATGAGAAAGAAGTAAGAGGTTTCTATATTGATATTGATCAAGATCTCCCTGGTCAAATTTTTTATGATAGTCATTCTTTATCAGATGCGTTAAAATCCAACGTAATAGTAAATCATAATTCTTTCAACGAGAGATTTAACCCTTTTGAAGATGGCTTCTCTACAACGCGAGTTATAGAAAAAATCATTAAAAATTAGGTGTTATGCTAGCTTTAGTGGTTAACTTCGTATTATAAGCAAGAAGCTACTTGAAAAGGGTTTTGTTACTTAATTTTGTTGATGAGGTGTTCAATGATTAACGTTGAAAAGTCCAAATTTTTGATTTTCTTCATACTTCATCTATTACTCACAACATATAGATCATTTAAACTATAAAAAATGTCTGATTAAGCTATGAAAT
>NZ_JBFRSD010000456.1:0-323 GCF_041473395.1 Vibrio sp. 10N.222.55.C6
GAGCTTAATTCGAAATTTCAGCCCTCAGAGGTGCTATAGACTTCGCGCTGCCAATATCGAAGGAGAACGGTGGTGATGATGATGGAAATGAGAACGCTTAAATATCAAGTAATGGGCAAATGCATGTGGATCACTGCAACGGTATCTCGCGCAGTAGCGGACAAACTTGCGCTGGAATATCAATCCTACGGCTGGCCTGTTGAAGTATGTGCCGCAGAACAAACACTGACGTTTGATCTCAATGCTGTATAATATTGGCAATGGCGAATAAGCTCTATCGGCACTGAGTCCGGTAGGGCTTTTTCTTTAGTCTTTAGTCTTTA
>NZ_JBFRSD010000457.1:0-270 GCF_041473395.1 Vibrio sp. 10N.222.55.C6
CACCTGGGTTGCGCCAAGACATCATGAAGACGCTGTGCCCTTGCTCAAGCAACCAACGAACCATTGAGTTCTTTTCACGAAGGTCGAGAATGTAGTACTTATTGATGAATGGAGGAACGATCAACAAAGGCGTGGCGTTCACCTGAGGTGTTTTTGGGTAGTATTGAATAAGCTCGAACAGATCATTTTGAAAAACGACATCACCTTCCGTGTTCGCAACATCAACACCTAATCGGAAGGCATTATTGTTGGTCATACGGATCTTGAGGA
>NZ_JBFRSD010000458.1:0-217 GCF_041473395.1 Vibrio sp. 10N.222.55.C6
TGGTATTACGATTCCAACTGGAAGTGATGGCCAACCTCTGTTCTCGATTGAAGCCATCACTTATGACTCCGATGGTAATGAGACATCAGGGACTATATCTGAATTAAGTGGCTTTGGAATTGGTGTCGCAGGCTCTATTAGGGATAGCGGACAAATTGCTGATCAGATTGAATATGATCCTGGATCTGACACCTCTGAAAAAATTAAATTTGAATTT
>NZ_JBFRSD010000459.1:0-381 GCF_041473395.1 Vibrio sp. 10N.222.55.C6
GATATAACCATAAATTTGGAAGAGGAAATTGGCAAACATGGAACTTTTGGGAGCATACTGTCGTTGGAGATGGCTTCCGATGTAACCCAAAATAACACTATTGCTAGTGTGGGAATTGATGAGAATGAAATTACTATTGTACCCGGAACAAGTTCAGGCGTCGGTATCGTTCATTATAGTCTTAGAGGGTCATCTCAGAACAACAACGAAATCGTTATATCAGGGGAAATACGCGTGGCCATCTCTGTAGGAAGTAATAACCCCCCAACAGCCAGCGATGACTCTATAGGTGCTGAGGTTTATCAGGAGTTTACTTACAAACCGACAGTCACAGAAATCGATGGAGATAGTTGGTATATTTCTGAAGTCAATAGCGACCCT
>NZ_JBFRSD010000460.1:0-721 GCF_041473395.1 Vibrio sp. 10N.222.55.C6
CAATTAGAAGAGACTCAGATCAAAGCAGAGTTCTTTGAAGCGGTTGTAAAAGTCATGGATCGAGATTTCGGTGTCCGAATCTCAAAGAAGCGCAAGGCCGAGTTATTAAGGAAAAAACGGTCAGAAAGTTGACCGTCACTAAAGCTTGTCACTTCATAGGTATTACACGACAAGCTTTCTACAAGCGCTGTGTTGCAGAAATTCATCAGACAAAGAAAGATGAATCAGTACTCGGTTTTGTAAAAGAGCAAAGGATGATGCACCCTCGTATAGGGACTCGTAAGATCAAGTATTTACTTGCTCAGAACGATATTAAAATCGGGCGAGACCGCTTATTCTCTCTGCTGAGAATGAATCGATTATTAGTGCAGAATCGAAGGGCTTATCATCGAACCACAAATAGTAATCATCGCTTTTACTGCCATCCGAATCGTGTCAAAGAAGGCTTAATACCTGAAAGGCCAGAGCAATTATGGGTTGCCGATATTACTTATCTAGCAACGCGGCGTGGTTGTACTTATCTCAGTTTAGTGACGGACGCTTACTCAAGAAAAATCGTGGGCTATCACATAGGTGATGATATGAAAGCTCGCACGGTCAAGCAGGCCTTTTTAAACGCGTTGAAAGAACGGAAGAATACAGGTGAGCTTGTACATCACTCAGATCGAGGTGTTCAGTACTGCTCTGTTGAATACCAAGAGTTGCATCGACAGTATGATGT
>NZ_JBFRSD010000461.1:0-652 GCF_041473395.1 Vibrio sp. 10N.222.55.C6
CGCTTAAGCAGCTACTTAATGCTGATTGGGTTCCACAAACCATGACGCTGAAAGCGCACCAGCAAGAGTCGGGTCATACTGTGCTTGAGCAGTATGCCTTCATGAAGCGCGACTACGCGGTAAATCTGATGACAACGGATCGCCCTGCGACGTCGTTTGATGGTGATCGCCAATCATTCCTTGGTCAATTTGGTTACGGCACATGGGCTGCCCCGCAAGCGTTAGAAAACGATGAGCTTGGCAATACTGAGTGTTTGCGTGGTGACAACATTGGCGCGCTTAACCTGCGTTTGGGTTGGTTATCTCCAGAGCAGACAGAACGTACGGTCGTACAAATCGCGCAAGAACAGAGCCTAGAAGCAGCATTGCCTCTGCTGGCTAAATATCGTGACCATCAAGTGGTCGATTCTGCTTTCGCTGAACTGGCTGAACATTGGGGTGGTTACCTACAAGCAGTTCAGGTTGAAACGCCAGATCCTGCAATGAACTCAATGCTTAATGTACATAACCCACGTCAGTGTCACACCACTAAAAACTGGTCTCGTTACCTGTCTCTGTACCAGCTTGGCTATGGCGCACGTGGCATTGGTTTCCGTGATTCTTCGCAAGATACGTTGGGCGTGATTACTCATATGCCAGAAGAGGCGCGTGA
>NZ_JBFRSD010000462.1:0-372 GCF_041473395.1 Vibrio sp. 10N.222.55.C6
CCACAGCAATCACGATTTTAGTTTTATTCATGGTATTAATTCCATATTTATATGGTTGAGTATTGGCCATAATTACAAGCCAAATAGAGTAGTTCTTGTCTTAAATGCATTTTGTTTTTGAAATTATTTCTTGGTTATTTCAAATTTATTTTGCATTTAAATAATACAAATATGGTAGCGATCCGAGGCGTGATGATCTGTGAACTTGATCGTGTTGTGAGGACAAAACCACTATTTACAAAGGGTTACAAAGTCAGTTTGTATTGGTAAGTTTATGATTTTTAGTGTTTTGTTTGGCTGTTGATAATGGTTTTGAAGAGTTTTGTTCATCAATAAATGTGCGCTACAGCAAAAAATTGAACCTTTAGATAC
>NZ_JBFRSD010000463.1:0-1057 GCF_041473395.1 Vibrio sp. 10N.222.55.C6
TCATAGTGCTTGACGGGTGAGATGATCATTAATCGGTTTTTATTGTAGCTAGGAGTGCGTTTTTTACCGTTACCGGAGTTACCCAAAATGGCGGTGAAACCCGCAACATTTGAAATCGAGCCAATGACCATGCCAATGGCATTTAAGCCTTGGGTGGTTTTACGAGACCAGCTGATATAGCCATCGGCGAATTCGTCAAGGTTGTTATTACCAAACGGTCGCTCACCAGTCATCAACACACCAAGTTGCTGCGCATGAGAGCGGGGCGAATCGGTCATGGTCTTGATGTCGTACTTGGCAAATTCCACCGTTTTATCTTTAACCGTTTGCTCGGGTGTTTTTGGGGTGTACTGAGGCGCACAACCAACCATAGAGGCCAAAATAAGGCCAGATAAAAGTGTTCTAAACATGGGTCGTTCCGTGAATAGTCGAGAGGATAATAAGGGTGATTTTGCAAAAAACCATTCCAAAGAGAGGGGATATGGACGCAAAAATACCTGCTTAAAATACCATTTACGCATACGGTTTAGTACCCGTGCGATGAGAGCGACATCACACATCACCAGTATGAATGAGAAAAACGTAACAGCCATCGACACCCGTGTAACCTAGTATTGCTTAAACTGGCACAAACCTTAGCTAACAGTAAGGCAGGGAAGCCCAACGTTTGATAATTCCATCAAATATTGATAGATGCATTATTAAATCTACTTGGAATGAAGTATTTAGGATAGTTACTGGTGTGCCACTGAACCGTCCCAGCAGTTTTGGACATCGAGTTAAGTGAGTACAATTACTAACGAGGTGAGCAATGGCAACTAAGAAAACTAGAATTAACATTCCCCTGAACTTAAAGCAGAGGCTCTGAAGCTAGCAGAGAAAGTCGCAGTAGCTGCCGCAACAAGACAACCTTCGAGTACATAGAAGTAGATTATAATCGAACAAGAAGGCACAGTGCTCTTGGGTATCTAAGCCCAGTTAACTTTGAAAAACAATATGTCGCTTAATGCGGTGTCCAGTCTAACTGGAGCAGATCACTATGCCTGTACTCTTACCA
>NZ_JBFRSD010000464.1:0-313 GCF_041473395.1 Vibrio sp. 10N.222.55.C6
CATTACAACGTAACAGCCAATCACTAACCAAACTGATGGAAATAACGGTAAACAACGCTAATGAAGGCCAGACACTAATGTCAGAAGTGAATGTCGAGATCGGCTCTTTAGCAGAAAAGAATCAATCTATCTCAGACAGTAGTACTCAGATTGCTACAGCCGCGGAAGAGCAAGGTGTTGTTGCAGATAACATAGCTCAAAGTGTTGAGGAGATTCGTCATCAGTCAGATAGCATCTGTGAAATGATCAGTATGAGCAATTCCAATGTTGACCAACTTCGTAAACAAAGTGATACGATGGAAGGTTTGCTGAC
>NZ_JBFRSD010000465.1:0-259 GCF_041473395.1 Vibrio sp. 10N.222.55.C6
AGCACTGTTTCCTTCGAATTTCCCAATCAACGAATAATTCAGCATGAAGTAAACGATGTGGAGCGAAAGCTCATTACTGGGCGAGCTATCTAAAAATCAATAGTATTGTTTCTATTAACTGATACCACACTAGTTAAAATATCAATACTATTGATATAGCTATTGTAAGAACCCTTACCGACATCCGATGGTGTCTCTGTCGGTCGTGCCGGGGAAAAGTCCTGAATCAGTTACTCTGGATCGCAGCGAATTTGTAAAG
>NZ_JBFRSD010000466.1:0-381 GCF_041473395.1 Vibrio sp. 10N.222.55.C6
GCCCTAAACCTATGCTTAAAATTGGCAACAAACCAATTTTAGAAACGGTAATTCGCAGCTTCATCAAAGCAGGTTTTGAAAACTTTTACATCTCCACTCACTATATGCCAGAGCAAATTCAAAACCATTTTGGTGATGGATCTGAATTAGGAGTGAGCATCAATTATGTTTATGAAGAAGCGCCATTAGGCACAGGTGGTGCGCTTGGTTTGCTTCCTAGCGATTTACCCCAAGACTTACCACTGATCATGATGAATGGTGATGTGTTAACTAAAGTGGATTTTGAGCGATTATTAGAATTTCATAACGATAACGAAGCTGATGCAACAATGTGTGTCCGTGAGTATGATTATCAAATCCCCTATGGTGTGATAAATGGAG
>NZ_JBFRSD010000467.1:0-470 GCF_041473395.1 Vibrio sp. 10N.222.55.C6
ACGCTCAGCAGCTTTGCATTCAGTTGGGTGTAGTAACCCAAAGCCTCAGACAGAGGAATCGATTGAGAATCCACTCGATTTCGAATAGAAGAAAGTTGATTAAGGCTTTGGCTGATCTCTGTATTCAAACGGTTGATCTGTGGCAGTTCGATGTTAGCAGACTGCCAGTAATCGTTTCTTTGGTTGCGTCGGTTGTCAGCACTGGTTCTCTGCGAGGCTAATTCACTGACAAACTTGGTTCCTTGAGAACCAATAAAGCCAGCGGTCATGCCTCGCTCTTTTTGTAACTCATGCACTAACTCACTGTACACAACCGAAAGACGTGTCAGTTGGTTTAATGAAGACATTTCAGTCTTGGTTTCCACGCCCTTGGATATCGCTGAAACACTGAGCCAGAGAAACCCTAAGATCGGTAAAATAAGCAAGGCGATGATTTTTTGCTTAAAAGACATATCGGTTAATTTCATTTT
>NZ_JBFRSD010000468.1:0-219 GCF_041473395.1 Vibrio sp. 10N.222.55.C6
ACCTGCGACACCGCCCACAGCCTCAACATTACGCTTAGTAATATCAGCCAATGCGCAAATTACCTCGTCACCCACCATGTGCCCGTAGGTATCATTGATCGATTTGAAGTCATCGATATCAAGCAGCATACACACTAAGTGAGTCTCAGAGACAAGGTGCTCTCTCAGCCACTCATAAATCGCCCTACGGTTAAGCAAATCCGTCATTTCATCGTAATT
>NZ_JBFRSD010000469.1:0-245 GCF_041473395.1 Vibrio sp. 10N.222.55.C6
CGACACACTAGATTCACTAAACAACAGACGTTCCTTGATCTGTGGCTGACCATTTTGTTCTACAACGAACACCAATGAACGCTCGCCCATGAACATCTCTTTGCTCACTTTAATGTAGTTGTCGTTATCCCAGTAAATACCTAACCCAGCTTGTTCAAATGCGAGGTTTGGATCTAATTGAACCGTCACTTCTGTGCTGTAATCCGAGCTCGATACTGGATGAACGAAGATATTATCAACATCAG
>NZ_JBFRSD010000470.1:0-1109 GCF_041473395.1 Vibrio sp. 10N.222.55.C6
TAATAACCTGATTCTAGATCTGAAAGGAATGGACGATGAAACTGTTACCTATTGCTGCTGCACTCTCTACTGCTTTACTTGCTCCTAATTTATACGCTGATGAAACCACGCCATTGGAGTTCAATGGCTACATGCGCGGCGGCGTTGGCCTGAGTAATGAAGGCGGCTCAAACAGCAAGTGGGAGGTGAGTAAAGTTGGCCGACTCGGCAACGAAAATGACCTGTATGGTGAGTTTGGCTTTAAGAAAGAAGTGTATGCTGAGGACGACGTTTCATTTTTAGTTGATTCCATGTTGTCGTACTGGCAAGGCCAAGATGAGAATGCCGCGGATAAAAGCGTGGATGTGGTGCAATTGAATGTTCAGGCGGTGGGGCTTTTTGAAGATAAGGACATTGGGATTTGGGCGGGTGAGCGCTACTACCAACGTCATGATGTGCACATCGTTGATAACTACTACTGGGATGTAAGTGGTATTGGAGCCGGCGTTGAACACATCAACCTAGGCCCTGGTAAATTATCGGTGGCTTTGATTCAAGACACGGTGACTGGCGATGTGTTTGATGGCAAAGAAACCACAGCCATGATTGCTGATATACGTTATGCGGGCATTCCATTGTGGAGCAATGCTGATCTTGAGGTCGGTATTGATATGAACTTCGCCAATGAAAAACAAGGTCAAACGGTGGATGCGGATGACAGCGTAATGCTAACGGCGAGCTTGAATCAAAACCTATCTGGCGGCTTCAACAAAACCATTCTACAAGTTGCTAACTCTGGTTATGCCGAGCAGATGACGACTTTTGGAACGGGTAAAGGCATCGTTCGTGATGCAAACAACAATGACGCCGATGGCTTCCGTTTGATTAACTGGGGCGTGCTTGCGATTGGTGAGAACATCGAGTTTGGCCACACTGTGCGTTATGCCGCGTCAACCGGTGTGGGTGCTAATAATAGTGATGATGACTCTTTCAGTGCCGTCATTCGTCCGCTTTATAAGTGGGACAAGCGCATGCGTACCATCCTTGAAATTGGTGGTTTTGTAGAAACGATTGATAACCAAGATGGGGCAGGTGGTAAATTCACAATCGCTCAGGCTTGGGTTCCACAA
>NZ_JBFRSD010000471.1:0-343 GCF_041473395.1 Vibrio sp. 10N.222.55.C6
CAGAATCAACATCTGAATGATCTCTGCAAATAGCGTCACAGAGAACACTACCATCGGATTAAACAACTGGCTGGCTTTGTTTTTTCTGACTAAGTACACATGCAGCAAGCCACCAATCAGGCCCTCTGCTGTCGTTGAGATAGCACAAGCTAAGTCCGTAAAACCACCTAATGAATAGCGATGTATCCCGCCAGTAAAGCCCACTGCAAAGCCAACCACAGGACCACCAAACAAACCGCCCATGACCGCACCCATTGCTCGCGTGTTAGCGATGGCATCATTGATTTGCAGTCCGAAATAGGTGCCCATAATACAGAACAGAGAGAATAGAACGTAACAGCTG
>NZ_JBFRSD010000472.1:0-576 GCF_041473395.1 Vibrio sp. 10N.222.55.C6
GGATAGGTATCAATGGAAGGGAGATACGATTTATCTTCTTCAAATAAATCACTCGGTATTTGGGTTACTAATTCCGCTTCGTTGGCAGAAGCTTCCATTTCATCAATGAAACCAAAAACGTCATCAAAATCTGACGTCATACCTAACACCAAACGTAGCTATTCAAACCAAAATCAGAGCTTCTAATATCAGTATTAACTCTCCCTGACGATAGCCAACAGAGTGTTGATATCAGAGTTTCATGCTCAGACAGTCCTAAGTGGTCGGAGATTTCGCGTAATTGTACTTTCTGTCTACGTTGTATAAATCCGAGAACAGACTTTTGCGCTTTAGTGATGGTATGCAAACCAGAGTAACGATGTAACAGCTTTAAGTTACTAAATATTGGGTCAATACGAATTTGTTTCTCTGTCACTAAAACAAGGCGTTTTCCTTGTTCTTCTAGTGCTACTCGCTGTTTTTCAGCAAATCGGAGCCTGAAGTCTGGTTTTAAAATCTGGCTTGAGTGCTTAATCTCAATAAGAGTAGATTGGTCGTTATGATTATCGGCTAAAAAATCTGGCGTATAACGACACT
>NZ_JBFRSD010000473.1:0-219 GCF_041473395.1 Vibrio sp. 10N.222.55.C6
GTAACCATGTCTGGTATTGCCGCGCTTGTGACTACCGGGTTGATGTCTTTGGTGCCTGAAACAAAAGCCAAGCAGATTTCGAACGTCGTACAGACCAGTAAAGCGTAACGGGCTTCTTCGTGCTGAACTAAGGATGTTTAACTAGAGCCACATGACATATGTGGCTCTCAACTTTAACTTATTGTGTGACGTGTTGGCATCTCACTTAACTTGGTAAAT
>NZ_JBFRSD010000474.1:0-1017 GCF_041473395.1 Vibrio sp. 10N.222.55.C6
CGACAATGTATCGTCGATTAAAACCAGAACTAGAGAGCCTGTTTTTGACACCTTCAGAAGAGTTTGCTTTTTTATCATCAACATTGGTTCGTGAAGTCGCTATTCATGGTGGAGAAATAGAGCAATTTGTTCCAGAGTGTGTTCATCAAGCAGTTGTCGCTAAAGTAAAAGCTTCTAAAAATTAAGTGATTATGAATATTCTAATGTATACAAGAGCCACGTTACCTGTGGTGAATTACGGTGGAACCGAACGAGTCATTTGGGACTTAGTTTATGCTTTGCATCTTGCCGGGCACCGAGTAACTCTGCTCGCTGGCAAAGGCACAAAGTGTGATTGGGCGAGAGTCATAGAGTATCAACCGAATGTACCAGTGCAAAGTCAGCTTCCAAATGATATTGATGTTGTGCATTTCCACTCTGATTTAGAGCCTATCTCTTATCCCTACATTTTAACGCAGCATGGTAATTCAGACCTCCCTATTGACCCGAATACCGTCTTTGTTTCATCTCAGCATGCAAAAAATCATGGTGCACAGGCTTATGTTTACAATGGCTTGAATTGGGATAATTACCAAAAGCCTAACTTTAACTTGAAACGAGAGCGTTTCCATTTTCTTGGGAAAGCGGCGTGGCGAGTTAAAAATGTTCAAGGTGCTATTGATATTACCAAGAAAGCTGGCCAGCAGCTTGATGTGTTGGGCGGCCATCGATTGAACCTAAAAATGGGTTTCAGGTTAACGTTAGATCGTCATGTTCGTTTTTTAGGGATGGTGGACGATACAACGAAATCTCAGATCATGACTCAGTCAAAAGGTCTGATATTCCCCGTGACTTGGCATGAACCGTTTGGCTTGGCGATTA
This sequence comes from Vibrio sp. 10N.222.55.C6, assembly GCF_041473395.1. Taxonomy (NCBI): domain Bacteria; kingdom Pseudomonadati; phylum Pseudomonadota; class Gammaproteobacteria; order Vibrionales; family Vibrionaceae; genus Vibrio; species Vibrio sp. 10N.222.55.C6. The sequence continues at coordinate 862 of NZ_JBFRSD010000474.1, forward strand.
CAGAGAGTTTGTATTTTGGTTGTCCAGTGTTTGGTACACCCTATGGCTCACTGCCGGAGTTAGTTTCTAGTGAGGTAGGTCTTTTATCGAGCTGTGAACAAGAGCTCGTAGAAGGGATCTTAAATTCTGACACCTATGATTCAGCTCGTTGTAATG
>NZ_JBFRSD010000475.1:0-303 GCF_041473395.1 Vibrio sp. 10N.222.55.C6
GTCTGTAACCTTCTCCAATGCATCTTGATAAGTCATGCCTTTGGCTTTTCTGAGCTCATACAGACGTTCAGCCAACACGGCTTTAAGTGCCGATGTTTGTGGTGAAACAATATGAATGCCCGCGAGGTTAATATGATGCAACTGAGCGGCTTCGATAATCGCCTTTTCATCCCCTATTAGCGTGATATAAGCGAGTTGTTTATCTATCGCTAATCGTGCCGCTTTGAGTACACGAGGATCTTCAGCTTCGCTCAAAACCACACGCTTACGATCTAGGTGCGCCTTATCAATAATCCGTTCAAT
>NZ_JBFRSD010000476.1:0-743 GCF_041473395.1 Vibrio sp. 10N.222.55.C6
GCTCTTATACCGTTGGTAACAGTTCGTTGAACCCTGCTATTGATTCTATGTTTAGTTATACAAGTGCAACACTTGCTAACCCAGGTGGTGGCATTGCCCCTTTCTTGCTTAAGTCAGGCTCGTTTTCTCCTGAGATTAAGCACACCGTGAGCCTATCAAGTGTAACCGAGTACCAAGCACATTATGTAAGTAACTGTGTGCCAGTCAGTAAGTCAGGTGGTGATTGCTTTAATGAATACTACACAGCCCTAAGTAATGATAGTGCTTCAGCCTCAGACAAAGCAGTCAAAGCGACAATCGACTCGATCCTTACTTCATTCACTTATGCTGCGCAAACAGTTCTAGATAACGTTGACCCATATAATATTGCATCTACAACTACGGGACCTGTGCTTGGTATTCAAGCGAATGGTGACGAAACGATACCAAACTCGGTCGCTGAGTTTCCAACAGCAGGTACCGAACCCCTGTTTAAAAAGTTATCCTTGGTTAATACTGCACTGGACTCTTCGGGAGACAAGCTGGCTTCGTATTTTGACAAAGCATCTTCAGAAGCAGACCACTCCACTGTAATTTCTCAGCAAAATGCTGGTGATGCAGCAGCCAACGCAGAAATGACCTCACAAATTGTACAATTTACCTTGTCGCAAGGTACTGGCATTGCAAGCGTAACCGCTGGCTTGTTAGATGCGAGTAAGTAAGCGCATGAGCAAAATTTAATTTAACCAAATGCCAGCCTAACC
>NZ_JBFRSD010000477.1:0-807 GCF_041473395.1 Vibrio sp. 10N.222.55.C6
TGGGGGAAAGAAAGACTCATAGTTTATCCAATAAAAGCGGGTGTATGCACAATTAGCTCGATCAGCGGTGTCTTGAGAAATATTGACCGTGTATCAAGATTGAATGGTTGGAAAAACGGGTCTATTTCATCCAAGGTGGATTATTGTGGTGCTAATTTTGGGCCGTTTGATGGTCTTTGGTTTTACTCACCACCAAACCATGGCTTTGGAATCGATAAACATATGCTGTGGTTGCAGCACCACCCAAGAGTGTCGAAATTTCTTAACGAAGAGGTTGATTATTTCGTCAATACCTTTGGCCCCAAGAAGCAATTAAAAGAATTTTTTTTTGTTCCGAAGAGTAGAGCCTGTTTCTCTTGCAACGATTTGGAATGCAGAAAAAGGGTCAATCAGTCTGAAAAAGTAGATAGGCCTGAATTCAAAGATTTGCTCAATACATCCTCTATGATTAAGCGATTTGTGGGGAACAAATTTACATTATATAGGACTAGCGACCATGTTTGGGGGCCGTTAGTAACGGAGATCGGAAGGACTGATGAAGCACTAGTGGTAGGGGAGTTTGGTGGGTTAATATGATAGCGATGAGCTAATCGGAGTAAATGAACTTAGATCTAGCAAGTGATGTTTAATTCGCTATCTTTTTCGCTGAGAGCTGTTTACTGCGGGCAAACTTTATTGTCACAAAACACTCTTACGGGCAAACTTTATTGGTGCTACACATAAGCTTTGAGCCTATCCATTAGATTTTAAATTACATAAAAATGGCGAGTCATAGGACTCGCCATTTTTGTATCTAACATTGTGTAC
>NZ_JBFRSD010000478.1:0-237 GCF_041473395.1 Vibrio sp. 10N.222.55.C6
ATTATGAGAGCATGAGTGCGTTAAATGAATGTATTGAAACAGTTGAATATTTTCCATTCGATGAGTTCTTAACATGCTTAAACGAACGTCAGACTGATATATTGATTGACCTAGATTTTACGCATAAAGACCTAGGTGAATATAGCTATACAGTCGGTCACGTGACGAACGACGGCAAGTTCACTCTACGACCTGAGATAGCAAAGTTAATTAACTCTGATTTCACTATCGTTCAAC
>NZ_JBFRSD010000479.1:0-208 GCF_041473395.1 Vibrio sp. 10N.222.55.C6
CGTAACCGTATTATAAGTGGGTTATCGCTCGGAACCTTGGTAGTTGAAGCGGCTGAGAAGAGTGGCTCTTTGATTACAGCTCGCTATGCCATGGAGCAAGGTCGAGAGGTGTTTGCGCTGCCTGGTTCAATTCATAGCCCAACCAGCCGAGGAGGTAATAGCTTAATTAAAGCTGGCGCATGTTTGGTGCAAAATGCTCAAGATGTTC
>NZ_JBFRSD010000480.1:0-308 GCF_041473395.1 Vibrio sp. 10N.222.55.C6
CCATGTGATTGATTCCTAGGTTAATTTAATCACGCACATGATACGGTATTATCTTGTTGATGGTCACGAATTAGTTGCTTGTTGCATATGTTACATGCTGCGTTGTGATGTGTTTGGTATTGTGTAGAGTGTATGTCTCACTGGGTCTTTGTTGATAAAAAAGACATTAACGAAAAGATTGATTGGAACAAAAATCACGCTGATAGCATGCTAGCGATTACGAGTAGTCATAAAACCAACCAAAACACGCGTCGATAATTTAAGTCACAAATATGGTAAAAGCCTGCCTGGGTGTAAGAGTGGGGAAA
>NZ_JBFRSD010000481.1:0-251 GCF_041473395.1 Vibrio sp. 10N.222.55.C6
ATGTTTCTGCGCTCAGCAACTGGTGCCGCTTCACCTTCAACCAGTACCATCACAAAGTCGCCTTCTAGGTCGGTTTGTACTGCTCGGCGTGGGATAGTCACAACATCAATAGATTGCTTTTCACGTAGATCCACACGAACGTGTTGACCAGGAAGTAATCGTTGATTCGGATTATCAGCGATTGCGCGCATCGCGATCGTACCGGTATTGAGATTGATACGGTTACCCAAAAAATCGAGCTGACCTAGGTG
>NZ_JBFRSD010000482.1:0-382 GCF_041473395.1 Vibrio sp. 10N.222.55.C6
CCTAGAAATGAAGTTCAATCAATTATCTAGGTTTTATTGAGATTATTGAGTCTTAGTTTTTTACCGTATAACTTTGCATTGGATTATTCGGAGTATTTGGAAAGGCCATTTTGAGTAAATCCTCATTAATCATAGGTTTCAAATGACTTTGTCGTATGTTTTGGCTAGTTCGGTTAACTAACTTTGCTAACTCTCCAATTGGTATATATTGGTCTTTACATAATGATATCAAGATGTTTCGCATATCCTCTGGGGCTAACCTCTTATTTTCCATGGCAAGCTTGGCAATACCCTCTAAGTGCTCTTTAAAGCTAGGCTCAAGCTTATTAATATCATCCACGAATGGGCGTTCAAAGCGTTCAGAAATAATGCGACCTTGTAC
>NZ_JBFRSD010000483.1:0-790 GCF_041473395.1 Vibrio sp. 10N.222.55.C6
TGTGCTCAGTATGACTTGATCTTGGTGATGGAGAAGGGCCATTTAGAAGCGCTAACTCAAATATCGCCGGAGGCTCGCGGAAAAACGATGCTGTTTGGTCAGTGGATTGGCCAGAAAGACATTCCTGACCCTTATCGTCAAAGTCGAGAGGCGTTTGAACATGCTTATAAGCTGATTGACGAAGCGGCGCAAGCTTGGGCAAAAAAACTGTAGGTTTAAATGCAATAGATTTTAGATGCAGTAGGTTTTAAATAGACAGCTTTTTAAATGTCATGCTCTAAATGTAGGCATGGCAAAGCCACCAACGGAATAATATAAAAGAGAAGTACGCGGAGCGTATATATCGTCTCTTAAATAGCAATACTTTAGGAAGTAGCAAACAAATGACAACACAACCCTCTCAGCAATCGCATACAGATAACTCTGATGAGATAGATTTAGGAAAACTGCTTGGCATCTTATTAGATGCTAAATGGCTAATCATGCTCACCACATTCGTTTTTGCTGTGTTTGGTATTGCGTTTGCTTTGCTTTCGACGCCGATATACAAAGCGGATGCCCTGATCCAAATTGAAGAGAAAAGCTCTGGTGGCATCTCTTCTATGGTTGGTGATATGGGTGAATTGTTCTCTCAGGAATCTTCTGCCACGACAGAAGTGGAGATCATCAAATCGCGTATGATTTTGGGTGAAACGGTGGATAAGTTTAACTTAACGACTGTGACCTCACCTAACTATGCGCCAATCGTCGGCAAAGGCTTTGCACGCTTAACTGGCGACATCAACCACAT
>NZ_JBFRSD010000484.1:0-638 GCF_041473395.1 Vibrio sp. 10N.222.55.C6
GTGTAAATCGCGTTCGGATCATCATAAACGGCGTCTGGGTCCTCTATCTTAAAGCCAGACATATCACTCAATGCAATAGAGGTGTCTTCCGGCGTCTCTAAGTTTTCAATATTGACAAAGGTTGGTTGGTCATTGATCGGATCAACCACCAAGTCGACACTGAAAATGGTTTCCGCCCCTAAATACTCAGTGTTATCCGCATCTGTATCTACTGAGCGAACAGAAATAGACAACGGTGTATCAATACCAAGCGTATTACCTGTGTCTGAATTGTGCTCACCGGAGTTAAACACGATCTTATCGAGTGCTGTTGCATCTACGTCTAACGTCCATGTATCAGAGGCTGAATCGTAAATACCTAGTGTTGTTCCATCCGGATGCAAAATTGACGCGTCTTGTGGAACATTGCTGACCACAACACGGATGGTTTCTGGCGAGTTTTCAGTATAAGTCCCACTCCCCGATGCAGAAAATGCGTTATCCAGAATAGTCGTGTTGATTTCAATATCAATATTTTCGCCTTCTAAACCGACTACCGAATCAGTCGGATCCGTATCAATATCGTCCCCTACAGGAAGTACATGCACTTGGAAACTTGGCAGAGTACCTGCGTTAGTTGGTACACCGAGCAAAGATTC
>NZ_JBFRSD010000485.1:0-379 GCF_041473395.1 Vibrio sp. 10N.222.55.C6
GGCATGTACACGTAGGTCCATCACATCGACCAACGCAAATGCAACTCCTGTTAACACAGCATGTGCAACATACAAAACGGGAGCGATAAACATAAACATGAATTCAATAGGCTCAGTCACACCGGTTAATAACACAGCAAGACAGGCAGATAAGAACATTGGCTTATATTGTGCGCGCTTATCACTATCAACACAGTGATACATCGCAAGTCCAATACCAATCAATGAAGAGGCTGCGATAATAACTTGGCCTGCTTTAAAGCGTGCTGGGTGCACCGTATCTAACAGGTGTTGGTAAGTTGTCGGATCGCTTAATTTAAGATTATTTAAATCGCTGACCCAAGCAAGCCATAATGGATCTTGACCATAAACACTTGAG
>NZ_JBFRSD010000486.1:0-327 GCF_041473395.1 Vibrio sp. 10N.222.55.C6
AAATACAGTCAGTTAAAAATGTAGCAACAAGAATAAGCAGAATTAGACATGAGTAAATTTGAGTCACGCGACAACAACTCAGGGCCTACCCTCGTAAATTACCATCTTCTAAAGAGGGCGGGGTGTACCCTAAATTCTGTGTAACTGTTTAGACTTAATCCTTAAAGATGACCGTATGGATAGAAAGCACTGAAGCTTTTGATAGTGAAGCTGCTAAGTCAATTAAAACAGTATCTGACCTTGATGACATCTGGAAAAATCAAAGATGCATTTAGCATGAGTAATTTTACAGGCGATGGCGAAGCGTATGATAACCACCTACTGAAG
>NZ_JBFRSD010000487.1:0-505 GCF_041473395.1 Vibrio sp. 10N.222.55.C6
ATATAAAATTAAAGGAGCTTAGCGAGATTGATCCTTTGACAGGGCTATATAATCGTCGTATTTATTCAGCATATTTAAAAAAAATTTCAGCCTTAGCAATGCGATCTGGTGAGCCCTTGTCACTTCTGATTATAGATATTGATAATTTCAAAAACTACAATGATAATTATGGTCATGCTGCGGGGGATACAACGCTAAAGATAATTTCTAGCCAATTAAGAAAAAATGTGTATAGAGATTCTGATCTACTAGTAAGGTATGGTGGAGAAGAGTTTGTGGCTGTATTGCCCAATACTAACCTCCGTGATGCAAAACATGTCGCAGAAAGAATAAGAAAAAATATACAAGCTGAAGCAATGACTCATGAATACTCTACCGATGCAGGTGTTGTCACGGTAAGTATTGGCATTTCTACTATCAAAGGAAAAGTTATTGATACCGATAACTTGTTTTTACAAGCTGACAATTCCCTTTATAAGGCTAAAACATCGGGAAGGAATAGGTG
>NZ_JBFRSD010000488.1:0-439 GCF_041473395.1 Vibrio sp. 10N.222.55.C6
GTTCAACAATAGAAGGATCGCCATTGCTGTACGAGTAAGTTGTAATAGCGCTGTGGTCGTCGTTGAGTTCTAGGTTGATAGAGAAGCCAGTGTTCTGCGTTGAGCTTGCGAAGTAGAGTCCACTCCAGTTCAGCGTTGGATCTTGATTGGCCACCATTGCACAACCATTGTAGTTGCTGTCATTGAGATTAAGTTTGGCGTGCCAGCCATAGATAGAGTCACTCATGCCATCGCTGCAGCTCTCTTTTTTAAGGTTTAGCTCACCTTGTCCCTGATTACCTTTAAGCTGGTAGTCGCGAGTGCTTGGTGAGGTGCGGCTTGATTCGATATCGAGGCGCTGAGGTTCTTCGCCCATCTTAGTGTATTTCAGCTGGTCTTTATCGAAGGTTGCTGACCAGAAGGGTTCATTACCAAATACTCGTGTTGAGCGCAGCGGTTG
>NZ_JBFRSD010000489.1:0-1320 GCF_041473395.1 Vibrio sp. 10N.222.55.C6
AGACACAGGAAGTATAAAAAAAGGATAGAGTAAGAAGTTCGTTGCTTATTTTTTCCCCATATCGATGGTAAGATCTTAATATGATAGAGTCAAATCCAAAAAGTATAAATATGACAAAAAAATTATAATAAGCTTGATACAAACCAAGTCGGCCAAACTCATCAACACTTAATGTATTTGAAAAATATGGGAGTAATACAAATGGGATTAATTTTGATAAAACTTCACCAATCAGATATAGTCCACCACTTTTTAATAAGGACATTTATAAACTAAAACCATCATCTATAATAATATTCTGACCAGTTACATAGCGTGATTGCTCAGATAATAGAAACAAAACTGTACCCACCACTTCTTCTACATCAAGCATTCCTGCCCCATGAGTTTTACTTTTATATGCATCTAAAAAAGCATCAGGTTGATTGTCAAAAATCCCCCCAGGGCTCACACTGTTAATGCGAAAACGACTATCATTTACATACGCCACTGTGTACTTGTTTAGGTGTTGAATTGCCGATTTAATTGCCGCATATTCAACAGGCATCGTCATGGGTGTATTCTCGTAGATCTCAAATTTAGGTGCAACAACACCATAAATCGAAGAAATATTAACTAAAGACAGAGGGGTTTTGTGCTTGTTAAAGTAGCTTGCACATTGTTGAGTAAATAAGAATGCACTGCCTAAATGCAAAGACAGGTTTTCATTAAAACTGTCTAGTGAAACATCAAAAAAATGTGCACCGTAAGTTTTGTTTCTTGGGTAAGTAGAGTTAACAGCACCATCAATACTCGTATGGGTAGCCAATAGTTGACTAACACTGTCTGCTTTCGTTACATCTAATGCACTAAGCGTCAAATTTTTATCTGTAACATCAACACCTAAAGAAATCAAACGTTCAGTCATTACTTCTATGTTGATATCAGCTGCAATCACTTTCCCCCCTTGAGCCAATATCGCAGGCACCAATCGCGTTCCTAATAAACCACCAGCACCAGCTACTAAGATGGTTTTATTTTCTAATAGTTTTTCCATTATTCTATATCCTGCAAAATTGCTTCCGCCATTCTAAAATCATAAATATCGTCAATATCTACAGCACGAACCTTCGGTACTTCAACACTGGTTACTTTACCTGCGAATAGGCCATAATGATTTAATACGAAATTTGGCGTTGTCGCATACACAACAGTAGTTATATCAAAGACTTCAGGGGCATCTTGACGGCGAGTGACATCCGACTCTGGTTTATTGACTAACTCAACGAAACCATCTTGTGTCTCTTTCACCATATTGAAGAAAGGGCTGCGACTTGCAGG
>NZ_JBFRSD010000490.1:0-811 GCF_041473395.1 Vibrio sp. 10N.222.55.C6
TTTCTTTATTGAATCTAAGAACGAAATCCTTATCTGGCCTAAAGGCGATGGTTTCCATTTAAAGGTTGATGCTCGTGATTTTTATGCGGCTGTTAAGCGTTATCGTGATGAAGTTGAAACCACACGACCGAAACCAACAGAGAGTGCCAACGAGTTATTCAATCAATTAAAGGGGTGATACATGCTGAATCATTTCGCAGAACAAAACGAGATTGCAAGAAAAGAAAATGCTGATGATTTTATGATGCCTGATGAGCTTGAGAAAGCTTGTAAGACGTTTGTTCAGGCATGTATTGACTATCGCATTTCAAAAGCAAAGAACGGTAAAGGGGATAGTCCTGATTTCATTACCTCACTGATGAATGACAAGTTAGTAACACTCACGAATCTAACGGGATTATCGAACAAGGCTACCACTACGTTGGCGCGTGAGGTCGTGATTGACCACTTTAATCAACTAGCAGAAAAGCAAGCTAGTGAGATGGATAGCTTAGACCGCGTACATTATTAAAGGAATTTAAATGAAAGTATTAAAACTGGGCGAATTCAGCCCAAGTCACACAGACGTTGTTTTTGAAAATCGCCAGAGTGCGGAACAGCGTGATATAACACGTACAATAGGACGTTTCAATTCGTCTACTTCTGAAATGGCATTTCTGGAGGATGGTTATGGCCTTGGGGTCAAATATTGCGCTATGTTCCGTTCGGGCTTTGGGATGCATCTTGAGTCTGTGAATGGCGCGTTATACGTGTCTGATATCAATGATGTTATCACCATGAATGAGCATAAGCGCGATTATGAGAGCATGAG
>NZ_JBFRSD010000491.1:0-375 GCF_041473395.1 Vibrio sp. 10N.222.55.C6
CCGTTAACCCATTTACCCTTTGTCGTCGATAGATAAGCGTGGAGGCAAAATTCAGACTTGTTACCCATTGAAAAACTTTGATTTGAGCGTATTTCAATGTTGTTTATCTTGTGCATCGTATAGGTACGCATTTCTCCAGACATGGAGCTACCGTTAGAGCTTCTTTTGTAACGCTCTCGAGCTACAAGATAAAATACTTTTTGATAGACAAACGAAGCGTATGGATCAACCTCACAGCGATGATTGTTGTAATCAAATGAGAGTACTTGTCTATTTTCAAGTGCACTTTCTATGTCATAAAGCACGGATTGTTCAACCTGTGGCGCTACAAAGTCGTAGCAACTTACTTGAATTTTGAATGGTGCGCTATTTAGC
>NZ_JBFRSD010000492.1:0-372 GCF_041473395.1 Vibrio sp. 10N.222.55.C6
AACGAGAGCATCACCATTTCTAAAAGGTGAATCTGTTAAACTGGCCACAGCGTAGTGGATAGAAGGCAAGCTAAACAACCAAAATAAGTCGGGATACTTTCTCAGCCCCAAATATACTGGATAGAAAATAAAGAACAAAAAGATACTTAAACCTATAATTCCAGAGCGCGCTAGTTTATCAATATAGTTATTGTGTAAATGCCCTTCTGAAATAAAGCCATAAGCCCTAGGTGTATACCCTGGTATATTCTCTTCAATATACTCACGATTCAATGACCCATGCCCTAATATAGGACTACTTTCAAAAAGTTCAATGCCAGCTTGATACATCTGCAACCTGAGACCTATTGATGAATTGAGGTCACCTTGTTC
>NZ_JBFRSD010000493.1:0-492 GCF_041473395.1 Vibrio sp. 10N.222.55.C6
CGCTGCACGCTCCAACTTCTTTAGTTTTCAAATTCTAACTCATGAAAATAAACGCATAACATGCGTTTTTGTCATTTGTGCTATATCACGCAGTCTAAATCATAGTTTTATTATATTGATACCGAGTTAACTTCGACACAAATTGACCTTATATGGCCAACTTATTGATAAATCCTCAGCTCAATATTAGAAGTACTGACCTTTAACACTTACTTCCTCGCTAACTTCTAGCAGTTAGCCCACATCACAATCTAGACAATTCAGAGTTTCTCTAAAGTATCGAAATATATGCGATTAGGGCGAAAACAGTAGCTATTTGAATCTACGACTGCTTCCGAGGTTGGTCCCAAAGCAAGTAAATACAACTCTGATTGCGCTCCATATATCATACATGGAATACCTAGCAGTCTGAGTTTGCCATTCAAATGTGATGGCAAATCAGTTCGAAAGATAAATATCAACAATTTTCTCCAAGATTGAGGATTTCGAGAC
>NZ_JBFRSD010000494.1:0-593 GCF_041473395.1 Vibrio sp. 10N.222.55.C6
CCACTGACGCACCTTCTCTTGAGAAAGAGCTACATCGCGTATTCGATAATGACCGTTTGAACATGGTGAATAGACGTAAAGAGTTTTTCCAAGTGGAGCTATCTGACATCAAGAAGGCTGTTAAAAACTTCGATATTGATGATGCTGAGTTCATCGAAACTGCTGTAGCACAAGACTTCAATGAAACTAAAGCAATGCGAAAACAAGCTCAGTTGAAAGAAGCAATCGAGCTTGGTGCTACCACCGATTTAACTCAGACGAAGCAACCTGAATTTGCTGAGAGCATTTAAAGTGTACTAATTCAGATCTGATCTGACAGTTACCCATTTTTGACTCGGTGCCTGTCAGATTTAATCTGGGTTAGATTTTTAAGCCCAAATTTATTTCCCATCTTCTAACTAGTTATTTCAGTTAGTACAGTTCTGCCCCCACTCTAAGCTAGAACTGTTCTGCGCCTCATTTCAATACGTGGTTATTTGACCGCGCTTATACAATCGATACAATGGCTTTCAATACTCCTAGTCCAAAACCCCAAAGCCTCTACGTGCTTCCACTGTTCTTCTAGCCACGAAAACGTTTGTCTTCATTAAGTT
>NZ_JBFRSD010000495.1:0-278 GCF_041473395.1 Vibrio sp. 10N.222.55.C6
AACCCAGAACTGTACTTCGCGAATTCGGTTCAAGTATCCGGTTTCCTTGGCACGTTTGAAGTTGTGATCGAAAACAAAGGCACATCAAGCAATCTAGCGAAAGTCGCGATTAATCACGATTGTTTCGATGTTGTTTTAGACCTATGTCTGAATAGCTGCATGACAGAAGAAGTACCTGTACCGGGTTATTACCCAGTAGGTCGTGGCTATCCAAAACTTGCTGAAGCACTGGAAGAGATTCCAACGCTTATGGGCACATTTGATAAGCCTAAGTTCTT
>NZ_JBFRSD010000496.1:0-472 GCF_041473395.1 Vibrio sp. 10N.222.55.C6
GACATTTTGTGAGCCCCCGAAAAATAAGAGAGCAGATATATGCAAAGTAATTTCCTCAGTCACTTCATGTCCTTATTATCTATTACTAGCGATTACATCTACTTTAAGGATATGAATTATAGGTTCATATTGTGCAGTCAGAACTTTGCAGAGCTTGTCGGGAAAAACTCATGGAGGGAACTTCACGATAAAGATGACTTTGATCTGTTTCCTCATGAACATGCATTAATGTATCGTAAGGAAGATGAGAAAATAATCGAAGGTCGAATACAGAAAACAACCTCAATCGAACCTTATACAGATAATGAGGGAAATGAGGGCTGGGTATCTACCTGTAAATGGCCTCTTTACAAAGATGGAGGAAGTGAGTTGATAGGAATGTTCGGTATTAGTCGTGATATTACTGAGCAAGTAAAGCTTCAAAAACTTCTTGACCTTAAGGAAAAAGAATTAGTTGAGGCAAATATAAAAT
>NZ_JBFRSD010000497.1:0-386 GCF_041473395.1 Vibrio sp. 10N.222.55.C6
TTGAGGTATCAGGTAAGTAGATAAAGTGACGTATCACATCAGTAAGGCGTTTCTTGTTAAACAAGCCGCTGATCATCGTAAACAATGAATCAATACCGTCTTTGTCTAGCTTTTCTTCACCCGTAATTTTACGCCAAGAGTAAAAGAACTCGTATGGGGCAAAGTACGACCCCATTTTGCTGTTCACACCATCACTAATCACACACAAAGCGTTGTATTTGAATAGTTCAGGGATATCTCGATCATAACGAGTGGTTAGCTGCTTATACGCATCATAGATAGTCGCTTCTTCACGAATGGCACTCTTAAATTCAAACACCACAAGAGGTAAGCCATTGATGTAAAGAATCCCGTCAGGGATACGTAGCTCATAGCCTTGTATCTCC
>NZ_JBFRSD010000498.1:0-771 GCF_041473395.1 Vibrio sp. 10N.222.55.C6
CTCTTCCACAATGAACTCCCTAGTCTAATAATTGTTCTGAATGATGGATTAATATCTGGCTCACCTACTAGTAGCTTAAAATTTGAGCGCGCTGGGGGGCTTTTGTATTGTCCTTCGTTCAAGTCATAGAGCCACTCCAAAGCCCTATTAGCTTCTATCCAGTCAACAGGTGAAGTTTCAAGGTGGGCTTTAATCTCTTCTATTGCCGAAGGTACTAGTCCATAGAATAACTTCATAACATCACGGTGATTACCTATCTGTAACCGCATTAAATCCCCAAGTGCACACCAAACGGAGCGATTCCAAGTTATTGTGCAGTTATCTGGTACGCCTTCATGGTAACGGCAACGCCCATAGCGATAGTTAATCAACTTATCCCATTCAACTGCTAGTTCACCAATTAATTCAAAACCTATCACACCTTTCAGGGTTGATGCTTTTTTGTACAGATCATGCACGTGTTGCTCTGGATTTTTATCTTTAGGAGATTTGACTTCAAGCAATTCAAGTTGATGTTTAAGCGATATAAATGTTTTTGAATTCAGTACTTCATTTGACACTCTAAACCATTCCGTTTGTATATTTTCTAGGTCTGGTAGTACCTGTTTACCTTCTCTTTGCACTTTGACTTCAGCTAAACGAGCTTTATTCCTATCAATCTCTTTTGAGGCGGCAACTAATCGTCTAATATGCTTATCACTATTTCTTTTTTTAGATTTTGCTTTTTTGCATGACTTATTTTTCATAATAATCAAAAACTTAAGGCGGAAA
>NZ_JBFRSD010000499.1:0-301 GCF_041473395.1 Vibrio sp. 10N.222.55.C6
TACTTACTTGGTGAAGCTGAAAGACAAGTTAGAGCAAGAGCGCTTCGACTTAATCAAGGCTTCTTACGATTATTACAAAACAAAGCAAGGCGCTGCTGAGTTAGCTCGCAGTCAGGCTGTTGAAGGGCATGACCTTGCCGGCATCTGTTCACAAGAATGGGCTCAGATGTGGTCCCACGTTAAGACATTTGTTCAGACACACAATAAAACTCTTGCATTTCCACCAACTGAAGGTTCATCGTGCCCTACATGTCTTCAACCGATCTCAGGCGAAACTGCCGCTAAGCTGAAGTCATTTGAC
>NZ_JBFRSD010000500.1:0-226 GCF_041473395.1 Vibrio sp. 10N.222.55.C6
AATACGTTGGATGGTATGTGACGATTTTGAGGGGAATAGGGGCTTGGATTCAATGCAACAAGGGCTAATCAATAGCCCCTGTTTATATGACGTGCTATTTCGCCAAACCTTAGAAGCTACACAGTAGGCCTTCTGGCATTAGATGGTTATGCACTGATAATTTGAGCAGTAGATTTGCTTGCTCGATATCAGGTGAGAAGTAACGGTCTTTGTCGTAGAAGCTGAC
>NZ_JBFRSD010000501.1:0-611 GCF_041473395.1 Vibrio sp. 10N.222.55.C6
TCTTTGATGTAAAGACATTAATGAGTCCATATCATTAGCGAATTTCGGAAGATAAAGGCTTTGAAGCAATATAATCTTTTTCATGTAATGCCTGTCATAATCTGCATTTTTATGAATAGTGCGCTTTGAGTATTCATCTGATAGTTTTTGAGGAAGCTCTATACACAAAATGGCAAACTCTTCCATTTTCTCTCGCTTTAGCAACTCCTGCTCTTTCTTGCGCCAGACTTGATGCTCTATATCTTGTTTTACTGACTCTGTAGCTTCAGTAATTTTTCTTTGTTGAGACATTAGTTCTTTGATGTTATCTGACATAGAAGAAATTTCAGCACTTTTCTTGAAGTACGCGCCAAGATATCCCCCAAAAGCAGAGACACAAGCAATAATGATTGTATCAAGACCCGATATGTTACTTTCAAACACGATAATTCCTTATATTGCTAACGCCCTAATAATGGGCAAAAAATTGTTGGCTAAAATGTTGAGGAACGAAAACAGCCAACTGTTTTTTGTCCTTATTAATTAGCTTGTTATGTGCTTTACCAAATAATTTAGAGTAGTTCTTATTTTTTTAGATATCTTTTCTCTACCTATTAACCAGTTGGCAATAG
>NZ_JBFRSD010000502.1:0-303 GCF_041473395.1 Vibrio sp. 10N.222.55.C6
CGGTAAAGCTTGAGCTATCAAGTTCGTAGTTTCCTGATTTATATGCTGATTGGTCGTCTTGTAATGAGAGCTTCATTTCGACTGGGAACTTACCACCCAGATATGCATATCCTATTTGTTCTCTTATCGTTCTGGCTTGTTTACCATCTTTGCCTGGTAATGTTCTTGTGATTGGTTGTTCGTGTTCTGGGAAGATTTCTACTTTCAACATATCTTTTCCTTAAGCTACGTAAGCTTTAAACGGCAGCACATTTGATTGCGCTACTTTCGGTAGTTGATACCAAGATGGTATCTGTAGGGGCT
>NZ_JBFRSD010000503.1:0-350 GCF_041473395.1 Vibrio sp. 10N.222.55.C6
GACCTGAACAGTACATGTGGATTTTAAAGTTGTTAAAAACACGCAGGAATGGACAAGATCCATATGTGGGTTATTAACCTACACGTAGACATATCGATTCTATTGATTAGTTAGAAGTTCTAACTAATCATTCACCATTGTCCGTTAGTAGCTTGTGATAAAAACCATCAACAGTGTAATCTTCAAGCTTAATCAAAACTGATTCGTCAAACTCGCTAGAAATAAAGCCTTCAATATTACCAGTAAGTTCATTTAGACAGTCAAATATAAGAAAGTTATCTTTTGAGTATAAAGGGTGATTATAAAGACTCGTATTATTCGTTATAACTTTCTTTCTGGCGTACAACGCC
>NZ_JBFRSD010000504.1:0-429 GCF_041473395.1 Vibrio sp. 10N.222.55.C6
TTCTCTGAGAGATATAAAGCCGATATCAAAGATTGACGGGAGGAAGGTGATTGTTTTTAGAAATGTCACAGATGGAAGCCTGAACCATCACCTAAAAGGTTTTGAAACATATACTTTTGATGAAGGTGATGCAGCAAAGTATGACTTTAAGCATATTTACCTACCTATGCCTCAACTAAAAATCATCGGTGAGATAGAAAGAACATCTGATTTCGATGTTTCTTTTGTCGGCATGGATAAAGGAAGGAAAGAAAAGGTTCAGAAAATAAAAGATGCATTAGATGGTTTTAAGTGCAATTTTATTGTTTTTGACAAGAAACCGTCTTATTCCTATGTTGAATACCTAACCGTGATGCTCAATACCAAATGTGTATTGGAAATGGTTCTTGATGGACAGACGTCTGATACAATGAGGGTTAAAGAGGCGTT
>NZ_JBFRSD010000505.1:0-264 GCF_041473395.1 Vibrio sp. 10N.222.55.C6
CAATATTATCGCTCGAGCAAAACGTCGAGACGTGTTCTGGTAATTACGAATATTAATTAAGGTTAGATGGTGAACGACTGCACTCGTTAACCATCTATCTTGATATAGAAAGATACCGTATTAAAAAGGCCTCGTAGGTAAATACCTATGAGGCCTTTTTTGATCTTAACGGTAAACAGTTTATCTCACTCGGTGGCGTTATTGAACAACTTCACCAGATTCAATCACCGTCTTACGAACGACTTTGGTGAAATCGAGTGCTTC
>NZ_JBFRSD010000506.1:0-522 GCF_041473395.1 Vibrio sp. 10N.222.55.C6
ACTAAGCAACAGCCATAGGCTTTACGCAATAACAAACATCACGTCATAATTGACATTGAATAAAGAAGGGACCTGTAACTAGAAATAGATTGCAGGTCCCTTCTTTATTTGCTGCTTGTTCGCTGAAAACACGTTTTTGTATCTCTGTCAGAACTGCTCTCTACCCTGTCTCTACCATTGCGTTTCGCTTGATACAAACAGTCGTCGACTTCAAAAATGACTTTTCAGTTTTTGAGACACTTTTAGCAAGCGCCTTTTTGAAACGGTCGGGTTAATAAACCTTGTAAGTAATCGCCAGTAAAAATTAATGTTGTCCCATTTCCGTCGTGGAATTAAGTGAATATGAGCATGAGGAATATGCTGTCCTGAATATGTTCCATTGTTTACCACCAATGTATAATCATTGACATCATCAAATGCCTCGATAACTCTCAGCCCCAACTTCTTAGCGAACAAGAACAACTCCTTGTATTCATCATCATTTAGCTCTTCAAGATGAGAAACGTGACTTCTACTGAGAAT
>NZ_JBFRSD010000507.1:0-921 GCF_041473395.1 Vibrio sp. 10N.222.55.C6
GAGTAGAACGAAACACTGTAAACTCCTATAAAATATGTGTTTATATCATAAATAACATAGTTAGTATTTATTTAACCATCACTTAACGGCTATTCACTTATACTATATATAAAAGAACATCATTGTCACTATGCTCGGATCCGAGCTGCTATTAAAAGGGTTGAATCTTGTATTTAATCTAGTCTTCAAAACCAGAATGGAGAAACATACAATGATTAAAACTGAAACCGTTTCTAAGCTTTCGCTGACTCCTAACTATGCAGCCAACGATAACTTTTTTTCAGACTTTGATTTAGAACGAAAATTTGTAGTTAGTTCTGAGCGAGCGGTGAGCATTTTCGATAAAGGACTCGTTGATTTACCACCGTTAGTTACGGCTACCACCCAAACATTCAATCCAAAATCTTTGCCGCACAATCGTGAACTGTTTAGTCAGTTTGAAGATGTTTCAAAACGCGTGAATAAACTGATCCCAGAATTAAAACCACTTTCTAAAGCACTTTGTCATCAAGTGTTAGTAGAATATGTTTACTCTCTCGATTGCGCATCCGATTTTGAGTTAAGCCAAATGAGCAACTATCTATTGTGTGCGAACAACTTATCCGATGAGTTTTTTATAAAGCACTTTAAAGCAGCCTATGTGAATATTCTGTTCCAGAACGATTATTCTAATTTTACCTAAACTATGCATCCATGATGTTATAAAGGCGAAAATAGTAACATTTACTTTCGCCTTTATAACTACAACTTACATTTAATAAAAACCACTATCTTATTTCGACTATTCTGAATATCTAAATAACATTCACTTTTTAAATAATAGCTCAGCATTTATCGAACAGTACAATCTAGAAATATTGTAAACGCCCCATGAACCTACCAGGGCAGGAGCATACTTTGCTCAGTTATTAACCAAAGAAA
>NZ_JBFRSD010000508.1:0-408 GCF_041473395.1 Vibrio sp. 10N.222.55.C6
CGATAAAACGGGGCCTAGCCGAGCGATTGGTACGTATACGCTGCTTGAGGCAGAAATATACCCTGAAGATGCTGGGGCTTAGATGTTCTTCAGTGTGGGATGACCTACTAGATCAACTAAATGATACCTCAAACCTCATGATAGCTGAAGCGCACATCTCGCGCTTATACTGGAAGGCGTGGGAAAATGTCGAGGTCTTTTCTGAACTCGGATTTACAGGGCGAGTAAGACGGCCACCCTCCGACCCGATTAACGCTATTTTGTCACTGACATCGACGTTAGAAGACAATCTGTATTGCAAAGCACTGTTGTCAGAAGGGCTAGATATAGGGTTGGGTATTCATCATGTAACTGGATATCGCAGGCAAAGCCTGATTTATGATGTCAAAGAGATTACACGTTCAGAGG
>NZ_JBFRSD010000509.1:0-242 GCF_041473395.1 Vibrio sp. 10N.222.55.C6
AAACATCATAACTAATCAACCATAGTGGCTTTGCCATTCCGATACTCCCTATCAATTTGCTTTCTCGTTAGCCGGGCAACACGATTCACTTGCATACGGTGTTCAACACAAAAACGATGCCACTGGCGATAAAAAACCTGTTGTCCTTGTTTATTCAACCGACAGGAATTCTTGTCATTAACAAAATGTTCATTGTTTAAGACACGATTGAGAAATAGATTTGCAACCCAAAGCTCTACCTC
>NZ_JBFRSD010000510.1:0-241 GCF_041473395.1 Vibrio sp. 10N.222.55.C6
CAGATCCACGCTTCCTCACTTACTCAAAGTAATAACAAATTAAAGATTACGCGTGCGACGCTTGATTAGACGCTCAGCCTCTTTAAGCGCTGTCTCGATGTCTTTACCTTCATCAAGTACTTCCATCAATGCGTTCTCTAAGATGATAGAACGTGCAACGTGGTCGCCTTGTGCTGGAGATACTGGTTTGATGTTTTGCGCAACTTCAGCAAAAATAAGACGGGCTTTTTGTCCGCCTAGG
>NZ_JBFRSD010000511.1:0-266 GCF_041473395.1 Vibrio sp. 10N.222.55.C6
AATTATCAAAGCCTTTCCCAAAAGGGTCGAAGATCTCACTGGTTCAGAACGAACAGCCTCTGTACGAATGTGTTCTGTAGTGCTCGTTTCATTGTCGCAGACTCTTTAAAGGCTAGTGTTCAATTGCATGCTTTGGCGATTCTTTTTGCTCGCTTCACTGTTTCCTTTTGCTGCGTATTCGCAATCTGAAGAAGAAAGTGAGGAGAGCGAGCTCTATCCAGCCCATGTTGAAGTTCGAGTCGGGAAAGTCGGGGATAGCTTTTATC
>NZ_JBFRSD010000512.1:0-254 GCF_041473395.1 Vibrio sp. 10N.222.55.C6
CAGAATTTATATTCGCTGCCGAATGACATGTAAGGAATTTGACGCTTGCGCGCATCAACACGCTTTAGAACTTTGTAAGCCTTTTCCCCTTCTGTGTAACTCTGGAAATACAGCGTGGTATCTTCCGTCTGCGCAAAAAAGCCGTCTGTCTGCTCAGCCTTAAAGGTTATGCGTTTAATAGTCAAGCAGAGGTCCTGCTTCGGCCCACAGTAAAGTTCTGGTCGAAGCGCATTGATATAATACCCTTCTTTCTT
>NZ_JBFRSD010000513.1:0-312 GCF_041473395.1 Vibrio sp. 10N.222.55.C6
TATTTGGCAACTTGGGTGGGTAACTTTGTATAACTGACATTTAAGACTGATTCTCAATGCGTAGCATTTTTACTAGGTATTACGTCAAGTATCAAAGTACGTTCTTGGGAACGTGTAGACCAGTAGGGTAAACATCTAACACGCAACTATGGCGCCAATAGCAATTTGTAACTACATGACTCTTAAGTACTTTCACGTCTTCGTTTGAAATCTAATGCCATATCAGGTTCCTACTGCCACAAAGCCAGCAGAAACACAAAAAGCCCAATCCCAAGCGTGACCTTTAGAAGTAAGCCAAGAGGGGCTCCACCT
>NZ_JBFRSD010000514.1:0-786 GCF_041473395.1 Vibrio sp. 10N.222.55.C6
GTTTTCAACACATACTGACTGCGTCGTCATTATGACAGCAAACGCTATTGATAAAATTCCTGCTAACTTACTGTCGCGAGTAAACGGCATAGATTTTAATCAGGCAGATAACGAAGAATTAGTAATAGCTAAAATAGAAGAGGTTGTTGATAAAGAAATCGAAGATGAGCAGCTAAATAGCAAATTCATGCAAATTATTCGCATGATTATTAGTGCTTCGAGCGGTGATATTCGTAAAGTGTTTGCATACACGGAGAAGTATCTTCTTACACGTGAGATTGACAAAAATCCGCTTATTGCTTCAGGCTATTAAGGTGATGCTGCATGAATATTGTTAAATTAGATGATTTTATTGAACAAGCAGAGCAACAAAGTATTGCAGAATGCACTGATAGTCTTCAGCTCGTAGAGAAATATTTCGAGCAATCTGAAATCAAGTGGGGCTTCTGTCGCTTTACTAAAGATAAAATGTCACTGACGCCAAGCGAGCTTAACACTGACTTTCAGCTCTGGATGCAGCGTAAAAAAGTTGATGTATCATTTCACAAGCCTCGTTATGTTAAAGCTGCGTTAACTCAGTATGACATGAATATGTACGATGCGACGATTGAGCAGCTTCGAGATCGCCTGAAATACGACGCTACACTCTCAGATGAGTTTGTGAAACTGAAAAAATATGCACAATTCAGTGATGATGACATACTTATTTTAAAATCTTGGGTTTGGAATGTTAAGCGTACAATTAACAAATTAGAGAAAGAGCAAGTGCCGATGCCGCTTTTATTC
>NZ_JBFRSD010000515.1:0-202 GCF_041473395.1 Vibrio sp. 10N.222.55.C6
CTTCTATGATTGAAGTCAAGGATGCTACTTACACAGGCTTCATGGGCGGTAATTCTAGCAATGCTGACTATGACGATGCTGGCGATACTTCGATTGCACCAAACATTCATCTAATCGTTCCAGTAAATGATAAATTTGCATGGGGTGTAAATGCTTATTCTAACTTCGGTACAAAAACTGAATTCAGCGATAGCTATGTGGG
>NZ_JBFRSD010000516.1:0-293 GCF_041473395.1 Vibrio sp. 10N.222.55.C6
GGTTCTTTAGGTTCTGAAATCGATGATTTATACGCCACAATCGACAGTGCTTTTGCCACTGTTCGCTCACCACAGAGCCTTGAACAAGTGCTTCAAGAGGCGAGCATGAACGTGACTCAAACATCTCGAAATATCGCTGCTACCCTCAAGTTGGGTGCGTCAATGATTAATGTTAAGTAGCTGACTAAGTTTGATTACTTGCAAGTGATACAAAGAAATATCTATGTCTTTATTTAAATTAGATAATGTTATTCAGCATTATCCGTGGGGAAGTAAACAGTCTATTTCTGAGC
>NZ_JBFRSD010000517.1:0-249 GCF_041473395.1 Vibrio sp. 10N.222.55.C6
CTTTAAAACGCAGGCCAAAGAGTGAATAGCTCGCTCTTCATGTCTCGAAAACCAATTGGCTAGGCTATATCATTTTAGCCCTCCAATACTTTTGCTAGTGATATGCTATTCATCGCATCGCCTCTTCACACCAACTTTTCCATACCTATGGTTATTCGTGTTTTGTTAATTTAGCAAAATCCCTGACACGTTGTTGTCCAGAAGCTTCTTAGCGCATTAACTCATCTCTTGTGATCACCAAGCGATTCT
>NZ_JBFRSD010000518.1:0-796 GCF_041473395.1 Vibrio sp. 10N.222.55.C6
GGCCCGCTCGTACCGTCCAATTTTGATTAACCATGTAAGTTCCACCTACAGACCATCTCTGATTGTCTTCGTAATGTTCGGTTTTCAAGAAACATTCATTGTTTTTACAATCTGAACTAGTGGCTTTTAACTCTTTGAACTTACTCCACTTAGTTAACTGCCAACCATAGTGTATTGCCCAAGCATCGTTAAGTTGATGAAAAGCAGATAATTCGAAGATATCGGGCAGTTCAATTTCTAGACGCCCTGTGGTTTTACCAGGAGCGCCGTTTTCCATTTTTAGACCTGTGTAATCAGTGAACTCACCGTCATCAAAGTCGAGTTCAACGGATGAGCGGTAACCAAACCCAAAACGGTTGTACTCGTTCAGTTCATATAACGCACCTACATTCCAACTAAAAGCAAAAGTCTCACCAGTCATTGATATCAGTTTGTCACTTGGTGAGCCACCAACAGGAAGGCTGCCTTTGTGTCTGTTGAGCTCGGCCTCTGCATAAACAAAGTTAACTCCAGCTCCAACACTAAAACTATCGTTAACTCTGTACGCGATATTTGGATTTAAGTTGACTGAAATTAGTGATGTGTCACCTGCCAAATCACCAGCATAAATATCATCTGGGTAATCAGTGGCTACTCCGTAAGTCGTGAACATGCCAATTCCCCAAGCCCATTTGTCGTTGATAGGACTAATGTAATAAGCAGCAGGGACAATTTGTAAAGGAGCTACATCTGATGATTTTTGGTTGAAGTCGTTGTCATTGATTTTGGTTTGAGTAACGTCTACCTCGGGATCAAC
>NZ_JBFRSD010000519.1:0-240 GCF_041473395.1 Vibrio sp. 10N.222.55.C6
GGCTTTGAAATGAGTAAGATGGTGTTGACCTTCACCACGATTGACCGAGAGTCTTGCTAACGATTTACTTCAGAGTTCAAGTGCTCTCAAGATAAAAAAATGCCAACCTTCGAGTTGAAACGATAAGGTTGGCATTTAATGATGTGGATCTCACATCATGATTAACACTCTCTATCTAAACGATATATCAAGCAATTAGAACCAAGTTTCCATCTGCAGAGCAAACAGAACCTCACCGCC
>NZ_JBFRSD010000520.1:0-689 GCF_041473395.1 Vibrio sp. 10N.222.55.C6
AAGTTGATCACTCTTTTAGTCTAGAGAGTGTTTGAAGTGGGACGTTACAGGGATAATTTGGAAACAGAAGTACAAAGCATTGGAAATCCACTACGGAAATGGATGTAGCTTCTAGATACGTTCCAGCTCGACAGCTAACTTTGACATACTAAAAGTAATGCGGAGCAAAACGCAAGATGTGACCCTATGGCCTTCCTTTTACTTCAGTAACCTTAAAAAATACAATGGTGTAAAGTGGCAAAATTCCTCCGAATTATTCTGTTAAGCTACACTGCAATTTTTAATCAGGAGTGATAATGCCTCAATCAGCATTCGCAAATTTACCCCCGCTACCATTTCTAGTGGTTTCTGCACTACTAGCTATAGTGCTTTTTATCTTTATTGCTCGACTTAAATCTACAAAACGAGAACTGGAAGATTCCAAACAGGAAACCGAAAAGGCTTCTCAAGCACTTGCTGACTATGAGATGCAATATTCTGGCATCATCAACGTGGATAAAGAGATTGAGGTTCGAGATCAAGCATCCAAATTGCGCCAAGACGAAGCCAATGCCGTTTTTCTTGAGGTCACGAATGATATTGAGCAACTCAAGTCAAGTTACAAGGAAAAGAAAGGCATATATGACTCACTCATCCATAAAATAGGCATTTATGACGATGACGTTGAGTTGCTAGAGCTAGGCTTCTAC
>NZ_JBFRSD010000521.1:0-612 GCF_041473395.1 Vibrio sp. 10N.222.55.C6
TACCAAGAGGTCGATATTGATGGCATAACACTGTGTACGATGCGGTCATGGACGAATAAGCTAGAAAAACTGGCGCGTGAGGATACGTGGGCGTGTGCACCAATTTGTGAAAAAGCATTGTTGGTGTTATCTGTACTCAATGACCACTATCGCTCAGAATCGGGGGATATTCACCTCACGCCTCGGTTTAAATTTGATGGCTCAGTTGGCAGGGGTGACAATATAAAGCGCCAGCTAAAGGATACAGTATTGAATACTGTTAACATTAGGGGTCTATGGGGGTTTTATGGTAAACACCTTGATATTCGTTATATTCCAGATGAAATGGATGAACTGTATAACCTATTAAATCCTGTCGTGCCAAAGATATATTACCCTATCAAAGAGAATGGTAGTGGAGAATTGTACTGGCACTTTTCAACTCACTCATTAAGACGAACATTTGCCCATTTTGTTGTTGGGCATGGTTTGGTATCACTCGCATCATTAAAACACCAGTTCAAGCACATTAATCTATCTATGACTGCCATTTATGCCAGTCATTCAGAAGTTTTGACGCTCATGGGCATAAAAAAGCCAGCAGAAATCAAGAAGCAGATTGAAGTGCAATAT
>NZ_JBFRSD010000522.1:0-508 GCF_041473395.1 Vibrio sp. 10N.222.55.C6
CCTTCACCCCAGTCAGGAAATTGTGTATCTCCATCGACGGCGAAATCGATGTAAGTCAGATACAACTTGTCCGCTTTAGGTAAGCAGCTCTCATAAATAGAGCCGCCACCAATGATCATCACCTCTTCAACATCACTGAGTAGCTCTAGAGCCTGTTCAATAGAAGTTACCGTCGTTACACCTTCAATCTTTAAACTCTCATCACGGCTGATTACGACATTCAACCGACCCGGCAAAGGGCGTCCAATAGAATCGTAGGTCTTACGTCCCATCACGACTGGTTTACCCATAGTCGAGCGTTTAAACCATGCAAAATCCGCAGGTAAATGCCAAGGCATCTGATTGTCTTTACCAATTATACGGTTGTTTGCCATTGCCGCTATCATGCTGATGATCATAAATCGAAAGTCCTGTCCCTAAAAAGAAAATTAACGCTAAACGATAGGTCTACGGCGATAGAATAACAGCCCTGGCACAGCTAAGCCAACCGCCAACCCTGCGATAATGA
>NZ_JBFRSD010000523.1:0-230 GCF_041473395.1 Vibrio sp. 10N.222.55.C6
ACTCTCACCAATAGCTGGGATTATTTCATCAATGCGTCCTTTGAAAATCTTGCCTGGTAGTGCTCTGAATAAAAATTCAGCTTCGAAACCAGGATGCAGTCGTTGCAATGAGTTTTGTCTGAATGCTGCGATGTAGTATTTTTCTTCCGTATGGACAAATGTCATGACAGGAGCAAGAGGTAGCGGTACAGCCATTACGCCTGGACGCAGTGCTAGTTGTGTAACATATC
>NZ_JBFRSD010000524.1:0-247 GCF_041473395.1 Vibrio sp. 10N.222.55.C6
CCAATGAACATTAGCTTAGCTGACAGTGCAGCGAGCTTACTCCAACCAAACAATGATTTAGCCCCACACATCAATTTAGTGATTCAAGAGATTCGCTTACCTAGAACTATTTTGTGCATGCTAATCGGCGCGATTCTCGCGTTATGTGGTGCGGTTATGCAGGGGCTATTCCGCAACCCGCTTGCTGAGCCAGGGATCATCGGTGTGTCTGCTGGTGCGGCATTAGGTGCAGCGTTGGCTAATGTTC
>NZ_JBFRSD010000525.1:0-850 GCF_041473395.1 Vibrio sp. 10N.222.55.C6
GCTTGGTTGAGTGATGCTCTTTCTCATAAAAAGACAACTTACTATCTTCGAACTTAAAATCGCCTTTAGTAAAAGAACCACTCTTACATCGAGTAAATACATTTAGTTCGTATGTATCATTACTATATAGTTCTAGCTCAGTCCTTAATTTCAGTAACAAGCACTCGCGATCATTATTAATTGCTATGTGCGACATAGTGTTTGACTTGTAGCTCCCATTGATTTGCTCAGACTTGAAAGTATGTATAAGCCACCCTGTTACTAATGTAGATATCGAAATAACGCACACAATTAATCTATTCACAGAACCTCCCAACAATCTCCGAAGGAAAGCTAACAGACTCAAGGTTATCATTTATTGCGATGGAAAGTCCTCCGGTACTGATAACATGGGCGGAGCCAAGGTCAATTCTTACATCGCCTTTCTTGGTTTTATATACACAAGAGTCATAGATTCGATAAGAGTAATCTTCTGCGTTTTTTGGCCCTCTATATGCTTTAGCAGCAGCACTACCATAGTAACCTAACAAAAAACACAATATTCCACTAAATGCATATTTCATTATCCATTGACCGCTGAACAACGAAGAGACATCAAAATATTTTGAGTTTGAAATGGTTTTCTCAGTGTTTTCTTCCCTCAAGGGTTCAGGTTTAATATCACTCTCGTCTTTCTGCTCAGTTTCTTCTTTTAGTGTCTGCTCAGTGGAATAAGCGTCAACCACAGCTACAAAGCGATAGCCCTTACCTCGCTCCGTTTTGATGACGTCACCGCTTTTATCACCGAACGCCTTACGGCAACAAGAGAGCGCGTTCATCAAACTGCTCTCTTCGACTACAACTCCTCTCT
>NZ_JBFRSD010000526.1:0-233 GCF_041473395.1 Vibrio sp. 10N.222.55.C6
ATGCGCGTTGAATACGCTCTTGCGGGAAAATGCCCTCCAAACCAATCAGCTTGAGATAGCTGTCTGCGAGCAGTGCATCACCAAAGCTGTTGTCTGAATCTGGTACTAGTTCTAGATATTCTTGAGTAAAGGCTTGAGGCGCGGTCTCACTCAGTAAGCGTTTCTTAGAGACTCTTTGAGATACCTTGCTGATGTTGATGGAGGTATCGGTCTCATTGAGATAGGCATTGAGC
>NZ_JBFRSD010000527.1:0-283 GCF_041473395.1 Vibrio sp. 10N.222.55.C6
ATCAATTCAGCAGTCGTGAAGACTTTCGTTACGACCTATCCGGTTGGAAGAAGTGGTTGGCACTGTTTTGGTGCTGGGGATTAGTGTGCGTTGCATTCTTATTCCCTCTGGGTCAGTTGATGATCTATGCCTACAAATACTTTGCACAAAGTTGGACGCCTGAATTCAGAGAGTATGCTGTTAACAGTCTTTATGTGTCAGTAATCGCGGCGATTATTGGCGTTATCATTGCGATGATTGTGAACTTTAATCAACGTGTCAGCCCGAGTAAGAAAAATCAGGC
>NZ_JBFRSD010000527.1:989-1202 GCF_041473395.1 Vibrio sp. 10N.222.55.C6
GTAAGAAAAATCAGGCTTACATGCGTATTGCTTCGATGGGCTATGCTGTTCCAGGCACTGTGTTGGCGATTGGTGTGATGGTGCCTGTGTTGTTCATGGATCACTTAGTCAATGATATTGCCAAAGTGATGGAGTGGGGACGTCCGGGGCTGATTTTCTCTGGTTCCATGTTTGCGCTTATCTTTGCAATGGTGGTGCGTTTTTCTGCAGTGG
>NZ_JBFRSD010000528.1:0-395 GCF_041473395.1 Vibrio sp. 10N.222.55.C6
CAAGCAAGCCCTGCTGGTGGTCTTTATGTATTAGTTGGTATGGACCAAGCAGCTTATGATGCAAATATGAATAAAATTATCGACGAAGTAGGTGGTGAAGATTCTGCTCTTTGGAATCAATTCAACGACGAAAAGGCCGCCGCAGATCTTGCTGCCGTATTCGATTCTTTGAAAAAATAATCGTTGTTTGACGATTAGTTAAAGTGAAAAAGGCCACCTATAGAGTGGCCTTTGTTTCTATACACTCTCGGAGTTAGTCATGTATAAAACGATCACCAAGACCGGGCTGGCTATTGCAATTTCAGCAGCTGTTAGCTTTCCAACACTCGCAGTGTCAGATAGCCAAAAGCAACAACTCAATAATGCAGTTGTAAAAACAAGTCAATCCCAAGAAG
>NZ_JBFRSD010000529.1:0-316 GCF_041473395.1 Vibrio sp. 10N.222.55.C6
CAATACCGCCCTCAACTCCCCAGAATAGAAACTCATTGTGAGGGTGATCCATTGCCGGAAGCCCCGGATGATAGTTTGAATTGAGTTGGTGCTGACGAGCTGTATACAGAGTGTACTCTGATTCAAATTTTCCGTAGCCGTAACCAGTAAATGGTTTCTCTACCAACATGTCTAATGTTTGCGGGAAGGTGTAAGTGCGAGCGCTTTCTAGATTAGTTCTTTTACTTGCTAGGCTATCTGTAGTGCTAAGGCTGATTACTGAAAATGCAATCACGATACCGACAGTAACGGATGTACACCATCCGTAGAAGCGTTT
>NZ_JBFRSD010000530.1:0-239 GCF_041473395.1 Vibrio sp. 10N.222.55.C6
ACTTAATCAAGGCTCCTGGGTATTCAGGAAACTCGAAGCTGTATAGGCGCTCTTTCAATGGTTTTGATGGTTTGCCGCCAATCATATAGCGAATGTGTAGTTTTGCCATCTCATCATCAGAAAGGTCGACGACTGGATATCCGCCCTCACGTAGGTCATTGATGATGTGCTCAAGTTCTTCCTGACCACCTTGCAGACGTACACCAACGAAGATATTCGCTAGGCTTTCGTCGTTGTGG
>NZ_JBFRSD010000531.1:0-231 GCF_041473395.1 Vibrio sp. 10N.222.55.C6
AGCATCTGCTTTTGATAATTGGTTATGGGTGAACGGTGGATGTAGTTATCCATCGCAATCCAGCCGACCGGTTTATCCCCTTCACGCAAGATAAGCATCCCATTCCAGCCCTGCCCCACCACCTTGCCTTCGGTGTAGAGTGGCGCTTGTTCAATAATGACTAAGTTGGTGTGGTTGTCAGACAACGCCTCAATGTATTCGGCCTCAAGCTGGTGTAAATCATATTGAGTA
>NZ_JBFRSD010000532.1:0-380 GCF_041473395.1 Vibrio sp. 10N.222.55.C6
CAAAAGTACTTATAAATTCACCGCAGAATACCCGATGATAGGCTGGGAGAAAATCTCACTTCGATTGGAAAATGGTCGAGTTAAAATGCAGTACATTGGTTACGACATGGATGGGAATGTCGTCCAAACCAAGCAAATGTTTGGTGTGTTCTTACGCTGGGGGAATCACTACTACCTTTATCAATTGGACCAAGAGCAGGCCCAAGATAAACAGACATTCAATATCAAGCACTTATACATTCAACAAACCCAAGGTAAGCGCAGTGTGTTGGTATCGAATCAGCGCGGCCTTTATGTAACGAAAAAAGGCGCGCCATTAGAACTTAAAGGCATCATGCATGGCGATCGTTTACGTTAATACAGAGGCTTAACGCGAATAG
>NZ_JBFRSD010000533.1:0-502 GCF_041473395.1 Vibrio sp. 10N.222.55.C6
GTTTGAGCGTGTTCATCACAAAACGTCTAAATAAAGCAATATTTTCCACCGCACCCTCTAAACAGATTCGTGAACTGTCTTCTTTAAAAACAACATCTAAAGCATAGTGTTGGCTGTTTTCGATTCGCCAGTGTTGACGGATATAATGACCAAGTAGCTTGTGATTGGGTGAAAGAGATCTGATATAATACGAGGTATCTACAGTGCCTTTTCCATTGATTGTACGGTGACTTTCTACGGCAATAATACTGCGTATTGTTGTCCACTTTTCCGCGAGTTCCTGGGGAAGCTTTGCTTTGAGTTGAAACACAATTTGTTCTTCTTTTCTCCCATGCAGAGTTTGCGTTACTTCCGTCACCACTTTTTCTTTCTTCGCGTCAAAAACGGTTTGAAATTGGGAGACAACGACATCTCTCAACTTAGGTTGGTTCTTCTTTACTTGGATAACAACATGGGCGTTTTTCGCAGCTATTTTTTCTAATGTCTTACACTGACAATGTAA
>NZ_JBFRSD010000534.1:0-694 GCF_041473395.1 Vibrio sp. 10N.222.55.C6
GACGGAGACGTCTATCTTAGTGTCTGGGTATGGCGCGACGTTTACGATGGTTGTTTCGCTTTGCTGCAATCCGGTCCATGTGACTGTATGTTGTCCTGTTGCGTTGTACGTGATTGTGTTGCCACTTACTACGCAAGTAGGAGTACAACTAAGCGTTCCTTTGTTCGTTACGTCGTACGTGAACCCGTCTTCGCCTATGGCTGTAACGCTAACGCTTTCCGGTATGCCGGGTGTTGCCTGTGCGTTTGTTGCAACGTCTATTATCCAATCATGCGTACCATTACATGTGACTGTGCTATAATTATCTCCATTTGTTTGGTCGTCGGAGTCTTTTCTCATTTCATGCGGGTATGCGTTACCATTCCACAAGAAGGTATGAAGGCTCATTCCGTATGTACCCAGTGTGTGTTGGGTTTTCTGTTTCCAACTCTCATAACTTGTGAGGTCGAGAATAGAAAGTCCAAGGCTGTTACAATACTTTTTCGCATCGGTGTCGGATAGTATTGCGTATTCGACACCGTTATCTGCTGTCTGCTTTCCGTTAGTTGCGTATCCTTTTTCTAATGCTTCATATGCGGTTAGCGTCGGGTGCAGGTATATATCTGTTGGAAATGCGTAGTCGTCTGGTCGGGTCAACGTGACGTCTTGCGTTACCCATGACGTATTATCGGCTTCGTCCGCCACTAGTATCATT
>NZ_JBFRSD010000535.1:0-378 GCF_041473395.1 Vibrio sp. 10N.222.55.C6
AGATGTCGAAGCCGAAATCATCAACAGGTATAGGGAAACTCAACTTGTCTTCTTTCTCGATAGGTTTCAGTTTGATGCCTTCGATATCCGTCGTTTCAAAACACGTATTATCAATCAATTCAGGTACATCGATAAACTTAGGAGTGAGACCTGCACGTAACACATTATCTGAGTTCGCCATAATCTCTAGCCCAGTACCTTCGATATAAGCATGCGGGGTTTCGGCATGCAAAAACATTGCCTCACCCGGTGCAAGCTCGATTGTGTTCAACATGAGTGGCGAAAATAAACCAATATCATCGACATAATGCTGTTCAAAGCCTTTGCTGTACTGTAATGCTTCTCGCCCCATAGCAGTCTTCGCTCTACGTTCATAAG
>NZ_JBFRSD010000536.1:0-265 GCF_041473395.1 Vibrio sp. 10N.222.55.C6
GCAAGCGTGGTCAGTGGCTCAGCTAGTGATATTAAAACTGATGACTTAAGTATCCACCGCTATTTGTAGCTAGATGATGCAGTGATAATTAAACAACCCCATTCTTAAGTTTTCGAATGGGGTTGTGGGTTCTGAGGGAGAAGATTATCTGGTGGTAGTTTCTAGCACATGAGTAAATCTATCCCAGGATTTTTGGTCAGCTTCTTGTTGATAGTTGTTTGAGCCGAATACAGTAAAGGCATGCGGTGCACCACTGTAGGTGATC
>NZ_JBFRSD010000537.1:0-1440 GCF_041473395.1 Vibrio sp. 10N.222.55.C6
ATCTAAAGCAGAAGCAGCTTTTTTCATTTCTTGGAAATACATATTCAAATCCCGTTTATAACAATTATTGTTTCGGCTTTTGCTAGCCAATAGTTGGCGGCTAATAGATCTTCTCTTTGTGACACCGTAATGTCATTACGATCTAACTGACGTTGAACCCAGTTCTTGAATTGAGAATTAGTAAAAGTCATTTGTTCACGGTCAAGGGTCGTACGACCAACAGAGTATTTAAGATCGTCGTTCGCTTTGCTGTAGGCATAGAGTACTTGAGAAGCTTCTCTAGCCTTTTTGAGCTGTTCATAGTCAGCCTGTTGCTGAGCTTGTTTAAGTTCGTTCTCATGAGCAGATAGAAGCGTTTCTAACTCATCATCGTTTAGCCATTGACTGAGTCCACCAGCAGTTCGACAAGCAGCTTGAAATGCATCAGGAACTTGATACTGAATGGCATCAAGAACCGCACTAGCAAGCCATTTGTTTGAACTATCACGTTGAACGTGATTCAAGTTAATTTGCATAACCAAGTACTCCTAAACGTGCTTTAAATCGATTAACGTACTTGGTTACGGTGTTTCGAGAACAGTTGTTCTCACGAGCTAATGAACTAATCGATTTGATACCAAGACAAGACAATATTGCCAGTTCGGCACTGGCTATCTCATCAAACCGTTCTGGTCTGCCGCCTGCGTTTATCATGTTATTGCCTCTATGTTGTAAATTTAGAAATGCCGCTTTTCGCACCACTAGCGCGGCTCACTAGCAGGAATTGGAATCATTCGGTGCATGAGAAGATGCATTTCTCATATGCAAGTATTTATATCGAGTTTTTGAGCAGGTTATTGAGCATGAAAAAGCCCTCGACGTGATGCGAGGGTTAGAGCGATTAAAGTTTGGCGTTAATGATGAACTGTAGTTGTTTACTTGCGGCTTCTACGTTGTCTGTGGCTAGAAATGCCGCTGCCTTTGATGTCTGGTCACAGAGCTTTTCTATTGCTTCAAGTTTGCGAATGGCTTCGGCGTATAACTTCTTATCGATTTTGCCACCACGAGCTAACTTACCGCCTTTAGTGCTTGAACGTCGGTAGTCTTCTAGAGTCGTTAAAAACTGGCTGGTCAT
Organism: Vibrio sp. 10N.222.55.C6; assembly: GCF_041473395.1. Classification (NCBI taxonomy): domain Bacteria; kingdom Pseudomonadati; phylum Pseudomonadota; class Gammaproteobacteria; order Vibrionales; family Vibrionaceae; genus Vibrio; species Vibrio sp. 10N.222.55.C6. The sequence continues at coordinate 1,115 of NZ_JBFRSD010000537.1, forward strand.
CTGCCTTGTTTGTATTGCAAGGACTTTAAGCTGCTTAGATTGATTGGCTTGATCGTTGATGTCGTTAACGACTGTTTTCGCGAGTTGTTGCATTTCTTCAAATGAAGCAACAAGAGTTGTTGTGTATGAGTTGATCTGGCGAGTTAACTTAGTTGCTTCACTTGGCTCAAACAAGCTTGATAGAGCGCGTTCAAGTAGTAGTTTTAGTCTTTTGTTCAGTACCTTGCCTGTTTTAGCGGTGTTCTTTCGTAACCATTTACGAGCCGAGTCGATAGCACGAGATTCAGCAAGGAATTCGTCGAATGTCAGGGTGGTTGGTGTTGGTT
>NZ_JBFRSD010000538.1:0-371 GCF_041473395.1 Vibrio sp. 10N.222.55.C6
GTTTTGGCGTCGCACCAAAAACTGTTTCATACCAAAGCTCAACGTTCTCAATCTGATTTGTTGGCTCAGCTAAAACATCTTACCAAAGCCAATCAAAGCTTAGGCGTCAATGTAAGTGATGGCGATAATGTTGGTTTTAGTCAGTGGATTGAACTGATCAAACGAATGAGACTCAAGCAATCAACCTTGATATTCATTAGTGACTGGCGAGACTGCCGAGAACAACATCTCGATCGACTAAAGCAGTTACAGCAACACAACGATATCTTGGCCATTATGGTCACCGATTCATTAGAACAGTCATTGCCTCAAGATCTTGCAAGCGCAAACTGGGTGGTGGGTGATGGTCGCTTTCAACTTAATCTGGATAG
>NZ_JBFRSD010000539.1:0-330 GCF_041473395.1 Vibrio sp. 10N.222.55.C6
GCCCATCAAATCAACACCATCAATCGAAACGGCTTTTTTCATCTCTTTGATGTGGTCGCCAAGGTAAGCAATGCGGTAATCGTCATTAATGCTGCCATCTTCTTCAATGGTATCAACCGCGCCAAAACCGTTCTCAACGATGAACAATGGCACTTCATAACGTTCATACAGAGACGCTAAACAGAAACGCAAACCCGTCGGATCAATTGGCCAGCCCCAATCGCTAGACTGGATGAACGGATTATCGACCGAATTTTCATGACCGCCGTCCATCGCTTCTTCTGTAGATTGGTGAGAAGAAGAATCCAAGGTATTCGACATGTAGTAGCT
>NZ_JBFRSD010000540.1:0-255 GCF_041473395.1 Vibrio sp. 10N.222.55.C6
GTTCTACTCTAACCCCTTTAGATGACTCTCAGTCTCTGAAGCATTACAGCGCTGATATCAACGGTGCAATTGTTCGAGCAGCCGCCATGTTTGCTGGCCAAAATCAATATGGCTACAACTACGATGGGCATTTTTCGTTTAAGCCAGACAATAGCGATCAGATTACAACTTTGACAATTAAAGAGTTTATTTCGAAATTTGTCGAGTCGATGCAGGAAGTCACAATTTTGGAATTTGATAAACCCACCGGAAAGT
>NZ_JBFRSD010000541.1:0-344 GCF_041473395.1 Vibrio sp. 10N.222.55.C6
GAATTAAGCTGATCGATGAATTGTTCAGACTTCTTACGTTCTAGGTTGGTGCCTTCAATAACCAGTTTGAGGATCTGAAGTGTTAGCTCAAGTAGGTTTTGTGTGGAAACACCAAGCAGCAGCTTCGCTCGAATATCGGTAAGCAGATCACCCGATTCACCCTCGAAGTCGAGTTCAGTGATCAGATGTTGTAGTTCGTTTGATAGGTCGGAAAGGAGCTCTTGTTCCGGAGAGTGCGCAGCATCGGCAAAATGAGTGCGTGAGTTGTTCGCCATAATCTTAATGGCACGCTCATAAATACCGAGTAGTTTCATGGCATGGTCAACTTTCTGACTGCCATTGCA
>NZ_JBFRSD010000542.1:0-228 GCF_041473395.1 Vibrio sp. 10N.222.55.C6
CTATGACGTTTTGAATGAAATCTGCTGAAAATGAGGGTTGTCGACACAAACTTCTAGTGTGGAAAGGTCAGTGAGTACGACAAGTTGTTCTACACCTTGAATACTGACCTTAATGCACTCTTCACGGCTATCATTGCGTTGAGTATCTAATCCGACACATTCAATCTGCTCGCCAGATTTCAGCGTTAATTTGATTGGGTATCGGTGCATACACACAATCTCAATATA
>NZ_JBFRSD010000543.1:0-360 GCF_041473395.1 Vibrio sp. 10N.222.55.C6
GATCGTGTGTTACGTAGATCGTGGTGGTTTTTAGTTCACGATGTAGGTGTTTGATCTCTTCACGCATCACGCCACGCAGTTTGGCATCGAGGTTAGATAGCGGCTCATCAAACAAGAACACTTTAGGTGTACGAACCATCGCACGGCCCATTGCTACACGCTGACGCTGACCACCAGAAAGCTCTTTCGGCTTACGGCTCAGTAGCGGATCAAGCTCTAGCATTTTCGCCGCTTTTAAAACTTCTACGTCGATTTCAGCTTTCGGCATGCCTTTCAGTTTCAGGGCAAACGCGATGTTCTCGTAAACGGTCATGTGTGGGTACAGAGCGTAGCTTTGGCGATGGTATTCCAAAGCTACGC
>NZ_JBFRSD010000544.1:0-285 GCF_041473395.1 Vibrio sp. 10N.222.55.C6
TCCTGCAGCAGGGCGAGTAACAACCAAAGCCTCTACAGGATTGTTGGATCCATCGGCGTCGCCTACAACCATCACGGTGTAATCTAATTCACCGCTTAAATCGAATTGGCTTGGAGAAATAACAGTAGCAACAGCGTCACCTGGGAGTTGAACATCGACTTGAAGAGTTGTCTGTCCTTGATCTACTGAGGCGTATCCGGATGCCTGAGCATAATCGACACCGCTCCAACGAGCCTGGCTATTGACTAAAACGTTAGCTAAAGGCGCATCTGGCGATGCATGTAC
>NZ_JBFRSD010000545.1:0-235 GCF_041473395.1 Vibrio sp. 10N.222.55.C6
ATATCTATATATTGGCGTCGTTCTATAAAAGACTGAAGCTTATCCCGCTTTACATGCGAGTAAAGCTAAATAATAGCTACAGCAACACTCCGTTAAAGGTGATTACAAATGAATGTCGGTAAAGTGGCCCTCTTTATGATTGTTTCGGCTGCGTGCTGCGCAGCCACGATTAATGCGAAAGCCTCTTCCTTCAGCAGGAGTTCGGAGGGGTTTCAGGTACAGGTGTCTTCAACGG
>NZ_JBFRSD010000546.1:0-1334 GCF_041473395.1 Vibrio sp. 10N.222.55.C6
CACTGATAATGTCGGACAGGCCTATCGCGTTTACCAGAAACAATCTAATGGCCTTTGGGTTGCTACCTCATTTGATGAGTGGGGAACACAAGCTGTTGTGGATCTACCACAACAGGTAGAGGATGCCCGTGTTGCTGGCACAGAGTTGGAGCTTATTGATGACCAAATCATTCCAGGCCTGAGCCGATACGCTACGCTGTTACCTACAAGCAGCTTCCAATACGATGACAATGGGCCAATTCAATGGCACGTTGTAACGCAAGACTACCTATTGACTTCTACGGGTATTCCAACACTGGTTACATTGAACCTTGGTGATAGTGGTGTGGTTCCTGGTTCGTTCACCGGAGTGAATGACGTTGATATGGTGCTTATGGTCCCGGATGTTGAGAATCCTTGGCCTTGGCACAATGCTTACTATCGCAGGGGCATAGACACTTGGAGCATGGACCTAACGGAGGAAGCGTTTAGTTGGCATAACAGTCTAGGAGTGTTCTTCTTAGACGAGACAGCTGCGCAAGATTATCTTGCAGAGTTTTTAAATCAAGATAGCGACGACGATGGCTTTAAAGACTACGAGGATGCTTTCCCTAATGATCCAAATGAATGGGATGATAGTGATGGTGACTATGTTGGCGACAATAGCGATGCCTTCCCTTATGACTCATTAGAGTGGGCGGATTCTGATAGTGATGGTTTAGGCGATAACCATGAGAATGCAACCGAAGGTTTAGATCCGAATAATGCTGATTCAGATGAAGACGGCGTTTATGACGGTGAAGACCTTTATCCAACCGACCCAAATAAGTGGACTATTACCGCCCAAGAGTTTGCGGAGCAAGAGGGGACTCTTTACGGATTCTTCAGCGATTGGAGCGAACTATCGTTCGTAGATATTCTGTTTAAAGAAACCTTGAGTTATGGCGGTGATACGTTAACCCTTACGGAACTCATACAGTACCGTGGTGATCAATCCTTTATCCAGCTACCACTTGAAGCTGAGGGGGACGTACAGCTCACTGAAAACGGCTGGCAAACTCCGGTAGGTTATACGATAGACTTCTCTGGAGAGCAACTTATTGCCTATCCAGAAGACAATTCCAGTTTCTATTATTCAGTAGAATCAGAAGTGGTAAACCTATCGGGTATGGCATTGTATGAAGTCTACTTTGAGTGGTTCGACTTCATGGAAGAGGCGAGGTTCGCTGAAGGCTCACAAGCGGTAATGTTTACCTTCTCTCCAGCCGTAAACCAGTACTTCCTATGGGAGGGTGGTAGTCCGTACGTGAGGTTCTCTGACGTCGGTTATGATACGGATGGTAGCTCTATTACAA
>NZ_JBFRSD010000547.1:0-319 GCF_041473395.1 Vibrio sp. 10N.222.55.C6
AGTTTTGCTTGTGTTTGTAAGGCTTATATCGAGCGATTAGCGCTTCTCACTGTCTGTTGCTAACCAGTACAGATAACAAAGCCCATCACAGGGGATGGGCTTTAGTCTTAATATCCATGAATCACTGAGTGATTGCCGGAACAAGCGAAGTTGTGTTTGGCTGTTCTTGTCTTTCTATGAAGACTGGTCTTTTACAAAGAGTTTAAAGAACTAGGCTGTTTTAGTTTCACCTTTTGCTTCTTTTTCTTCATCAGCAAGGTCGGTTTCGCCTTTGCCTTTAGAAATCTTGATTACGTAAGCCGCAACACCCAGCGCACTA
>NZ_JBFRSD010000548.1:0-950 GCF_041473395.1 Vibrio sp. 10N.222.55.C6
CCCCTATTCAACACCTTGCATTATCATAATAACCTAACTATCTGAGTGTAAGGCGATTATCAATGGAAAGAGGTATTGTTCTATCTCCTCAATTTGAGTATCCAGAAACAGGTGGGGCTTTATTTCGTTCTGCTACTGATGATTTTGAGTTACGTAAGTACCTACTTTATTGGGATAAGATTGAAGTTCCTAAATGCTCCTCGATAGAGTTTGATTGCTGGCAGTTCCAAGAACTAGAAAAAGCTGGTGCGTTACAACGAACTCGACATGGAGAAAAACCTCGCTCGCTTGGAATGCGCATGGAACAAAGCAGTGTGATTAATGTATCTAACTTTATGACTGCTGAGATTGTTGATTGCACTGATGTAACCCTAAGCAAAAAGGCTGGAGATGAAATCCTTGCTTCACATGAAGCAATTTTTAAACAGCTCAATGAAGCACATCCAGGCTTATGGTCTAAGGCTCAAATCTCGGATAGCATTCTCACCACAACTCCTGTAGATAAAGAGAGTATTGAACTGGAGCTTCACGGTTTACTACCCGTCCCTACTGTTAGCACACACTTCGATTCTATACTTGAATTTAAGTACAAGCATCATGATGAACTGCTCGCGTTCCGTAGTTACCTAGATGAACTCTACCAGTCAGTGCTAACTGCTGGTGACATACCTAGAGCAAAAAATACCGCAATGATTAAGCTGGAAGCTTCCATTAGAGATGTCAATCGCACCTTAGAACAGTCCAAAATAGACATTAGTGTCGATAGCCTTCGCTCTGTGATTTCAGATACAACTGGTATCCTAGGCTTAACTCTTGCTGCACTAGGTACAGCATCGCAATTTGGTTTTGACCCGTTAAAAGCTGGCTTAGCTGGTGCAGCAATAGGAATTGCACCAAAACTAATACGCCAATCATCCGACTCCACTCCAGCGGAACTCATGTACCTCAAG
>NZ_JBFRSD010000549.1:0-460 GCF_041473395.1 Vibrio sp. 10N.222.55.C6
GGCATCTTAGTCGCTACTTTTACAAATGGCTTACCTACAACAGAAACGTTATCAACACAGATGACACCAGTTTTCTGTGCGCCTAATTGAAACTGGAATTCTGTATCGGCGTCACTATCAAGTTCGTGTACAAAATCAAACGTATAGCTTTGCTTGTCTTCGGATACACCTACTTCGGTTAGAAAATAGTGTGTATAGGGAGGGCCTTCATGTTGAATCAAGGCTTTCATCTCAGTATCAATATTCGCATATGCATCGAACGATACTTGGTACCTTTGACCTTGCTCTAAACCAATGCCACTGTGACCTAAAATGACATCCCAAGAATTTTTTCCTGGGTTTTTTATATCAATACACGCTTCATTACTTTCTGTTGCTATGTTGGCGCCGGCATTCCACCAGCCATCCATATTGCCTTTAAAGTGACTATTCCTAATCTGCTCTTCTGCATAAGTTACTC
>NZ_JBFRSD010000550.1:0-485 GCF_041473395.1 Vibrio sp. 10N.222.55.C6
ACTTAGTATCGGCTAACAAATTTTCAACAAAAGTTTTTCAATCATCATTTGGTGTAGATAAAGATATAATTGTTGAATGTGGCTATCCAAGAAATGATATTCTCATAAATCATTCTGAAAGTGATGTATTAAAAGTAAAAAACTCCCTTAACATTGAAGGTGATAAAAAAGTCATTCTGTATTGCCCAACTTGGCGTGATGACCAGAAAAGAACAGATAAGCAGTACGGGTTTAACCTTAAACTTGATCTTTGTAGGTTGAAGGAGAAGTTTGGTGATAGTGCTATTATCTTGCTAAGAATGCATTATTTAATAGCGGACAACTTAGATCTTACTGGTGTAGAAGATTTTGCATATGACGTATCTAACTATCCTGATATTCAGGAGCTATATATAGTATCCGATATCATGATTACAGACTATTCCTCTACGATGTTTGATTATACTAATCTTAAAAAACCAGTGATTTTGTACACTTACGACTTA
>NZ_JBFRSD010000551.1:0-563 GCF_041473395.1 Vibrio sp. 10N.222.55.C6
AACTTGATCGATGACCACCGTCTCAACTTCAATCTGGTTATCAGGGCGAATGTTCAACAGTTTGTAGGCCGGAATGTAGCCCGCTAGCGATGGTGCTTGGATATTAAATAGAGTGTGCTGTACACCATCAATATTGAAGCTCTTCTTACCCGTATCGTTAAAGTGCATGTGGCCACCAACATGGATATTTAGACCAGTAGCAGCTAATGCGCGGCTGGTATCGTCATCCGGTTCACGAGCCAGTTGATGGCTTCCTTCGCCAAACAGATCTTCAATCTCTTCAGAAGCGCCGTTGTAGAAGTCGGTCATTGGGAAGTGCGAGAAAGACACCAGCGTCTTGTTCTGCTCTTTCGCTGCTTTTACAACATCAGAGATCCAATCAATCACGTGTTCTTTGTGAGTCAGCATCATGTTGTAACCAGCGCTGCTTGAACCATCAAACGTGTTTCCATCGACAGAGCTATCAGACGAGTTTTCTTTCGGGCGATAAACGTTCGCGTCGATCGCCAACAACCAAAGCCCTTTCACTGGCTCTACTAAATAACTGGTATCCGGCACTTCAG
>NZ_JBFRSD010000552.1:0-322 GCF_041473395.1 Vibrio sp. 10N.222.55.C6
ATTCCTTTCCCTGAGCATTTAAAAGGTGCTTACCAAGAGTTCACCCAAGCTGACTTGACCAAGCTTCGTAATGCAGGTTGCGATATTCAATTTAAATCGGTTGCTGAAGGCGTCAGCGAGTACATGCAGTCAGTTAATCGCTAGATTACACTCTCCCGAAAACAAGCTAACGGTATACTGTTAGCTTGTTCAATCTATATCGCCAGTTAAAGGTTTACAGTGACAACTCAACGCGACGACTACGATCCTAAAGCATACAACCCTAAATTCACCAGTGCGTTTTTATCACCAAAACACTGGGGAACTTGGCTCGGGCTATGCC
>NZ_JBFRSD010000553.1:0-720 GCF_041473395.1 Vibrio sp. 10N.222.55.C6
ATTCATGCTGCGCATGGTTACTTGTTTGATACCTTTTTACGCTTAGAAAGCAACCAAAGAAGTGATCAATATGGTGGCAGCCAAGAGAATCGCATGCGCTTTTTGGTTGATACGTTGCAAGCACTTACCGACGAAATTGGTGGGGAAAGAGTTGCGGTTCGTCTGTCTCCTCATATCGGAGAGGGTTTTGCTGGGGATGATGTTGAAATTGTTCCGCTAACGTTAGCATTGCTGGAAAAACTACAACTGATGAACCTTGCGTATGTGCATTTTTCAGAAAACATATCACGCTATGTAGAGGTGCCTGAAGAGTTTCGCCAGCAAGTACGCCGAATATACTCTAATCCAATCATGGTTGCAGGAAAGTTGACCAAGCAATCTGCCCAACAGTTGCTAGATAAGCAGTATGCTGATTTCGTTGCCTTTGGTACTCCGTTTGTAACGAACCCTGATTTGGTCGCCCGATTTGCTCATGATTTACCATTGGCCGAGTTTGATGCCGATGCTAGGTTGACCTTGTATGGGGGCGGAGCCGAAGGCTACGTCGATTATCCAACTTATCAAGCCTAATACACCAGGTACCAAGGACGATAACTCTTTGGTGCCTTACCTTTTCATTAAGCGAGTGGAAGTGATATGGAACCCTATCGAATTTGGCAATATCAAACTGAGAAACACAGTCTTGTTTTAGGTAAGGCTGAAAGAGCAGCTTTAGATGAC
>NZ_JBFRSD010000554.1:0-279 GCF_041473395.1 Vibrio sp. 10N.222.55.C6
CTGATCACCGCCGTGTTCTCGATGTTTATGTCGAATACCGCAACCACGGTTATGATGCTGGCCCTGCTCGGCCCTATTGTGGCTTCGGCACCCAAAGGCGATATGGGGATCAAAGCACTCGTATTGTGTATTCCGATTGCCGCTAATACTGGTGGTATCGCAACACCAATCGGTACGCCTCCCAACGCCATTGCACTGCAATACCTAACCGGTGAAAACACCATCGACTTCCTGAGCTGGATGATGATGGGCTTACCTTTTGTAATCATCCAACTCACC
>NZ_JBFRSD010000555.1:0-366 GCF_041473395.1 Vibrio sp. 10N.222.55.C6
TGACGTTGCTCTTCACTATAATTTCGAATGCTTGAGCCATCACTCGTAGAGCGGTTCAAGACCAGATAAGCATGGTCTGGGTGCAGCTTGTCGTACGTTGACAACTCGCTAGATTTCATAATTACTGCAGGGTTTAATGTCTTCTGTAGCTGACAGATAGTCTCAGCCCGACCACCTTGCTCATCGCTTTCTCTATCCCCTAGGTCATCAATAATAACCAGTGGCAGCTCTCGTTCTCGCGTCACTTCTAGGAATTTGTCTGACACGTAGTTAGCTTGGAAATACCGTTGGGTGTATGGCACAGCATAAGCATCCAGAACAGCCCTCAGTACTTCCATCATTAAGTGCTCGGTATAGTTCACGCAG
>NZ_JBFRSD010000556.1:0-316 GCF_041473395.1 Vibrio sp. 10N.222.55.C6
ATATTGGGTCGACAGCGAAGGCAAAGTGGTAAAAACCATACAGTATTTAGGCCCTGATATGACAAGGCTTGAGTTAACCGTCCTTAAGCATTATCAAAGCAATTAACGAACAGGGTAATGAACTAAAATGATGAATTATATGAGTCATACATCAAAAATGACGGGACGTCGGTTGCCATTGGTGAGAACTTTATTAACGATGAGAGCTCTGTTAATGATCAGCGCTTTGTTTGCTTTGAGCTCCGCTTCTTCGGCTTCTGATCTTGTTACGCCTGCTTCTCTTTATAAGCCTGACAGCGCTTCTTCGGTTAAAACA
>NZ_JBFRSD010000557.1:0-697 GCF_041473395.1 Vibrio sp. 10N.222.55.C6
AACCAGAGTTGATACTCCCTCCCTTGGTCCTATAATTCGCCACCTTGGTGACTGATGAAAAGTGAGAGGTATTTTTCTTCTCTCCATATTGATCAACTAGGTTGCCTATGTACCAAGATTTGATCGGGCGACTATTGTTATCCGCTTGTGCGGTGATCACCTGAAAAGAACTGTCCGTGTCGAAAATTTCAAACACTTCCGTCAACTCTTCAAAGCGGTCGTTGACGATAAAATACGCAGATATTTGCGCGATAATATTCGCTTTTTTAAGGACTAGGCTTAAATCACTCTGAACCTGCATCTCGATAATTTGGTTTAAGCCGTCATCCTCCTGTTTAAGCCTTTTAATTGCGGCATTGAAGCTATCTCTGATTTCTTCACTCTTAAAGTCCACATAGATCGGATACTCAACTTTATACTCGTCATGTAGCGTTAGCTCTGCCATTTCAATAAAACGAGTATTGGTGATAAACCACTCTAGCACTCTTCGTTCAACCATTAGCAGGTCAACATTTTGAGCCCTCAACTGCGAGAATGCTGATTCAAGATCTTCGTAATCTTCAATACGATCAATGTCTAACTTACTCTTCAGAACTTCAACAGAGTTTTTAATTGTGGATGTTTCGTCGAACAATAACGCCCCTAATGATAGGTCTTTTGGGGATTGAAGTTGGAGTTTGCGGCGAGTTAGTGAAAC
>NZ_JBFRSD010000558.1:0-776 GCF_041473395.1 Vibrio sp. 10N.222.55.C6
TTTTTGGGGAGCTTGAATTTATCGAAGTGCTGTAGCGTTGTTGAATTTAAGGTCTGAAACCGTTTAATAACTAAGGAAAGTTAAACTATGACAACTTACTGTACGCCGTTAGAACAGTTGAAAGCTAATGTTAAAAAGCACCCTGACAAAGTGTGGCTTCATCAACCTGTTGATCGTAAGTGGCATACTTATACATGGTGTGAGGCAGATATCGCGGCACGGAAAGTCGCAAAAGGTTTAGTTGACAATGGACTAGTCGAGGGGGACAAAGTCTCCATCATCGCTAAAAATTCGGCTGAGTGGTACATATGTGACTTAGCAATAATGATGGCTGGTCTGATTAGTGTCCCGATTTACCCAACAGCAAGTTCAGACAACATAAAGTACGTGTTGGAACATAGTGGCGCTAAAGCGATGTTTATTGGCAAGCTTGATGATTCCAAAGAGCTCAGCAAAGCTTTACCTGATTCATTAATTACCATAGCAATGCCTAGTGCTAAAGTTGATTGTAAGCTTGATTGGCGTGCTTGGTTGCCGATGTTAACGCCACTTGAAAATATTAACATCCCCAGCCTTAACGATACGTTTTCGATCATCTACACCTCTGGTAGCACTGGTTTGGCAAAGGGAGTTGAACTTAGTTATTTAAACGTTGCGTCGTCAGCAACATCTGGCAGTGAGATATTTTTTCAACCGGGGGAAACTCGCGTTATGTCTTATCTGCCATTAGCTCATATCACTGAGCGTTGTGTGGTTGAACTTCCATCGATTTATAA
>NZ_JBFRSD010000559.1:0-472 GCF_041473395.1 Vibrio sp. 10N.222.55.C6
ACACTCTCTGTATGATTAAAACATTCAAGCATAAAGGTCTCAAAAAGTTTTTTGAGACTGGCAGTAAAGCCGGTATTCAAGCTAAGCATGAGCGTAAGCTTAGGATGCAGTTGGCAGCTATAGATACTGCAACCATTATTGATGATGTTGATCTACCTGGCTTTAAGCTTCACCCATTAAAAGGGGATAGAGATGGTATTTGGTCAATCACAGTAAATGGTAATTGGCGTATTACTTTCGAATTTATTGATGGTAATGCCTATATTTTAAATTATGAGGATTATCACTAATGAGTATGCACAACCCTCCTCACCCAGGTGAGTTTATTTATGACCTATATATGGAACCGTTTGGTTATAGCTGTCGTTTTGTTGCAAAGCAGCTTGATGTATCCCCTTCTACGCTGAATCGTGTTCTTAAAGGCCAAAGTGCAGTTTCTCCTGAAATGGCTTTACGTCTTTCTAAGTCACTG
>NZ_JBFRSD010000560.1:0-372 GCF_041473395.1 Vibrio sp. 10N.222.55.C6
GATCAGGACCTTCCATATTCTTATCTAATGTAAAATGCTTCTCGATCAGAACAGCACCACGGGCAACAGCTGCAATTGGAATCGTTATTCCTTCGCTATGATCTGAATAGCCAGCCTTTAGATTAAATGCTCGGCCGAGTGTATCCATTGCTTTTAGGTTGATTTCTTCCATTGGTGCAGGATATTCTGTCGTGCAATGAAGAATTGTTACTTTTTCTTTTAACGCTTTTTGACCCGCCTCTGACGCGTAAGCTTCTTGGAAACCTAATATGGAAGGCTGTGTATTTTCATCGGCTGTATAACCGAAAGCAATAACCCCTAATGCTATCTCAATTTCAGACAGTGTCGCCATGCCGGTAGAAACGATAAGAT
>NZ_JBFRSD010000561.1:0-297 GCF_041473395.1 Vibrio sp. 10N.222.55.C6
GAAATAAAACAATCGACAGTAGATACTAATCCTGACCAGAGAGCAGTGGCATCGACTTTTGAGTTGCCTGTTGAGCTTCAAGATATGCTGTCACTCAATGAACAAGAGCTTGGGAAAATACTTCGTGATATGACTATCAGAATTAATGACAAAGCACACATTCATTATGAATCCTTGATGGAAGTGCGAATCAGAGAGCTAGATGCTAAATCTGATATATTGGTAAAAGCTCAAGCGATGGCTGAGCAAGATACTCTTGATATTGAAGTGCGACTACAGAAACAAGTTGAGCGTAAT
>NZ_JBFRSD010000562.1:0-546 GCF_041473395.1 Vibrio sp. 10N.222.55.C6
CGTTGCAGGCCTAATCAGCGCACTGTCTATTATCTTCATTTTTATGATTTAACAGTTAAATAGAAAACGCCTAGGTTTGACCCTAGGCGTTTATTCTATGTTAGATGATAAGTCTATGCGTTACGGCGATTCAAACCCCACAAATCGCATCACACCCGAGAATATCTCAGCTTCTCCCTCTGCCGGCGCAGGGTTGCTCCAGGTTGGATCGCTCCAGAAGGATTTAGTCGTAATATACTCTCCATCTTGATCAACCTTATTCCAGGTGTCTTTGGCTCCTATAAATTCCTCTTCGGTTATGGTTAAGGTCACCTCACCATTCAAAATCACCCAATCGAACCCGAACAATCCCTCATCATCGTCAAAGTAGCCAGTACCGTTACTATGGAAAACAACCTCTTCTTCAACTACAGCCATGACGGTGCCATTTATCTCCCAAAGATCGATGAGCTCCCAACGAGAACTTTCACTGCCATTACCTGTGAAATCAGACTCTATAAACTGAGCACCACCAACGGTACAGTTGGCGACTGCGCTGTCATAGTC
>NZ_JBFRSD010000563.1:0-574 GCF_041473395.1 Vibrio sp. 10N.222.55.C6
TTAGCCTTTATTTTTAAGATGCTATCGAGCACGATTAAATATTAACTTTGAAAGAATAATGCTCAACCATAAAATAACCCTCCAAAAGGAGGGCTAGATATAACGTCAAAATGCTATTGCATTAGGTTTAATTGACTAACTGAACGGCTTCACGAGTTAAATGAGCCAGCTCTTCCCAATTGCCTTCTTCAATCAGCTTCTGATCTACCATCCAAGTACCGCCACATGCGAGCACGCGAGGTATCGCTAGGTAGTCTTTAATATTGTTTGGGTTAATGCCACCTGTCGGCATGATCTCAATATCCGTATAAGGCGCAAGAAGTGACTTAACCATATTGATGCCACCTGATGCTTCAGCTGGGAAGAACTTCAATGTGGTTAAGCCCATTTCTAGAGCGGCTTCTACTGTGCTCGGGTTGTTGACCCCAGGAATGATATCAATACCAATCTCTTGGCAGGCTCTTACCGTGTTTGGGTTAAAGCCAGGAGAGACTACAAACGTTGCGCCTGCCTCTTTAGCCGCAATAGCTTGCTCACGATTGAGCACAGTGCCTGCGCCGATCAACATATCTGG
>NZ_JBFRSD010000564.1:0-222 GCF_041473395.1 Vibrio sp. 10N.222.55.C6
GGCTGGCTCGCATTGCCCTTTCCTAACAAACCAAAGTTCATCGGGAATTGATCGAGTGACTCTAGCATGCGGTGCATGTTCCACGGACCCGGTGTACATGTGGTTGCGTTAGTCCCTGTGTTTGGCCCCGTGCCACCGCCTATCATGGTCGTCACACCCGACGCCAAAGCTTCTTCAATCTGTTGCGGACAGATAAAGTGGATGTGAGAGTCGATGCCACCC